>DBXA01000191.1:33819-52287 GCA_002309235.1 Christensenella sp. UBA1224 | reverse complement strand
CAGGATCGGCTCTTGGTCCACACTGTGGACCAATTCAGAACCGATTCTCGCCTAAAGGCGCGATCAGGTTTGGCTCTGACAGCCCGCAAGGCTGTTATTCAAACTCTTCCGGGTGCTTTTCCTTAAAGAGGGGGAGCCAGTTTTCGCGGCCGGTCTTTTCGAGGTAGGCGGCGTACAGTTTGCCGCAGCCGCGGGCGTGGTAGGGGCCGCCTTCCCTTACGACGGTCCAGAGCGGGTCGGTATCGGAGGGGGAGGCGAGCATCTGCTCATCCTGCCAGTCGAGTATGATGCGGGCACCCTGGGCGCAGAGATCCGGGCGTTCGGCGGAGAGATCGCGCGTCTCGTGGGGATCGGCCTCCAGGTCAAAGAGCATCTCCTTTGGCCATGTGAGGTGGAAGCCGTCGTGCACGGTGCGCATATAGAGCCAATGGCCGAAGCGGGCGCTGCGCTGGCAGACGTGGGCGCACTGGCTGAGGACGAGGCTGCTCCTGGAGGCTTCGGACCCGGAAAGGGCGGGGAGATAGCTTTCGCCATCCCACCAGGGGTGGGGCTTCAGGCCGAAGAACTCTGCCAGGGTGGGGAGGAGGTCTATCTGGTAATGGAGGCCTTCATCCACATGGCCGGGTTTTGTGACGCCCGGCCAGCGTATGATCATGGGGATGCGGCAGGTGATCTCATCCGCGGTGGCGTGCTCGGCGTAAAGGCCCAGCTCGCCCAGGTTCTCGCCATGATCGGAGGAGACGATGACGGCGGTATCCTCATAGACGCCGGCGGCCTTCAGGATATCGAGGATGCGGCCGACGGCGGCATCGGCATAGCGTATGCCGCAGTCGTAGCCATCGAACATGCGGCGGGCATCGGCGGCATCNNACCTCTCCGGGCATGCGGGGGAAGGCGGGGGATATGATATTGTCGAACATATCGATCTCCCGGGCGCCGTGGGGATGCACCTCGCTGCGGTGGCGGGCGATGAGATCGTCCGTGAGCCAGGAGGGACAGGGATCATCCCGGAAGGGATCGCCGAAGGATTCNNNGTAGGGGGTATGGGGATCCCAGAGATTGACATGGAGGAACCAGTTGTCCTGAGATGCGTTCCGGTTGAGCCAATCGGCGGCGGCGGCCTCTATCTCATCGGCGGATTCATTGCCGCAGCGGCCGGTGTTCACGATCTCGTTGAAGCCCGAATAGAACCACCAGGAGCCGTGCCTTTCCCCGAAGGGGCTGACCGTGGCCGTGCGGAAGCCTGCCTTGCGCAGGGAAGCCGTGAGGCCGTTCGTGCCGATGTAATCCCGGAAGCTGCGGCCCTTGCCGTCCAGGCGCATATCGCCCGCGGTATCCCCATGGCCGACGGCGCCGTTGTGTATGCCGAAACGGCCGGAAAACAGGGCAGCGCGGCTGGGAAGGCAGGGGGCATCGGAGCAGTGGTAAGCGTTGAAGCGCACGCCCTGGGCGGCGATGGAATCGATATTGGGGGAAGTGTTCCTGTGGTAGCCGCGGNNGCCGTAGCAGCCGAGATGATCCGGCCTGAGGGTATCGATATCAAGGAATAGAATGCGCATGGGTGTACCTCCCGTATGTTTCTTTACCGGTATCGAGTATAGCAAAAAGGAAGGAGGGCGGTCAAGGGAGAAAGGCCGTTTTCCGGAAAAAACGCGCGGTTGCCCGAAGGGGGAAAGTATGGTAAGATACGCATGGGAAAATAAGGATCGACGGAGGTAATGTGTATGCTGCGCAGGAGCTTCAACGAAGACTGGTATGTGAAGGAAAACAGGCAGTGGCCGGAGCCGGAGGGCGCGGGAGAGGCGATAAATCTCCCGCACGACGCGATGATCGGCACGAAGCGGGAGGAGGACAGGAGCTACTGGTTCCGCTACGGAGGGTTCAAAGGCGAGGACAGGACGTATGAGAAGAAATTCGCTCTGCCGGAAATCCCCGCGGGAAAGAAGATGTACCTGGAATTCGAAGGCGTTTACTATAACAGCCGTGTGCTGGTGAACGGTACGCTGGCCGCACGGCAGCCCTACGGGTACAGCCGGTTTCTGGCTGATATCACGCCTTTTGTGAAGGAAGGGGAAAACGAGGTGCGCGTGTGCACCCTGACAGGGGCGAACCCCAACAGCCGCTGGTACCCGGGGAACGGCATCTACAGGGACGTGTGGCTGCTGGAGGGCGATACCGCGCATACGGACCCCTGGGGCATCCGCGTGACGACGAAGGAGATCGCAGGGGACCTCGCGCAGATCACGGCGGATATCGATATCGTGAACGAAGGGACATATGCCCGCACGCTGAGGGCACAGATCCGGATCCTCTCGCCTGAGGGGAAGGAAGCGGGAAAAGCGGAGATCCCCTTTACGGTGCTTCCGGGGAAGAAGGCGGGGCTGCATCAGAACTTCGTGATCAAGGACCCGGCGCTCTGGTCGCCAGAAACGCCTTGCCTCTACGGGATCGGGATCACGCTCTGCGAGGACGGAAGGGAGATCGATACCGCGCGGGACCGCTTCGGCATACGCAAGGTGAGCGCGGACCCGGTACGCGGCTTCCTGGTGAACGGGAAGAGCTATAAGCTGCGCGGCGGGTGCATCCACCACGACAACGGGCCCATCGGCGCGGCGGAATTCAAGACCGCGGCGTTGAGGCGCGTGAAGCTCATGAAGGAGGCGGGGTACAACGCCATACGGTCCTCCCACAACCCGATGTCGCCGGCGCTGCTGGAGGCATGCGACGAGCTGGGGATATTGGTGATGGACGAATCCTTCGATACGTGGAACATCCCCAAGACGAATTACGATTACAACATGTTCTTCCGCGAATGGTGGGAGAAGGATGTAAGGTCCATGGTGGCAAAGGACTACAACCACCCGAGCGTTGTCATGTATTCAATCGGCAACGAGATAAGCGAAAGGGACGGATCGGACGACGGCGGCGCACTGGCCCGCATGCAGGCGGAGCTCATAAGGTCGCTGGATGCGACAAGGCCGGTGACGAGCGCGATCAACGGGATCGCCGAGCCGGGGTCGTTCCGCGGGGAGAGGAAGTCCTTCACGGGGGAAAAGGGCTTTATGGGCGTGCCGCACGAATCCTTCTCCTCGCGTGACCACAGCTACTTTATCGCAAAGAGCGACGATTACGCGGAGGCGCTGGACGTGATGAGCCTCAATTACCTGCATACGGCTTATGAAGAGATCGGCAGGGAGAGGCCCGGACGCGTGCTGTGCGGGACGGAATCCATGGTGGCCCAGTACGCGGACGTATGGGGACTGGTGGAAAAGCACCCCTACGTGATAGGCGATTTCTGCTGGACCGCATGGGAATACCTGGGAGAGGCAGGCTGCGGCAAGATCGATTACCAGGAGGACGGGAACGAGAGGGCCCTTAAGTCCTTCATGGGGGATTATCCCTGGGTCATGGCCTATTGCGGGGATTTTGACCTGACGGGCGCGCGCAGGACGCAGAGCTATTACAGGGAGATCGTATGGAAACTGCGCAAAGAACCCTTCATAGCGGTGCAGAGGCCCGAAAAGCACGGCCTTACGCCTTCCTATACGCCCTGGAGCTGGAGCGATACGGCGGCCTGCTGGACCTGGCCGGGATTCGAGGGGAAGGAGACCGATATCGAGGTGTACGCGGACGCGGACGAGGTGGAGCTGTTCCTGAACGGGAAGAGCCTGGGCAGGGAAAAGGTGTCAGCATACCACGCGGTGTTCACGGCGGCATACGAACCGGGTACCCTGGAGGCAACTGCATACCGGGACGGGAAGGAAACGGGAAGATGCGCCCTCAAGACGACGGGAAAGGCGGAGAAGCTGCGCCTGACGTGCGAGACGGGGGACATGAAGGCCGGCGGGAGCGACGTAAGCTATATCCGCATAGAGGCGGTGGACACAAACGGGGAAAGGGTATACGCAAGGCCCGGGATCAGGGTATCCGTAACGGGAGCAGGGGCGCTCGGGGGCCTGGGATCCGGCGACCCGATGACGAAGGATGATTATACTTCGGGTGAATGCAGCCTGTTTGACGGAACGGCGATCGCTATCCTGCGCTCGACAAAGGAGAAGGGCGAATGCACCCTGACGGTGAGCGGGGAAGGCTTCGAACCCGTATCCTGCACCGTGCAGGCGGTCTGAAGACCGTAAAGGCAAAAAGAACACCGGGCCGCTGATGCGTTTCAGCGGCCCGGCTTTTTTGTCCCAATTATGGGGATCAGGCGTTATTCACCCAGGAGCACATAGAGGGTGTATGCGAGCTCACCCTTTGTTGCGGTCTGCTGGGGAGCGATGAGGCCCTCTTCGGTGGGAAGCATGACTTCGTAGGCGAAAATCCAGCCGACATACGGCTCCATGCCGGCCGTCACATCGGCGGCATCGGGATACGCATCCAGGCTCATCGCCTCCGGATCGTAATCACTGGTGTCCACGAGGGACGCGGTGTACAGGGCCAGGTCCTCACGGGTCAGTTCGGTTTCGGCAGGATCGCCGGGCAGCACGCCGTAGCCGGCGAGGGTGGCGACGGCCTCCTCGGGAGAAGCGGGCGTCTGCAGGAGGGCCAGATGGATGGCGGCTGCGAAATCGCCCAGGGTCGCGGGGTCATCCACGCCGAACACCGTTTCGGATGCCGGGGCGAGGAGCTCGTTCTTCACGCAGAAGACGACGGCCTCGGAATAGGGGTAATCCTCGGGAGTATCCTCAAAGGTGATCTCGACCGCGTTCTCGGCGGCGAAGGGATCCATGACGTTCTCATACAGATCCGCGTTCTCCGTGATGGCGGAAGCGGAACCGCAGGTGGCGATATAGCCGTTCTCGACGAGCTTCGCGTAGACGGAGGCATACTCGCGGAAGGACTCCGGCGTGAGGCTCTTGAGCTCTTCCATAGAGGTGACGGCGTCCTTTACGGGCTTGTCGCCCAAGCAGTTGAGGAGGGCGCTGTGGCCGCCGGCGAGCTCACCCGAGGGAGTGGCGTAATAGGCGTACGCGGAGGTGATGTAATCGTTGAGGGTATCCTGGTCGATCTCAAGGGATTCGATCCAGGCGGGCAGCGCCTCATAGGCGGCGAAGGTCTCAACGACGTTGGGATCGCGGTAGCTGATGATATACATGCCGTTGTCGCTGATGCCGTTGAAGACGCCGTAGCTGCCGTATTTCTCGCGGAGCTCGGGC
This sequence comes from Christensenella sp. UBA1224, assembly GCA_002309235.1. Taxonomy (GTDB): domain Bacteria; phylum Bacillota; class Clostridia; order Christensenellales; family Aristaeellaceae; genus UBA1224. Next base: position 47,131 of record DBXA01000191.1, on the reverse strand, counting down.
TTTAAGTACATATCGTACACGAGGGTGTTGACGGCATCGAAGGCCGCGCTCACGTCATCCCCGAGGCCGAGCTGCTCGCACGTCGCGAAGGCCATGTTGTACTGTACGGAGATATCGAATATGAAGGCCTCGTTGCCTTCCGCCATGGGGAATACATAGTCCGGGACCTGGGATACGGTCTCCTCACAGGGGAGGGCGGAAAGGAATGCATCTGCGGCTTCGCGGTTCACCTTAGCGCTCTCGGCGCTTCCGACATAGCCGGAAACGGCGTTGTAGCTGTTCTTCAGGCTGTTCTGGATGAACTGCAGGTTGGCGGTCAGCGTTTCCGGATCCTCCTGGGCAAGCTTTTCCGCGGATACGAGGAAATCGTAGTAATCCAGGTAGGTGATGTAGTTGTAGTAGGCGCTGGTGGGATCCGTGGTCGCGTACGCGCGGTAGAGCTCTACCGCGTACGGCTCCTGCGTGATGGAGCGCTTGAGGGCGGAACGGTTGTTCGTGATGAGCTTGGAGATCGTCTCGACATCGGTGAAATCCGTATCGAAGAGGAGCTCGGCGATCAGGTCGTAACCGGCCTTCAGGTCATCATCGAGGGCGGTGAAGCTGGCGCGCAGGTAAGGCGCGACGCCTGCCTCGTCATCATCGATCAGGGATACGCGGATGACGCCGTCAAAGAGGTAACGGGTCGTCAGGGAAGCCAGCTCCTTCGTGGTGTGTGCGGAGGTGGGAACCTCGCCCACGAGATCGCAGAAGAGCTTGAAGTAGTGGATCTTGTCCATCGGGATGCCGGAAGCATCCAGCATGACGGTGGCTTCGCCGACGCCGGAAAGGCCGGCATCGACATCGATCCTGCGGACGCCGTCCTCGCCTGTCTCATCCGTCAGCTCGTAGACCCTGGCTTCCTCGGGGAGGGTCTCGACGGTGACGGCCTGAAGGGCACGCACGTATTCGGAGGAATCGTCTTCCTTCTCATTATTGCGTAGGGCATCGGTATCGGCGACGATTGCGGAGATCTCCTCTTCGCTCATGGCTGCCTTGATGCCGGCCAGCTTTTCGGCGAGGGCCGCATCCTGCTGCTCCTTGAGGCCGGGCTCCGGCACGGTGCATATGAGGGCGGTGCGCTCGTTTCCGACGAGGTATTCCTTCACGAGCTCCGTGAAGACGCCTGCCTCATAGTATTCGGAGTACAAGTCGATCGAATCGATATAGCCGGGGTAGCCGAAGGGATCGCCCGTGGCGGCCCAGTAATAGGCGATGTTTTCCGCGGTGTTGACGCCTATGTCGCTGCCTTCGGAGGCAAGCAGGATATCCAGGCTGAAGGCGGCGATGACGGCATCGACGGATTCGGCGTCAAAGCCGTTCTCCGCGATCTCGGCCATGCTTTCATCGACGATGGTGCGGAAGGTATCGGCATCCGCTTCGTTCATGCCGGACGCCTCGAAATAGACATAGGCTTCCGGAGCGCCAAGGCCCACATAGCAGCCGGCCTGGGCGTTCGGGAGCTCCTGCTTGACGCGCTGCATGAAGACGCTGGAATCATCGTTGATAAGAGTGGTAAGGAGATCCAGCTGGTTGAAGGTATCGGCATCCGGGTTCCCGCACAGGAAGCCGTAGTAGACGATGCCGCTGTCCTTCACATCAGAGGTCTCAGTCACGCCGAAGGTGGTATGCACTTCCTTTGCCTCGGTGAGGGCGATGTAATCCGGCTCCTCAAAGGTTGGGACGGAATCATCGAAGGAGGAGAAGCACTCGTCGATCAGGGCGAGGAAGGGATCGACATCCTCAAACTTGCCGTAGAGGATGGTGAGGGAATTGCCGGGCTTGTAATAGGTGGAATGGTAAGCCTTGAGATCATCCCAGGTGAGATCCGGGATGCAGTCCGGACGGCCGCCGGAGACATTGCCGAAATAGGAACCGGGGAACATCTCCTGCGCGAAGGTGTAATAGGCGGCATGGTCGATGCCGTAGGCGCCCATCATCTCGGAATAGACGGTGCCTTCGAGGGTGAGCTCGCCCTCCGCATCGTCAAGGGCATAGCGCCAGGCTTCTTCCTTGAAGATATCCTCATCCACGTAGATGTTCGGATGGAAGCAGCTGTCGAGGTAGTAATCCGCGTAGCGGAGAAGCTGCTCCTCGGAAAGGGAGGCCACGGGATAAGTGGTCATGAACGCGGAAGTGGAGGCGTTCATATAGGTGTTGTACGTACGCGTGGAAAGATTGAAGAAAAGGGACCTTGACGGATATTTCGCGGATCCGCCGAGGGTGGAATGCTCGAAAACATGGGTCGTGCCGGTGTTGTTGAGGGCCGGCGTATGGAAGGTGATATCGAACGCGCGGTTCGTATCCTCATTCGCGATCAGCATGACGAGAGCGCCGGTCTTAACGTGCTCCCAGAGCGTGACATGCGCGCCGAGCATATCGAACTCGCGCTCATCTATCACGGTGAAGGGGCTCTGATCCGCTGCATCGGCCAGGCCGGAAACGCATCCCAGCACAAGGACAACCGTGAGCAGAAGTGAAACGATCTTTTTCAAAACGGTCAACTCCTTTGAAAGGTATTTCGATCAGACATTATATACCACTTGGCTCCGGGCGGCAAGGGAGGGAAGGTGAAACATAATGGAAACATAATGAAGGGATGCCCGGCAGGCCCTGTTGCAAAAAGGACAAAGAAGGTGTATAATGAAAGTCAAGAATAGTCAAATACTGCTGAGGGGGTATTCGGATGGCACAGCTCAGCGATTCGATAGAACGTTTTATACTTTCACTCATGGACCAGGACTTGCAGATAGACCTTAGGAGAAACGAGCTCGCGCAGCACTTCGGCTGTGCGCCGTCACAGATCAATTATGTGCTGGCGACCAGGTTTTCCGTCGATCACGGATTCCTGATCGAATCCCAGCGCGGAGGGGGCGGGTACGTCCGCATCGTCCGTATCAAACAGAGGAAGGACGAGAGCCTCCTGAACGATCTCCTGGAGAGGATAGGGAATTCCATATCCAGGGAGGAAGGGGAAGGCGTCATCACGCACCTGCTTTCATCGGGGATCGTGACCGAGCGGGAGGCAAAGCTCATGAAGGCGGCTATCGGCCGCAACGCCCTGGCGCTGCCTGTCAATACGAAGGATGTACTGAGGGCGGCGGTCCTGCGGGAGATGCTCATACAGGTATTCCGGAATTTCGAGGAGGCGAAGGCTGATGATCATGTGTGAGGAGTGCGGCGTTCGCCCGGCCAATATCGTCATCACGATGATAGTGAACGGCGAAAAGCAGGAAAAGCATCTGTGTCCCCCGTGCTTTGCCAGGCTCAGGGGAAAGCTCCCCGGCATACCGGAAGGCGCGATACCGGATATCCTAAAGCGCCTGGCGGGAGGGGAAGCGGCGAGGCCGGCTCCTTCCAGCGCGATCCGGTTTCCCAGATCCGAGGCATACGATGACCTGGTCTGCGCGCATTGCGGGACTGCCTATGCCGACGCTGCGCAGAAGGGACGGCTTGTATGCGAATACTGCCCGGAGGCATTTGTGCTGCCCCTCACGGCGATGCTGAAGAGCGAGAACATCCGGGCGACTGCCGCAAGGCACGGGATGAAAGGGGAAAACAGGGAGATCGGGTATGACCTTCGGATCAACAACCTGAGAAAGATGCTCGACCAGGCCATCGCCTCGGAGGAATACGAGGAGGCAGCGAGGCTGCGGGATTCCATACGCCGTTTTGAAAATGAGCACGCGGAGCCGGAGGAGAACGGCACGGGCAGGGAAGCGCACTTCGCCTCGGGCCTCGGGGAGCAGGGAGCGGAGATCATACCGGACCAGGATATCGCAGTGGAGACCTGTGTGACCGTCACGAGGAACGCGAAAATGTGCCGGTTCGACCTGAACGATGAGAGCGGCACGGCGGAGGTGCTGCTCAAGGCGGTACAGGCCGTGGTGAACGCCTCGGAAGGGGAAAACGCCTACACCCTCTGCAGGATGTCGGCCATCCCGCAGGTGTACCGGGAAAGCCTGATCGAAAAGCGCGTGATACCGGATAGCATACCGGAGGAATGCGGAGAGACGGCGGTGCTCATCCCGGAAAACGAGAACGGGGTATCGTTCCTTATAAATGGAAAGGACAATATCGTCATCAGGGCGAGGATGAAGGGCCTGCGTACGGGTGAAGCCGTGCAGCTGGCGCTGAACGCGGAAAAATGTCTTGCGGACAGGATCGAGTTCGCCTCTACGGGTTATTTCGGCTATTCCGTTTCAAGCCCGGAGGACCTGGGAACCGGTATGCATATCTCCGTGATCATGCACCTCCCTGCGCTCTCGAAACGCCAGAACTTCGCGCAGATCGAAAAAGGGATCGCGGAAAAGGGCTTTTCACTCCGCAGGATCAATGGAAACGACGGAAGGAGCGATCTGTATGAGCTCCGCAACATACTCGCCGTCAGTATGACGGAGAGGGATATGGCGGATACCGCGGATGAGATCATGGATTCGCTTTGCCAGCAGGAGAGGATACTGCACGAAGAATTGAGAGCCGCAGACGCGCTGAAGCTGGAGGATTCCCTGCTCCGGGCAAAGGGGATACTTTCGGAGGCGAGGCTTCTGCCCGCGGGCGAGTGCAGCGTGCTGCTGTCGAACCTCAGGTTCGCCCATACGCTGGATATGTACGATGAGATGTCCCTCACGGATATCGACCAGCTGATGGACGAGGTGCAGCCCGCGTGCGTGAAGCTGCGCGCCGCGGCAGACGGATTTGCGGATCCGAAGCCAAGGGATCTGGACAGGCTGCGCGCGGACCACATGCGCATGATCATGAGAAATACGGAAAACGACCTTTTTGATAAATGATCGGAGGACTGAAATGGCATATTTTTCAAGGTTTACGGAAAGGGCGCAAAGAGCCCTGATCAACGCCCAGAAGGAAGCTGCCGCCATGGGGAAAAACTACGTCGGCACAGAGCATCTCCTGCTGGGTGTCCTGGCGGACCCGGGCGTCTCAAAAAGCATTATAGGGGATATCACGGCGGACAAAGCGAGGATAGAGATACTGAACCTGCTCGGACAGGGGGACAGTGCCCAGGGTGCGGATACCCTCAGCTATACGCCGCGCTCCAAGAAGATCATGGAGCTCGCCGCAAGGGAAGCCCGCGATCTCCGGCAGAACTATATCAGCCCTGAACACCTCCTTCTCGCCCTCATGCGCGAGAGGGAGGGCGTAGCGGCCCATGTCCTTGTGAAGATGGGGCTTGACCTCAATAAGGCGAGGGAGGACCTCCTCAAGGCGCTCGGCGCGGGCGATGAGTTGCAGGGCGAGGACGCGAAGGGAAAGGAGACGCCGAATCTCGACCAGTATTCCAGGGACCTGACAAAGGCGGCTGCCGCCGGGGAACTCGACCCCATCATCGGCAGGGAAAAGGAGATAGAGCGCATCGTCCAGATCCTTTCCAGGAGGACGAAGAACAACCCCGTGCTGATCGGCGAACCGGGCGTGGGCAAAAGCGCGATAGCCGAGGGCCTTGCCCAGCTGATCGCGGCGGATGCGCTGCCGGATATGCTCAGGGGCCGCAGGGTCGTATCCCTCGATCTCGCGGGGATGTTGGCGGGAACCAAGTTCAGGGGAGAATTTGAGGAACGCCTGAAGAACACCATGGCCGAGATACGGGAATGCGGCAATGTGATCCTGTTCATCGATGAACTGCATACGATCGTGGGGGCCGGCGCGGCCGAAGGGGCGATCGACGCGGCGAATATCATGAAGCCTGTCCTTGCAAGGGGAGAACTGCAGTGCATCGGCGCCACCACCCTTTCGGAATACAGGAAGCATATCGAAAAGGATGCCGCGCTCGCAAGGCGGTTCCAGCCGGTAATGGTGGGAGAGCCTACCCCGGAGGAGGCGGTGGAGATCCTTTTCGGGCTGAAGGAGAAATACGAAGCCCATCATAAGGTGCGGATAACGGATGAAGCGGTCAGATCTGCCGTGATGCTGTCCGACAGGTATATATCTGACAGGTTCCTGCCCGACAAGGCGATCGATCTGGTGGATGAAGCATGCTCAAGGGTGCGGATCAAGGCTTTTACCGCTCCGCCGGATATGAAGGATAAGCAAAAGCGCATAGAAGAGCTGACGAGGGAGACGGAAGAAGCCGTCGCCAATGAGGATTTTGAAAAGGCGGCCCATCTGAGGGATGAAAAGAAGCTCCTCCAGAACGAGATGCAGGAAAAGCGGGCCGAATGGGAAAAGCTCCGCGACAGCAATATGGAATCCGTCGGCGAAGACGATGTGGCGGCCGTCGTATCCGGATGGACGGGGATACCGGTATCCCGCATGACGGAGGATGAGGCCGAAAGGCTCATGAAGCTTGAGAGCATACTGCATGAACGCGTGATCGGGCAGGAGGAAGCGGTCACCGCGCTCGCGAAAGCGGTCAGGCGCGCGCGGGCGGGCCTCAAAGACCCGGAAAGGCCGATCGGCTCCTTTATCTTCCTGGGGCCTACGGGAGTGGGCAAGACGGAGCTGTGCAAGGCGCTGGGAGAGGCGCTCTTCGGCGACAAGGACAGCCTGATCCGGATCGATATGTCGGAATACATGGAGAAATACTCCGTATCGAGGCTTTTCGGCGCGCCTCCCGGATACGTCGGCTATGAAGAGGGAGGGCAGCTGACCGAGAAAGTCCGCAGGAAGCCGTATTCCGTGATACTCTTCGACGAGGTCGAAAAAGCATCCCCGGATGTGTTCAATACGCTATTGCAGATACTCGAGGACGGAAGGATGACGGACGGGCAGGGCAGGACGGTGGATTTCAAGAACACTGTACTTGTGATGACCAGCAATGCCGGAGCGGACCTGATCCGCCAGCAGAAGCATCTCGGGTTCGGATCAGGCGCCGATGAACCTTCCTCGGATTACGATACGATGAAAGAAACGGTCCTCAACGAGGTGAAGCGCGTCTTCCGTCCGGAATTCATAAACCGCGTGGATGAGATCATGGTCTTCCATGCGCTGGAAAAGCACGAGATCGAGCAGATCGCGCGCCTCATGCTGGAAAAGCTCGCCCTGCGTCTGGAGGAGAGGGGCATTTCGCTGCGCTTCAACGATGCATCCGTGGAATACCTGGCTTCGGAAGGCTATGATCCCAAGTTCGGCGCGCGCCCCCTGAGGAGGGCTATCCAGCACATGGTGGAGGATGCGCTGAGCGAGGAGATCCTCTCCGGGAAAGTGAGGCTGGGGGAAACGGTCCTCATGCAGGTGACGGAAAACGGGGACGGGCTCATATTCGTTCCGGAACGCAAAGCATTGGAGGAGGCAGTCGCGCCATGAGACTGACAGGCAAAAAAATAGCGTTTTTAGGGGACAGCATAACGGAAGGTACAGGGGTGTCGAGGCTTGAGAACAGGTTTGATAAGAGGCTGGAGACGGGCTTCGGCATCATCCCCTTCAACATGGGCATAGGGGGTACGCGGATCGCGCACCAGCATACGGCCAGTGAAAAACCGCGTTACGATCTGTGCTTCTGCGGGCGCGCATACGATATCCCGGCGGATTCGGATGTCATCGTCGTCTTCGGCGGTACAAACGATTACGGGCACGGGGATGCGTCATTCGGGCAGGAAGGGGACAAGACCCCGGATACGTTCATTGGGGCAGTGGATTTTCTCATGCGTTTGCTTAGGGAAAAGTATCCCAAGGCCGTAAAGGTCTTCATGACGCCATCCCGCAGGCTGGGCGATTCGGAGCCCTCTGTCAGGACCGTACCCTGCGGGGAAAAACGGCCGCTTGGCGAATATGTGCGCGTGATCAGGGATTCCTGCGGGAAATATGGCTTTGCCTGCCTGGATCTGTACAGCGACCTGGGGATAGACCCCAACGACCCCGAACAGATGAAGATGTATGCGCCGGACGGGCTGCACCTCAATGACCTTGCGCACGCAAAGGTCGCGAGCCTGCTCGCGGAGAAGCTCATATCTATGTAAAAAAAGCTTTCTGTCCGGAAGCCGTAACGGCAATGACAGGAAAAAAGCTTCCGCACCCGTATCTTTCGGGGGCGGGAGCTTTTTTCATACCGTGTTCTTTCCATTTTGCTGCTGTATCGGAATGCTTTCTTCGGAAGCGTGGGGATCAGTTAACCCTGCGCGATCTTTTGCTTGTAAGCGGCAGGGGACATGCCGAAATGGGCCTTGAAGGCATGGCTCATGTGAAATTCATCAAAGAAGCCAAACATGGCGGCAACCTCGGCAAGGCGGATATCGGGTTCTACTGCCAGGTAATTGGCTGCCATTTCCAGCTTCCGCTTCAGCTGATACTTGGGGAAGGACATCCCCACAGCCTTGTGCATCGCGGCGTTTATCGCCTTCGGCGACACGTTGAATTGACTTGAGAGCTCTGCCAGACGTATGTTTTTGCTGGGCTCCCGATTGATCATGTCCATTATCCTTGAGCACAGATCCGGGATCCCGGGATAGGTCTCGGTGCATATATCGGAGAGCCTGATGATGAGATCGTCAAAAAGGATCGACGACCTCTGCTTTTTCAGCGGTTTTTCACTCCAGAACTCGTTTATGATCTCCTCGAAAAGCTCTTTGATGACGGGGAAGCGGGAAGCATGGATCAGGGAAGGCAATGTGACGGCCTCGGCTGCGCCGGCGCTGTCTGTTTCGCTTTTCGTTACATGGATGCATATCGTTCTTGTCCCTTTTTCGCATGGAAGCCTTGTATAGTGATGGTACCCCGCGTTTAGCAGGAGCACATCGCCGGGCTCGAGCGGGTAATCGGTCTCGTTTTCCGTAAAAAGCCATTTTCCGCGTATCAGGTATATGATATCGTGGTATTCCAGCGTCCTGTCGAGATAATGGGGTATCGTAGGCTGCTCGTAGACATGGGTGTTTGCAGCCATGATATAGTGGCGTTCGGAAAGATCAAAGGAGATGGCCATAACGGGTACCTCTTTTTACATGACGGTTTGCTTGTTTTTACATGTACAAAACATCGGGATGAGTTTATTATAATTTATGTAGATTATGAATGCGTTAAAAATGAGTCTGTCAGGTTGCGCCTGCGGGTGGAATGAGTTAAAGATATGAACGGCTCAGACCGGAGAGGATCGGGGTGGATGAAGAAAAATGCATGCTGTTTTGAACGGACAGGACGGAAAATTGCATTGGAGCGAAGTGCCTTATCCCGTATTAGCGGATGACGGAGTGATACTGGAGATACATGCTGCCGCCCTCAACCGCGCGGATCTTCTGCAAAGGGCGGGCCAGTACCCGCCGCCGCCGGGCTGGCCGGATTGGTTCGGCCTCGAAGCGGCAGGGGTGATCGCGGAGATAGGGGAAAAGGTGAAAGCCGAGGGCAGATGGCATATCGGGGATAAGGTCTGCGCTCTGCTCGGGGGAGGCGGCTACGCGGAATATGCCGCTGTACCGGAGGGGATGCTGATGCCGATCCCCAAAGGGCTTTCGATGACGGAGGCGGCTGCCCTGCCGGAGGCTTTCGGCGCAGCGTACCTCTTCCTTTTTAAGGAAGGCTCTCTTAAACAGGGAGATACCGTACTGATAACGGCGGGGACAAGCGGCCTTGCCAGCGTAGCGGTGCCTCTGGCGAAGGCATTCGGGGCAAGGGTGATCACCACAGTTCTGAACGAAGACGCGGCAAAAGCCATATCGCACCTGAAATGCGATATCGTGGTGGATACGTCAAAGCAGAAGCTCAGCGAGGTCATGTTGTCGGAGAAAAATGCGGGCCGCGGCGTGGATATCGCGATAGACTGCCTGGGCGGGAGCACCGTCGGGGAGTGCCTGCCGTGCATGGCGCACGGGGGCCGCTGGATCATGATAGCGACGCTGGCGGGAGACCCGACGACGGTAGATCTTCGCAAAATGTACGTGAACAATACAAGGCTCATAGGCACGACGCTCCGCAGCAGGTCCCCGGAGGCAAAAAAGAAGCTTCTGGGAGAGATGGTGGACCGCGTCTGGCCCAAGGTGGAAGATGGAACGGTGAGGCCCGTGATCTGGCGCGTGTACCCCATCACTCAGGCAGAAGAAGCTCAGAGGATGATGGCGGAAAACAGGAGCGTCGGCAAGATCGTACTCACGGTAAGATGAGGTTTGAATATGGCTGAACTCAGATTAAAAGGGAAATGCGCCCTTATCACCGGCGCCGCGACGGGCATCGGCCTTGCGACGGCGCAGAGGATGGCGCTTGAAGGGGCGGATCTCGCGCTGGTGGACCTGGATGAGGAAGGGCTGGAAAAGGCAAAAGCCGATGCCGCCTCAAAAGGCGCGCGGGTGATGACCTTCAGATGCGATGTCAGCGAGGAAGATGAGGTAAAGGCCACCGTAAGGGGAACGGAGGGAAAATTCGGAAAGATAGACATACTGGTGAACAACGCGGGTATCTGGAGGAGGTATCTCCCTTTCTCCGAAACCACCAGTGACATGTGGAAAAGGTATATCGGGGTCAACCTGCTGGGCACCATGTATTTCACAAGGGCGGTCGTGGGCGGCATGATCGCCAGGGGATGGGGCAGGATCATCAATATAGGTTCTGTCGCGGGCGTATACGGGAACGCGAACATGGCGGATTATTCCGCTACGAAAGGCGCGGTGATCGCCTTTACAAAGGCCCTCGCGAAAGAGGTAACGGAAAAGGGCGTTCTTGTGAACTGCGTATCCCCCGGGAGCGTCAGCAATGTGCAGGATCAGGTGGAGCCGAGCCAGCTTTCCTTTGCCGGGAGGACTGGTACGCACACCGAAAACGCGAATCTGATCTGCTTCCTCGCAAGCGACGAGGCGAGCTATATCTCCGGCCAGAATATCCAGATCGACGGCTGCCGCAAAAAGATGTAGCTCTTGAGTATGTGACTGCAATGCCGGAAAGGCATGCATATAAAAAGGAGGTTTGGACCATGAAGAAACTGTTGTCCGTAGCATTGGTTCTCGCACTGCTTATGACATGTGCAGCGGCCTTTGCGGATGTGGACGGTGTGGAACGCTTTGGCAAGTATGATGAGCTGACCCATATCACGCTGCTCTCGACCGACAGAGCGGCTGCCGGAACATCCAGCTATGATTCCAGCAATCCGTCCCGCTTCTCTCCCGCTCAGAATGAGTGGATCAACGGTTATGCCGAGTATCTGAACATCGAGCTTGAGCGCATCATAGCCGAGGACAATGAAGCCCTTAACGCCAGGCTCACGACAGGTCTTGCTTCGGGAGATCTGCCGGATCTGATGATCGTCGGCAAACAGATGTTCTATGTTCTCGCTGAGAACGGCGTGCTGAAGGATCTTTCCGATGTCTATGAGAATTATGAACATAAGGTCTATCTGGACCAGATCCAGGAATCCTATCCCACCATACTGGAATCCGGTATGTATGAGGGCGAGCTGCTCGCGTATCCCTCTGCCGGCAACTGCTACAACGGAACGAGCGTTGTCTATGTCCGCCAGGATTGGCTCGACCAGGTCGGCAAGAGCGTCCCGGTAACCCTGGATGATTTTGAGGATGTCGCGCTTGCTTTCAAGGATGCGAAGCTCGGCGGCGATGATACGATGGGATTCGCTATGTATCCTGCCGGGACATTCGTAATGGAAGCTTACGGCGTACTTCCTACCGTCTGGATGGAGCAGGACGATGGCTCCTATGTTTACGGCTATACTCATGAGAACATGAAGGAGGCCCTTCTTAAGCTTCAGGATTGGTACAAAAAGGGCATCATCAAGTCTGATTTTGCCGTCGCGGGCACAACGGATGAGGATATCTCCACCGGACGCGCGGGCATGTTCGTAGGCGAGCCGTGGCGCGCCGTTACCAGCATGCAGACGAATATCAACAATGATGAGAATGCGGACTGGGTAGTTGCTCCTATCCCGACGATCGATGGCGAGAGAGTGAAACAGAGGACAAATGCCGCTGTAAACACCTACCTTTGTGTGAATGCCGAATGTGAGCATCCGGAAGCGCTGTTCATGCTCATCGAATTTGATAATGAGATGCGCTTCTCGGCTGATCCTGCCATCAGCGCACGCTTCAATGTCTGCGAAGATGGATATCAGATGTGGAACCTCAGCGCGATGCGTGATATCATCCGCGCGAACGCGGACCTCTATAAGGGCATCCTGATCGCGGATGGTCTTGCCAATGACACACCGGAAGAGGAGATGGACCCCTTCGCACTTTCCAACTATCAGCTCTGCCGCAAGGCCGTTGAGGGTGACCGCGCGTATCTGGGCCGCCTGATTGCATTCGTCGATGGTTACAAGATCGTACAGGCCCTGCTTGACAATGGCTATCTCTATGCGGATTACAATGGACCTCTGACAGAGACGATGACCACCTACCAGAGTACGATCAACGAAGCGCTGAACAGTGCCGTTATCAAGGTCATCATGGGTGAGGACATCTCTGTATACGAAAAGGCTGTCCAGGAATGGTATGCTGCCGGCGGACAGACGATCACGGATGAAGTGACTGCGTATTACAAATCCATGAAATAATCGACAGTTCTTGAGCAGGGGAGAGCGTAAGCTTTCCCCTGCGGTTTCGATCAACTCCACGCCGAAGGAAGGTTATAGCATGACAGCGATCGATGGCAGGTCTGTCAGAAAGAGAAAAAAGAGCAATTTCATATTCAGCCGCAGAAGGCTCAAAATGGACTGGCCCCTTTACCTGATGCTGTCCGTTCCTGTCCTTTTGCTTTTCTTCTTTAATTATATCCCCATGTTCGGGATACTGATAGCATTCCAGAAATACCTCCCGGCAAAAGGGATCATGGGATCCAAATGGATCGGGACGAAAAATTTCATCACGCTTTTTACGATGCCTGGCTTTGTGCAGGCGATAAAAAACACGCTTACTATGTCGATCTGGAAGATCGTACTCGGCGTGCTCGTTCCTGTTACATTTACGATACTGCTCAACGAGATCGGCAACAGCCTCGTTAAACGGTCTGTCCAGACGCTCATCTATCTTCCGCACTTTATCTCCTGGGTCCTGCTGGCGGGGATATTCCGGAAGCTGCTCAGCGGTACCGGAATGGTAAACCAACTGATAAAGGCGATCGGGATAGAACCGGTCATATTCCTCGGGGACAATAAGTGGTTTCCGTTTACGATAGTACTTACACATATCTGGAAAGAATTCGGCTACGGTACAATTGTTTATCTGGCAGCTGTAGCCGGTGTCAATATAGATCTATATGAAGCCGCAACGATAGACGGAGCGGGGCACTGGCAGCAGATGCTCCATGTTACGCTGCCTTCCATAGTGCCTATCATCATACTCATGGCGACGCTGTCCATGGGCAGCATCCTGAATGCAGGCTTTGACCAGGT
>DBXA01000191.1:174-33749 GCA_002309235.1 Christensenella sp. UBA1224 | reverse complement strand
TTCGGACTGTCGAGTGCGGCGGGCTTGTTCAAATCCGCTATATCGGCTGTCATGATAATCGTCTCCTACAAGATAGCATATAAGACCAGCGGATACCGCGTATTCTGAGAAAGGAGACAGGAAAGATGATCAGAGTCAGTCCTGCCCGGCGGGTGTTCATCATATTCAATTATATCTTTACCGTTATGATCGGAATCCTGTGTGTGATACCCGTGATACACATCTTCGCGATATCCCTGAGCGGCAAGGATGCCGTTTTCTCCAGCGCGGTAAAGCTGTGGCCTGTGGATTTCAATACCGATAACTATAAGATCATCATGCAGGATGCCCAGTTCTTTACCTCATACGGGGTGACACTGCGCAGGGCGATCATCGGCTGGGCTGTAAGCCTTTCGGTAACGGTGCTGGCCGCGTATCCTATGTCCCTGCGCAAGGTCCAGTTCCCCGCAAGGCAGGGGTTCGTCGTTTATTTCATGATAACGATGCTGTTCCACGGCGGCATGATCCCCACATATCTGGTATTCAAAAGCCTGGGGCTCCTTGACAGCATGCTGGTATTGATATTGCCGGTCGCCGTCAATACGTACAACATCATACTCATGATGAACTTTATGAAGGGACTTCCGGAGGCTTTGTCCGAAGCCGCGTTTATCGATGGCTGCGGGCACTTCCAGACGCTGTTCCGGATCATACTGCCCCTTTCGCTGCCTTCCATCGCCACGATATCGCTCTTTATTGTGCTCCAGCACTGGAACTCCTGGTTTGACGGAATGCTGTACATCAAGAATATGAAGCTGAAGCCCCTGCAGACATACCTCCGCTCGGTGATCATCGTGGATTCGGGTGTTGACAACATGTCGATGGATGATGCCATGGCAAATGTTACCGCCGACGGGGCGAATGCAGCAAAGATCTTCTCTACGATACTGCCTATCATGTGTGTATATCCATTCCTGCAGAAGCATTTTGCCAAGGGTATCGTAAGAGGGAGCATCAAGGAATGACAGGCTGTGCCGTACACATATTATCATGAAGGGAAGGGTATTATGCAGTTTGAAACACCGCGCCTCACGCCTTTGACGCCGGAGGAGAGGAAAACCTTCAGGATCACGGATATGCGCTTTTGCGACATTGACGGTATGCCCAAACGTATGACGCTTATAAAGATATATACGAATCACGGCATAGTGGGCTACGGAGAGATCCGGGACGGTTCCAGCCGTACCTACGCGGCGATGCTCAAAAGCCGCATACTGGGTGAAAACCCGATGAATGTCGATAAGATCTTCCGCAGGATCAAGCAGTTCGGAGGAGGCTCCAGGCAGGGCGGAGGGGTTTCCGGTATAGAAGTAGCACTGTGGGATCTGGCAGGCAAGGCTTGGGGGGTGCCCTGCTGGCAGCTGCTGGGAGGGAAATTCCGCGACAGTATCCGTGTCTATTGTGATACAGATGTCGAAGGGAAACACACAGGCCATGATATGGGGCTCGCGCTCAAGAAGCGCCTGGATATGGGCTTCACATTCCTCAAGATGGATCTGGGCATCGGCCTCATCATAGACGAGCCCGGCACGATCACCGCGCCACTCGGTTTTTTGGACGACCTGAAGAGATATGCCATGCATTCGGTATCTGCCCCGCACGGTTCTATGGATTACTCCCAGATGACGAAGAAAAACTACGAGATCAATACCATAGCACATCCCTTTACCGGGATGCATGTTACGGAAAAAGGTCTGGATTTACTGGAGGACTACGTCCGGCAGGCTCGGGAAGTGGTCGGGTACGATGTGCCTCTTGCGATAGATCACTTTGGCCACCTGTGCGTGGAGGATACCATCCGCTTTGCCCGCAGGCTGGAAAAGTACAATATCGCCTGGATGGAGGATATAACGCCCTGGTTTTATATGGACCAGTACGCCCGTGTCAGGAACAATATCACGATACCGGTATGCACCGGCGAGGACATCTACCTGAAGGAGAGCTTTGCCGATCTGTTTAAGGCAGGTGCCGTTTCCGTCATCCATCCCGATATCCTGACAGCGGGCGGCATGCTGGAAACAAAAAAGATATGCGATATGGCATATGAAAATGGCGTTGCATGCGCGCTGCATATGGCGGAAAGCCCGATAGGCGCGATGGCCGCTGTCCATGTCGCGGCGGCACTGCCTCAGGTGCTGGCTATGGAATTCCACAGCGCGGATGTGCCTTACTGGCAGGATATCGCAAACGGCCTCCCGAGGCCATTGATCCGAAACGGTTTTATCGAAGTGCCGGATTCTCCCGGCTTAGGCATTGAAAGCCTGAACGAGGAGTTTATCGGCACTGTCATCAGCAAACAGGTCCCCGGCCAATGGGAGCCGACAGATGAGTGGAACACGGATATCTGCAACGACAGGCTTTGGAGTTAAGGAGGGGTTCACGTGTCAGAACGGCGGGATACCGTATTGAAGCTCTTTGAGGAACAGAAGGATCTTATTGAGCAAAGATGCCGGGAAGGGATAGAAAACTACAGGAAAGGCTACTGCCGGATACGGTTTCAGACAAAAGAAGGCGCGCCGGTAAACCATGTGCACTTAAAAGCCGTGCAGACGGATCATGACTTTAAGCATGGCGCCAACATCTTCATGCTGGATGAGATGGAGACAGAGGAAAAGAACCGTCTGTACCGGGATGCGTTTCACAAGGTGTTCAATCTGGCAACGATACCGTTTTACTGGTACACACTGGAGCCGGAACAGGGTAAAGTCCGCTTTGAGAAAGGAAGCCCTAAGATCTATCGCAGGCCTTCTCCGGATCTGTGCATGGATTACTGCAGGGAAATGGGGATAGAGCCAAAGCTCCATTGCCTTACCTATGACCAGTTTACGCCTCTGTGGATGCCGGCTGACGCATTTACGGTCTGGACCCTTCTCGAACAGCGTTACAGGCAGATATCGGAACGGTACGGCTCCAGTATACCCATGATCGAGGTTATCAACGAAACGCTTTGCCCGGTCCGGGATACGCTCGTTAGCCATTCCTCTGTTGTTTGGAACGATCCGCTGCTTGTGGAGCGCAGCTTCAAATTGGCCGAAAAGTATTTCATCTCCAATAAACTCATTATAAACGAGGGGACGGAAAACGTCTGGGGGCCGAACCTGAGGCTGGTCAACCGTATGCCGTATTATATGCAGATCGAAAGGGCAATCGGTAAAAACTGCCGGATCGACGGTATAGGCATGCAGTTCCATATCTTCGGACGGCCGGAGGATGAAAAGAGGAAATGCCCCTGCTTGTATAACCCGCAGCAGCTTTATGGGATCATGGATCAGTACGCGCAGTTCGGATTGCCGCTTCAGGTCACGGAGATCACGATCCCCTGCCATACGGACAGTAAAGAGGATGAAGATCTCCAGGCAGAGATCATCAAAAACCTGTATACCATCTGGTTCTCTCATCCGGCAATGGAAGCGGTCATCTATTGGAACCTGGTGGATGGGTACGCCTACAATGCCGAACCGGGAGATTTTACCGCAGGTGAAAATATCACCAGAGCGGGTCTCATGCGCTTCGATATGACGATGAAGCCTGCGTATCATACGATCCGCAAGCTCTTTCATGAGACATGGCATACGGAAGCCGAGCTGGATTCCGGTGAAGGAAATACAGTGGAGTTCCGGGCGTTCCGCGGGGACTATGACCTTGAGATAGATGTCGGGGGCAGGACCATCCGGCGCAGGATACAATTCCATAAGGGGCTTGATCTCCCCGCGGGCATACCTGTTGTCCTGTAACGGACTGCGACAGAAAGGAGCAGAATGATGATTTACGACCGTGAAAAGATCTTAAAACCGTTCATCGATAACAGCTTTTATATGAAGAGCCGTACAAGGGATGGGATCGAAGCATACCGGAAAGGGGATGCTTATCTTGCCATCCGGAACGCTGCAGGGGAGAAGGTCACAGGAGCTAAGATCAATATACGGCAGAAGACGCATGATTTCCTGTTTGGCGCCAATATCTTCATGCTGGATGAGTTGGAGACAGAAGAGAAAAACGATCTATATAAAAAGACATTTGCTTCCCTTTTCAACGAGGCGACGGTGCCCTTTTACTGGAAGGACCTGGAGCCTGAAGAGGGAAAGCCCAGGTATGCTGCGGACAGTCCGAAGATATACCGCAGGCCTGCCCCGGATCTTTGCGTGGATTTCTGCCAAAAGCATGGCATTACGCCTAAGCTCCACTGCCTGACATATGATCCTTTCACGCCTTCCTGGGTACCAAAAGATCTCCAGATCATGAAGAAGCTGCTCGAGAAGAGGTACCGGGAGATCGCCGAAAGGTACGGGAAGTCCATACCGGGCATGGAAGTCATCAACGAAACGCTGTGCAATGGGCCTACGCCTATGTTCACAGACCCTGAATTTGTAGAATGGAACTTCAAACTGGCGGAACGCATCATGCCGGAGAACGAGCTGATCATCAATGAGGCATCGCATATATGGGATTCCCTGTTCCGCTATAACCGCAGCGCGTATTATATGATCATTGAGCGAGCGCTCGCAAAGGGCTGCCGCATCGATGCGATAGGGCTGCAGTTCCACATGTTCTTCCGCTCAGAGGATGCTGTCGACAGGACGAGGATGATGTACGATCCCCAGAGGATCTACGATGTGATGGATCAGTATGCCGGATTCGGAAAGCCCCTTCAGATCACAGAGATAACCATACCCGCCTATACGGAAGACGCGGAGGATGAGGAGATACAAGCTGAGATCATCAGGGATCTGTACGGAATGTGGTTCAGCCACCCTGCGATGGAGGCGATCATCTACTGGAATCTGGTGGATGGATACGCGCATAACGCGCAGCCGGGGGATATGGCTTCGGGCGAGAACTATTTCCGCGGGGGTCTTATGCGGTTCGATTTCACCGAGAAAAAGGCTCTCAAGGTCATGCGTGAGCTGTTTGGGGAGATTTGGAGGACCAACATCTGTACCGAGGCTCCGGATGAAATGAAATTCCGCGGCTTCTACGGGGAATACGAGATCGAAGCGGAATATGAGGGAAAGAAGACCTGCAAAACGGTGCATCTGGGAAAGAACAGGGACAACCGTTTTGAGATCGTGTTGGGATGATGCAGATGGAAGATATGTTTGAACTGAAGGGCAAAACGGCGCTTGTCACCGGCTCCTCCAGGGGTATCGGAAAAGCCATTGCCAAAGCCCTGGAGGATCATGGGGCAGCGGTCATACGGCACGGCTCCGTACCGCGTCAGGGCATTGATATCGCAGAGGATCTCCTGAAGCCCGGTGCAGCGGAAAGGATAGCCCTGAAAACGGGACCTGTCGATATACTCGTTCTCAACGCTTCTGTACAGTACAAGAAAAACTGGCTTGAGATATCGGAGCAGGATGCTCTGAATCAGTTGAGGGTCAATTTCATTTCGGCCATGCAGCTCATGCAGATGATCGTACCGGATATGTGCCGGAAAGGCTGGGGCAGGGTCGTCACGATTGGCAGTGTGCAGGAAAAAAAGCCGCATCCGGATATGCTGGTGTATTCTGCGAGCAAAGCAGCTCTGACAAATATGGCAGGGTCTCTTGCCCTGCAGTGCGCACAGTACGGTGTGACTGTGAACAGCGTTGCTCCCGGGGTAGTGTATACCGATAGAAATGTCGAAGCCCTGTCGGATCCTGTGTACGCGGATAAGGTCAAAAACCTGATCCCGGTACGCTTCTACGCAGAACCGGAGGATATCGCCGGAACCGTGCTTCTTCTATGCTCTGATGCCGGCAGGTATATCACCGGACAGAATATCTATGTGGATGGAGGGAAGAGTCTGTGATACGTTTTTTTGATCCTGAAACGGTTATCCAGTTAACGCCCCTGTGGAAAGGGGAAAGGCTCCCTGACGGACGCCCGAAGGTTCCCGACCGCGTGATGGAAGCGCTCAAGAATATGACCCTTGAAGAAGTATGGAAGCCCATATTTATGAAGGGCTATGAAAGCCAGTTTGAAGGGGATCTCCGCGTACTGCATGATGACGACCGGAAGCTTGTAGGCCGGGCGGTTACCTGCTCTTATTCACCGACAAGGCCGGACCTCTTCGATGTGATGAAGGAACAGGGGACAAGCGAGGGCAGGGTCGGAACCTTTAACCAGTGGGTTGTAGACGGCCTTGTGGAAGGCGATGTGCTGGTCGCTGATATGTACGATAAGATATATAAGGGCACTTTCCTTGGCGGGAACCTGACGACGATGCTGAAAAAGCGCACCGTTACGGGCGGGGCTGTCATTTGGGGCGGTGTCCGTGACATGGAGCAGATGAAAAAGATCGATACGCAGGTCTACTACCGCGGCGTCGATCCGACTCCGATCAGGGAATTCTGCATTAATTCCATCAACCGTCCGACGCGCATCGGAAAGGCGATCGTTCTGCCGGGAGACGTGGTGTTCGGGGTAAACTGCGGCGTCCTGTTCATCCCTGCCCATCTTGCGGAAGAGGTTGTAGACGGAGCGGCCAAGACCCATGTGAAGGATGATTTCGGCTTCCTTCAGATCGCCGCGGGCAGGTGGACTTCTGCTCAGATCGACCGTCCCTGGACCTATGAGATGGTAAGCGAAATGGTCGAATGGATTAAGACCGACCCGCGCGGTGAGGAGTTCAGGATGCTCGACTGGAGCAAAGAACTGGAAGCCTCGAAGCAGGGCTTTACCGATCCGAATGCGACGATGCTGTGAGGTTTTGTATGGAACGGTTTTTCGTAGGAACGTATACAAGACTGGGCGGTCCTGGTGTTGCAATGGGTACAAGGGAAGGGGATGCACTTTCCCTAATAACATCAGCTGATGATGTCGCCAACCCGACCTATGTTATCGTATCGGCGGACGGCAGAACGCTTTACGCCTCTGCCGGCTATTATGAGAATGACGAGGGGTGTGCCGCGAGCTGGAGGATAGAAGGGGACAGTCTGCGTTTTCTCGGTTCAACCCCCACAAAGGGAAAAGCTTCCTGCCATCTGGTGCTCAGCAGGGATGAACGGTTTTTGTACGTGGCAAACTACCTGTCAGGCTCTGTCAGCGTTTTTCCCGTGGAAGACGGGGTGATTGGCCCGATCATACAGCTCATTGAGCACGAAGGCCATGGTTCTGATGCTGAAAGGCAGGAATGCGCGCACGCGCACCAGGTTGTCTTCAGGCCGGGCACGGAATCGATCTTTGTCTGCGACCTTGGCATAGACGCTGTGATGGTATATGACAGGGATCCGGTGACAGGCAGGCTCACGTTTTCTGAAAGGATAGATGGAGCCGGAGCGGGATTTGGCCCCAGGCACTTGGTATTCAAGGACGCGGATACGTTCTATCTCGCTTATGAGCTGGGCAGCAAGGTGAGCCTCTTCAAAAATGGGGAGAACGGGTGGAAATGTGTCCAGACACTTGCAACGCTCCCGGAGGATTATGAAGGCTTCAACGGAGTAGCCGCCATACGCCTCTTTGAGGGCGATATCTATGTTTCCAACAGGGGCCATGACTCTATCGCAAGGTTCAGGGTGCTTAAGGATGATTTCCTTGAGCCGGTGTCTATCACCCCTTCTGCCGGTAAATTCCCCCGGGATTTTGATTTTTCTAAGGACGGTGTCCTGTATATGGCCAACCAGGATGCGGGCGGACTTACGCTTACCCGTGACGGGAAGACCGTATCGGATCTTCCGATAAAAGGCGCGGTATGCATCTGCATTCAGAAGGAATAAGCGGAACAGTGAAGACTGATACTATGATCGAGGGAGAAAGTATATGCTGATCCTGGCTGATTATTTCCTGGCGGAGCCGGATATCCAGTGGCGTTTTGCCGCTCAGATGGGGGTAGAGCATGCCGTCGGCCGTATGCCGGACGGGTATATGGAAGAATATGCATCCAGCTATCCCCTGCTGAAAAGCATGAGGGATAAGTTCGCTGAAAACGGCTTTCACCTGGATGTCATAGAACCTGCCTGCCAGAACCAGAAGATCAAGCTTGGCCTTCCCGGGCGCGATGAGGAGATCGATAGGATGATCACCCTTATCACTAATATGGGGAAGCTCGGCATAGGCACGCTCTGCTATAACTTTATGGCGCATTTCGGCTGGCTGAGAACGCGGTATGGGATCAGTGAGCGGGGAGGAGCGCTTGTCACAGGCTATGCGCAATCCGATATGGACCAGGATGCGTTTACTGAGGCCGGAGAAGTTTTGCACGAAAGGCTCTGGGAAAACCTGGAATACCTGCAAAAGGCGATAGTGCCCGCAGCAGAGAGGGCCGGTGTGAAGCTCGCCCTCCATCCGGACGATCCTCCCCAGCCGTATATACAGCACGTAGGCCGCATACTTACCAGCGCTGAGGCGATGGAGAAAGCGGTCGATCTGGTGCCGAGCCCCAATGCGGGTATATGCCTGTGTCAGGGGTGCTTCGCTGCTATGGGTGAGAATGTATACGATGTGATAAAGGTATTTGCGAAAAAGAGAAAGATCAACCTCGTGCATTTTCGGGACATAAGGGGAACAAAAGACGATTTTCACGAGACCTTCCATGATAACGGCATTACGGATATGGCGAGATGTATTGACCTGTACGAAAGAAATGACGTGGATTGCTGCGTCCGGGTAGACCATGTACCTACTATGGCCGGAGAGGAGAACAACCGGCCCGGATATGAATCCCTGGGGCGGTTATATGCCGTAGGGTACCTGAAAGGCCTTCTCGAGATGCAGCACCGTTATGCGGAAATATCTCCGGAGGAATGCATATGAAGCTGATTCAGCCGTATTATATCGAACCGAGAAAAGAATGCTGCCATATCTCCCTTAACGGTGAATGGGATCTCGCCTGGACAGACGATCCGGAGGATACCCCGGAATTCAGGATGAAAGCAGATGTGCCGGGAACGGTTTACAGACAGCTTGCCGATGCCGGCGTTCTTCCGGAACCTTATTTTGGGACCAACGGCGAGAAATATGACTGGGTGGATGACAAGACCTGGTTTTACAGAAAAGAGTTTTCCCTGGATGAGATCCCAGCAGGAAAAAAGATCATACTGTGCATGGACGGGGTGTGCTATTACAGCAGGATATGGCTTAACGGCGTACTCCTGGGAGACCATGAAGGGATGTTCGGCGGGCCTGTCTGTGATGTGACGCAGATCGCCAGGCAGGGGCAAAATGTGCTTAAAGCGGCGGTCAGGGCCTGCAACTGGCATATGCCCGGCTTCAATTCGCGCAACCCGGATAAGGAGAAGCCGTTTCCGATCATTCCCTGGTACCTCATGAGGGATACGGACAGCCTGCCCGGCGATTACAACGTGATAGGGATCTGGCGGGATGTCCGGATCGAAGTTTTAAATGACACACACCTGAGCAGGCCGTACCTGCAGACAACAGCCATAGGGGACGGGTGTGCGGAACTGACGTTTGAGGCAGAGATCACCGATCCCGCGATAGATGAGTTTGCGTGCTGCCCGAGCGTATCCGAGGGGGGTGGAATGACGTTCAGCCTCAGGAACAATTACGGCCTGCGGCAGGACCGAAAACTGGAAGTACTGCTCGAGATGACCGATAAGCAGACGGGGAACATCATCTATTCGGAACCGGAGGAGTACATACCCTTCGACTGGGAAAAGAGCGGTACGGACATCAGATACTATGAATGCCATCACTATACCCGCCGCTTTACGATCAAGGATCCCGTGCTCTGGTATCCTCATACAATGGGCAGACCGGGGCTGTACCGCGTCCGGATACTGCTCATGGAAGACGGGAACACCCTTGATGAGCAGGAATTCGATTTCGGTATACGTTCGATTGACAGAGTCTATTCCGCGGGAGACAGGTTCCGCACGAGGTGGGACAGGTTCTGGTTTGTGATAAACGGTGAAAGGGTATTCCTGAAGGGCGTCAACTGGATGCCCATAGACCTTTTCCTTTGCCTGAAGGAGGAGGAATACCGATGGACGCTGGAAGCCGCGAGGGATATGGGCGTCATGCTGATACGCGTGTGGAGCGGCGGAGGTATCCCTGAAAGCGATGTGTTCTACTCTCTGTGCGATGAGATGGGCATCATGGTCTGGCAGGATCATTCACTCGCCAACAGCACAACGCCGAATATCGATCACGATGTACTGCTTTGCCAGGAATTCATGAACCTGTACAGGCTCCGCAACCATCCCTCGCTCGCTATCCACTGCGGGGGAAACGAATTCAACCCCTACGATAAGGGGAACCTCGCCTCCATGTCTGTGATCGAGAACGCGGTACACGATCTCGATCCGCAGAGGCAGTGGGTACGGACGACGCCGGACCGCGGGAGTGCTCACATCTACCAGGATATGGAGCCAGTGAGGTACCGCAGGATCGCAAAGCAGATTCCCTTTGTGGCGGAAAGCGGGATACACAGCTTCCCGAGCTATAAGGCCATCAGCCGGGTCGTATCGGAGGAAGAGCTTTCAAAGCCGCTCTCCGACATCTTTTCCCGAGAGTTTGAAACGCAAAATCCGGAACTGCGCAAGCATTTTGCGGAATTCAACCCGGGAAGGATACCGCGTATGCTCTCCCTTGCCTCAGCGATAACGGGGATCAGGGGGATCGACCTGCCGGAACTTACCGAAGCGACGCACATCGCGTCCTTCGCCTTCTACCAGATCATGGCAGAATCACTGCGCGAAAACTATCCGGTTACCACGGGCCTCATGCCATGGGTGTTCCGCCGTCCCTCCGTCGCGGTCGGGATACAGCTGATGGACGGCTTCGGGCAGCCTATTGCTCCGTATTATGCGCTTAAAAACGCATATGCACCGCTGAGTATAAGCCTTGCGGCGGATGAGCTGTCATACTATCCGGGAGAGAGCGTTCCGCTGAATGTCTGTATCCTCAACGATACGGGCAAAGAGTGCAGAGGGCTGGAACTGAGTGTTCGCATCTATACACCGGGTATGGAGCTCGCTGAGATGCGGCGCAGTGTTGTCGATATATCCCCTGATCCTGTACCTCAGAAAATCAGCTTCGGCGAATTCCGTTTGGGAAATGGATACACCGACAGATACTTCTTTATTGTTCTCAGTCTCTCAAACGGAAACGGCCTTGTGAACCGAAAGGTATACTGGCCCCGCTGCCTGTCGGTCCTTGGCGATGAGCAGTTCCGGGAGAAGAGGCGCCTTGGCACCTGTGAGAACATGTTTATGGAGAAAGGACCCTGGCTGAAGGACCAGGTTTCAAGTGTCGGCAAGGCATCCCTGGAATTAGAGGTCATATCCCAAACGCTCACAAAGGAAAGGCATACATTGGAAGTTTCTGTCAAAAACAGAGGCAGCGTGCCCGCTTTCCCGGTCATGATAGATGGAGAAAACCTTGCTTCTGTTGCGTCGGATAACTGCTTCCTGCTCCTGCCCGGTGAGGTGAAGAGCATCCGCATATCCTTTTTCCGAAGGAACGGGGATGATATCGAAAAAACGATCAAGGCAAGGGCATGGAACAGTGCCGAAATAAAGCTTGACATCTGATATACAGACCAGAATCTGTCAGGAGGGTTCTTATGAAGAAAAAGTCTTTCCTTATGCTTGAACGGCCGGTCATCACCTGCATTATCGGTGAACCGGACCTGGCAAGGGATATCGCGACGATCAAAAACGCGGAATATGAAGGCGCGAAGGCGTTTGCCGTGCACTTTGACAGGCTGGACCGACAATACCAGACAGAGGAAGTGCTGAAAAAGATCGCGGATTCTACCACGCGCCCTGTCATGATGCTCCTGTACCGCGCCGCGGGGGAAAGGGTCATGCCCTATATGGATGAGGAGCGGCTGGATATCCTGAAGAGCGCCGTAAAATGCGGCGCAGCCTGCATCGATATCACGGCGGATTCCTTTGCTCCTTCGCCGGATGAGTACACGAAGGAGCCTTCCGCCGTCGACAGGCAGATCAGGTACATCGATGAGATCCATGAAATGGGCGGGGAAGTGGTCATATCCTCGCATGTATACCATTCCATGACCTGTGAACAGGTCGTTGAGCATATGCTGGATGTGGAAAAGAGAGGCCCGGATATCGCGAAGATCGTAACCCTCGCGAATACACAGGAGGAATTCCTGGAGGCGATCCGCACTACCATGGAGCTGCGAAAGGTGATGAAGATCCCCTTTATCCACCTGTGCGGCGGTGAGTTCGCGAAGCCCTTAAGGCTCCTCGAGCCGCTTCTGGGAAGCTTCCTCACCTTCTGCCCGCTCACCTACACGCAGGATTTTATTTCGATACAGCCTCTCTATTCCAATATGGTGTCCGCGATACGGAACCTGAGCTGGTCTATCGGGGACGTGAAGGGGATCGACTGATAGAAGAAAGGAAGGATAGCTATGATAAAACGTTTTGAAGGCAGGAGCGCCATCGTGACAGGCGCGGCTTCCGGCATGGGCCTGCTGACGGCGAAGAAGCTGGCGGAAGAAGGCGCCTGTGTATACATGGCGGATATCAATGCCGAAGGGCTTGCAAAAGAGGCGGGGGAGATCACAAAAAACGGCGGGATCGCCTTCCCATGCGTTACGGATGTGCGCGAATACGACCAGATACAGGCGGTCGTCAACAGGGTGATATCCGAGAAAGGGAATGTGGATATACTGATCAATTTCGCCGGCGGCTTCGCGCCCAGGATGTGCGGCCTTACCGACAGGAGCTTTGAACACGAGCCCATCGATGTGATCGACTGGGGCATACAGGTGAATTTCCGTGCCCCCATGCTCTTTGCCCGCGCCGCCATTGAGCAGATGCAGAAGTGCAGGCGGGGCGTCATCATCAACATCGGGTCCGTGGACGGGGAGACCGGAGGGGGCGTGGATTACGCCGCCGAAAAGAGCGGCCTTACATATGGCCTGACGAAAGCGCTGGCGAGGATAGGCGCGCCGTACGGCGTGCGCTGCTGCGGCGTGTCACCCGGGCCTGTCCTTACCCGTGCGAACATGGCGCAGATGAAGACTGCCCTGGGGAGGGCGGCTGAGCCCATCGAGGTCGTAAACCTGGTGCTCTACCTGTGCTCGGATGAAGCGGCGTTTATCACCGGTTCGAACCATATCATAGACGGGGGAAGGATACTGCTCTCGAATCAATGAACGGC
This sequence comes from Christensenella sp. UBA1224, assembly GCA_002309235.1. Taxonomy (GTDB): domain Bacteria; phylum Bacillota; class Clostridia; order Christensenellales; family Aristaeellaceae; genus UBA1224. The sequence continues at coordinate 20,636 of DBXA01000191.1, read as the reverse complement.
AGCTCCCTGCAGAAAAATGGAAAAAACAGGCCGGACACCTGCTGGTGTCCGGCTTTGGCTTTATATGCTGATCTGCGGCCTAACCTGCGAGCTCGATACCCTTACCTCGAAACGCCGCATATACACGTTCATGACGATGCCGATGCCCGCGTAATTGGTAAGCATGTTGGACCCTCCGTAGCTTACGAAGGGCAAGGGGATGCCCGTGACAGGCAGAAGGCCCATGACCATGCAGACGTTCTCTACGATATGGAACAGCATCATCGCCATGATCCCTATCGTCAGGTAGGTGCCGAAGGAATCTCCCGCGGAGGAGGACATGGCGGTCATTCTGACGATCATGATGAGATAGGCGAGTATCAGCGCGCCTGCGCCGACAAAGCCGAATGTCTCCCCGACGATGGAGAATATAAAGTCCGTATGGTCATCGGGGATGTAGTCGAGCACCGCGAAGGAACCGTTGGCGAACAGCCCCTTTCCCCATAAACCGCCGGATCCGATCGCGATCTTTGCGTTGGTGATCTGCCTCGCGCTGTCCGGATTGGAGGAGGGGTCCAAAAAGATCAGTATCCTCGTCAGGCGGAAGCTGACCTCTTCCGCGTTGATCAGGTAATTCCAAAGGGGAACGACTATGACGGCAGCCAGTATGATGACGCCTGTCAGCAGCTTCCAGTCCAGCCCCGAAAGGAACATCATGACCGCGAAGATGGCAAGGTACACGAGCGCCGTGCCGTAATCGGGCTGAAGGAGTATCAGCACCAGGGGGAGACCAACGTAAGCAAGCGCCTGCAGGAGGGAACGGATGTTGTTGACGGGCGTCTTGCGCTCCGAGAACCACTTTGCGAGCGTTATGACGATGGCGAGCTTGGCGATCTCAGAAGGCTGGAAGGTCCTCGTGCCGATATAGAACCAGCCGCTCATGCTTCCCCGGCCCGCTCTCATGAACAGAACAACGGTAAGAAGTATGATATTGCCCCAGTATATGGCGTTGGAGTAGGTGGAGAGGAACTGGTAGCTGAAGTACATGAAGACGCCCATTACTGCCATGCCGAGCACTGTCCACAGGAGCTGCAGCATCGCGTGATATTTGGGCTGCTGCTGGATCATCCGCCAGATGGAGGAGGGCCTGGGTATGATGGTCGTACCGGTCGCCGCGAAGATGCAGACGACTCCGAAAAGGGATATGGCGAGCACAAGCCCGATGAGCAGCCAATCGACCTTCTTGATGAGCAAAGGATCGAATTTGTTCTTTTTGATAAAGCCCTGCAGCTGGCGGAGCCTTGCTTTAAAGCTCTTGTGCGGCTTTGCGCCCGCCCTGGCCCTTGCTTGAGACATTGATCGGCCTCCGTTTATTCGATAAATGAGTTGTCGCTCTGGAACTTGGCGTTTTCCTTGATCGCGAGGGAATCAAGATATGCCGCTATGACCTTTTTCGGCGCGTTTGCGGCGTGGGAACCCGCGTATCCGTTCTGGATGTACGTGACGACCACTATCCTGGGATTGGCTGCCGACGCGTAAACGACCAGCCACGCGTTGTTTTCCACATCAAGGTCGGTCCTTTCGGCTGTACCCGTTTTAGCGCCTACGGTATACTTGAAGTTCGCGAACTGCGTACCGGCTGTACCGTCTTCGTTGATATCGGCAACCTCCTGCATGCCCTGGCGTATGGCGGCAAGGTATTGGTCTGCGCCGGTGATCTGGTTGACGACGACGGGTGTCTTATCGAGCACCAGGCTGCCGGTAGAGGATACGATCTTGTCAACGAGCTGTATATCGTACACCGTTCCGCCGTTTGCGACAGCCGCTACATAACGCGCTACGGCGACGGGAGTGACCTGCGTGATGGACTGTCCTATGGCGGCCATGATCGTCTCGTTTGCCGTCCAGCGAAGATCCTGTATGTAGTAGTAGAATTCGTTGGCCAGGAAGTTCGATGAGATATAGCCGGAGGGGAGGCCCAGCATATCCATGAGCGTATTCCGGATATGCCTCGGCCAATCATCCTTGCTGATCGTGGTATCGCCGGCGATATCCATCAGAGCCTTCGCTGTCTTTGCAAGACGCTCCTCGTCATAAGCGATCCCTCTGTCCTCGCCTATGGAACGGAGCTTTCTGATGATCGTGTAATAAGCGAAGATAGGCTTTGACGTATACTGCGAATTGATATCGCGGGATGTATCGTAGAGCTTATCCTGGTTCCCGACGAAGGACGTGGTTTCGGAATTCAGCTCTATGCCCGTGCGGGATGTGAGGCCGAGCTGCGCCGCCCACTTATTGAGGTTGGCGATACCGAGCCTGTACCCGATCGTGTAAAAGAAGAAGTTGCAGCTGTTCTTCAGCGCTTCCACGATCGTCTGGTTGGCATGGCGGTAGCGGTTTGCCTCGCTGATCCAGCACTTTGGCGGGTTCGTCTGGTCGGTCAGGGTGAAATAGCCTTCATCGGAGATCGTTTCGGTCAGCGTAAGAACGCCTTCCATCAGAGCGCCTAATGATGTGCACATTTTGAAGATGGAGCCCGGCGTATCGCGCGCACTGACAGCCCGGTTGTACAGCGGATTGTTCGGCTGGGATATGATCTCATTCCAGTCTGCGGAAGAGATGACGCCGGAGAAGAGGCTCAGATCGAAATTGGGATAGGAGGACATGGCAAGCACTTCGCCCGTATTCGGGTCTATCGCTACCATAGCCCCTGTTTCCGCAAGCTTGATCTCCGTCCCGTTTTCCCGGTATTGCTTCAGCGTATCGGCGTTGTACCTGCGCCAGCGGTCGTTCATCAGGAGGACCTGTTCGTTGTTGATCTCCTTGATCTGGTCTCTGAGCGCCTCATCCATGACGCGCTGCAGGTCGATATCGATCGTCAGTATCACATCGCTGCCGTCGACCGGCTCCGTGTAGGAAAGCGTCCGCAGGACCTTTCCCATGTTGTCGACCTCGACGATCTTTTGCCCTCTTCTGTAGGAGATAGATGCGGTCAGTTGATCCTCCATGCTGGCTTCGATACCGGACATTCCCACCAGTGAATCCGAGGAATAGCCCTTTTCGATATAATCCTCCAGCGCCGAGGAGGAGGAGATGCGGCTGACGTAGCCTATGATATGGCAGGCAGCCGTCCCCTGGGGATAGACGCGCTCGTAACCGATCGATATGGAGATGCCCTCGAGCGTGCTGTCGGATTCTATTTCGGCGACGGTCTCACTGGATACGTCAAAGGCTATTGTTACAGGTGTGGACAGATATGCGCTCATGCGCGAAGTCTGCCAGATGGAGAGTATTTTGATCTTGAGATCCTCATCCCAGGTCGGATCGATCGAGTAGTTTGTACACAGCGTATCGAAAAGTACATCCACAGGATACTTGGTCTCGTTGCTCAGGTAGAAGTTGGCGCGCCACTGCTCCATGCGCTTGTTGATGACGTATTCGGAGGTGCCGCCCGTGTTCCACTGCCAGTTTCCCTGCTCATCCCGGGCAAGCCAGAAATCGTTTACGGTGGAATTTCCGTTTCCCTCTACGATCTCTATGACCTTTTTGATCGTCTGCGTGTAGGCGGCGCGGTCGGCGGCCTTTCTCCTGTCGGGATCCCGGTAGAATTGGATATTGTAACTCTCCCGGTCGTAGGCGAGCACTGTCATATTGCGGTCGTAAATGGTGCCGCGTTTGCCGGTCACGCTGATCGTCCGCGTGGATTTGCTCGTCAGCGCCTCGGCATACGATGCGGAATCGATGAACTGCAGCGTCGCGAGCTGTCCGAACATCGCCCCGAAAACGAGTATGACCAGCAAAAAGAATATGAGATATCTGAAACGCTTTGGGCGCATGTGTTATCACCTCGTCAGATCCGGGCTATCTGGTTTCATAGCGGATCGTTTTTTCTCTGCAGATCAGACCGAACAGAAGGTATTCAGCCTGTACGATAACGGTGTTCATGAGAAGGCGCCAGCCTGCGCGCGCGAAAAGATGGCCGGAAAGATCCCTGCCGTATATGAGCACGGCGAGCAGCATGACGCTCTCGAACAGGAACAGGCAAACAACGGCGCAGATGATGCTTGCGAGCCGGTTCCTGCGCATGTATTTCCCCGCGAAGCCGGAAAGGAGGCTGCAGATGAAGAACAGCGTCGTGAGCAGCCCGAACGGCACCGCGCAGGTGGAATCAAACAACAGGCCTCCCCACAGCCCTATCATGGAACCGCGGAGTGGTCCTAAGATGAGCCCGAAGGCAATGCAGGCGGTAAATGCGAGCAGCGGCACCAGCCATGTATTTGTGAGCACCGGTATTACGGAAGTATCGATACATGCGAGGATCGCTACCGTCAGATAAGGAAACAGGCGTCGGAACAATGGTAATACCTCCGGTCTGAGCAGGACATCAGTTGTTTCCACCGGCCCAGTTCTTTTCTAATTCGCCCATATCGCTCGGGTCGGAAGGAGCGCTGGTGGGGTAGTACCAGTTGAGATCGTCATCCTCCGGGTTCTCTGTCGGTACAGGGGTGGGTGTATGGAGCGTCAGCTCGGACGGCATTTTTGTCGGCGAGGGTGTGGCTGTGAACAGCCTTGCGTGCGCATCGTTATTGCTGTTCTCATAGCTGACCTTGAGCACAAGCACCTCTTCGATGTGCTTGAAATCGACGCTCGGCGAGACGACGATGTATTTATCCGTGGAATCGCCGCTGTGGCTGACTTCCGTTACAACGCCGATCTCAAGCCCCTTGGGGTATTTTGAATCAACGCCTGATGTGATGACCTTATCCGTTATCGCGGCATCGGAAGAAGAAGGCAGGTAATAGACATAGCAGGCGGCCTCGGTGCTCGTATCGGTCGTGACGCCGTGAAGCACGCCGTTATCCCTCGTTCTCTGGATCAGGCACGCGACGGAGGACGAAGCATCGATGATGGATACGACGGTAGCGCTGTTGAGCCCTACGGTCGTCACGCGGCCAACGAGTCCGTCTCCGGTAACGACGGCCATATCCGCCGTGATGCCGTCAAGCGTTCCCACATCGATCGTGAAGGACCCGAACCAGGGGCCAGGTTCCCGGGCAATGACCCTTGCATAGACGGGGCTGTAAGCCGTATAATGCTCGGAAGCGCCTAAAAGGGATACCAGCCTTTCGTTTTCCGCCGCCTGTTCGGAATAGGAGGAGACTTCAAGCTTTAACGCTTCGTTCTCCCGCAGAAGGGCGCTGTATCTGGTGTTGAGCTCTGCGTAATTGCGCCCGGACTGTATGATGTTCACGACCCAGTTCGTGGCATTCGTGAAAAAACTCTGTACAGGCGAGACGGCGGTGCTGATGGCGTTTTCGCCTATAGACCGCCTGGAGGGGGACAGAAGCCTGGGAATGAACACGGCGAGCAGTATGACTGCGAGCAGTACCCCCAGCAATATCCATTTGGATACGGAACCGAGTCTTCTTCGAAAACCGGCGAAGGAAAAACCGCGCGAACGGTTCCTCGAACCGGGACGCCTTTTGGATCTGGCCATTTTTCAGTGATCTCCCGTTATTATTCTACACAGGAACCGGCTGTTATCAGTTCCCTGAGGAGCGCTTCGTTGCTTCCGATCACGCCCATGCCGTTTGCGACATCGTCCTGCGGGGTACTTGTCATATGGCATTTCAGATCACAGCGCGCGGATATCTCGTCTGAAAGGCCGGAAAGGTTCGCGCAGCCGCCGCTTAAGTAAATGCCGCTCTTTTTGATATCGCCGGCGAATTCGGAAGGAAGGCTTATCAGTACATCCTGTATGGAGCTTATCAGTTCATCGATGCAAAGCCGGATGGCTCCGGATACTTCCCTTGCCGTCACCGTGACCTCACAGGGCTTGCCTGTCTTAAGGTCCCGGCCCGCGACGCGCGTGACATCGCCTGTCGAATGCTCGGGCGGGAGTATGGCGCTGCCTACCGTTTTTTTGATCTCCTCGGCGGCGATGGGGCTTATGGAGATACCGCGTTTTGCCCGCATATAGCGGATGATCGCCTTATCAAAATTCATGCAGCCGGAACGGACCGTGCGCGATGCAGCTACGGCGCCGAGCGACATGACGGCGATCTCCGTCGCTCCTCCGCCCATATCGACAAGGAGGACTCCCTTGGGCTCCGTGATGTCGAGCCCCGCGCCGACGGCAGCCGCTATGGAGGAATTGACAGCGGCGATCCTCCTGGAGCCTGTCAGCCGGCATGCCGCGAGCAGTGCCGCATGCTCCACATGGGTGAGTCCTGTCGCCGCGCTTACCATAAAGCGCCCCTTATCCGCGGGCTTTTTCCTGCCCGCCGCTTTTTCGGCAAGGGCGAGCATGGTAAGGGCCGCAAGATCGGTATCCGTGATGGCAGTATCGACTACGGGCGGCATGAACATGAGATCGGGGGGAAGGATCCCGTACATCCGCCTAGCGTCCTCGCCGATGGCGGCTACCTGCCGGATATCCTCCCTGGATACGACAAGCTGCGTAGGCTCACGCAGGCATACGCCGAGCCCGTCAACGTAAACGCTGGTCGCCGAAGAACCCATGTCGACAGCGACAAGGTCCTGAGAAAAGATCGCCATAAAAACCTCCTGCTGATAAAGACAGTAGACCGTCCGAAAAGCCGCTTGTCCTATATCGCGGCATCGAATCTCAAGAGCATTTCCTTTACCATCGCCACGGGGAGACCTACGATATTGTCGTAATCCCCTTCGTAACGCTCGACAAACCTGCCGCCTGACATCTGTATCGCATAGGAACCGGCTTTTCCGATATATTCGCCGCTATCGATGTATTCGTCTATATCCTTTTGCGAAAGTATCCGGAAGAAGACTCTTGATGTGCACACTCCGTATTCTTCCTTTCCGGTATCGGCATCGATCAGGCATACGCCGGTATGCACGTTATGGCAGTTTCCGGAAAGGCGGGTGAGCATATCCCTCGCATCCGCTTCATCGATGGGCTTTCCCAGCGCTTCGCCGTCAAGCTCCACAAGCGTATCGGCGCCGAGAACGAGACAGCTCCTTAAACCGTCCGCTACGGCATGCGCTTTGCGGCCTGCGAGCGTCCTGACGACTTCCCTCACATCCCCATGGGCGTTCTCGTCCGCATCTGAGACGATGCAGCGGAAGGGAATGTTCTCCCTCTCCAGCAATTCTTTCCTCCTGGGGGAACCGGAAGCCAATATCAATTCTTTCATAGGTTAAGCAGAACCTCGGGATACATTTTCACTTCAGACTATAAAGTATACCATAGATAGGGCAATAAATAAAGAAATATAAATTAGGATTTTTAAGATTTTCGGAAGCAAAATGTAAGATTTTGGCCACATTTCACAGGACTTCGGAATAATGACATTTCTTTTCTCATGTTGTATAATAAATATGATATACGGCTGAAGATTACGTTGACTAGATGAGTGATTTACACGGATACTCAGCCAGAAGTTTGGGGGAGGCATGGATCCATGAGGAACGTTTTTCGCAGCAAAGCACTGATACGGGCGCTTGTATGCCTTGCGGTGTGCCTGGCGGCTGTCTTCGCCGTAAACGGCGCGCTGGCGGAGCATCTGACCAGCGGTGACTGGGAGTATGATGTGCTGGAGGATAATACCGTCAGCATAGCGGGCTACCAGGGTACTGATACTTCTGTGATCGTTCCCGATGAGATAGAGGGATATGCGGTAACCAGGATCGGCGCCGAGGCTTTTATGAATAATACGGGTCTCGTTGAGATAGACCTCCCCGCCAGTGTGACCGTTATCGGCGATATGGCTTTTTACGGGTGCGTAGCACTCGACAACAATGGGGAGCCGTTAAACCTGCCCGCGAGCCTGACCTCTATCGGGGAACTGGCGTTCTATGATACGGCCCTTGCCGATATCGTCATTTCCAGTGACAACGGCATCTCGGATATCGGCGGCTATGCCTTCTACTGCAGTACGGATCCGGAAAAACCCTCCGTTTATGTGGATTGTCATATCAACATTATCGGAGAGAGCGCATTCGAAAGCGGCAGTGTTTACCTGAGGAAGGATGATCTGATCTTCAGCAGCTATCCCGGTTCGGCTACGGCATATGCTAATCCATTCAGCAGTTCTGCAAAGACGCTTTGCTATGCCCAGCAAGCATGCGATGGTGTTCTGAACGGCTTTATCGATATCGAGAATCCCCGGTGGACATATCTGTGGATCGATCCCGCAAACTATAATCCCTATGATGAGGATTTTACGGGCATTACCAATGACGATGGCGGTACCGAACTTCTGATAGCGCTTAAGTATGAGGAGTCCGGTTTCCAATCTGTAGCTGTACTGGAAGGCGTGAATGCGCTGGGCATCAAGGGCGGCGAACCGGTGTTTGCGGCAGGCACGGCTGTCAATGAAGTGACCTTGCCCCAGTCTCTTCGCATACTCGGCGATGACGCGCTGAAAAATACGGCTATAGAAGAGATCACTCTCCCTTCGGGTCTTAAGCGTATAGGGGAACGTGCCGTCCCGCAGGAGCTCGAAAGCATTACTGTTCCTGCGAGCGTCGATCATATTGCCATTGACGCATTCGGAGCAATGACTGTGCGGCTGCTGGGTGAGGATACGCTTCTTGAAGGCGCGATCGCACCGCTGACAAGCGAGATCCGCGCTTCTGCTCTCTCTGAAACGGCGAAACAGGTTTCCAGATACTACATGTATTTCCGCCCTCTGGACAATGAGATCTGGGGCTATAGGTGGTTTAAGAACGGTACGGATCCTGATCCCTATTATGTGAACGGCCGCCTCGTGACCAACCAGAATGGCGGGACAGATCTGCTCGCGGCCGTCCGTTATTTCGCAAACGATATCGCTTCTCTTGAGATCCCCGAGGGCGTAAACATCCTTTATGAAAATTTGTTCTATGGGCATACGGAGATCACCTCCGTCAGCATGTGCGATGAGCTGCGCTGGATCGGGGCATATGCCTTTGACGGCGCAGAGAACCTTTCCGGCAAGCTTACGGTACCGCATGATGTGGAGGTCATATGCGAATACGCCTTCCAGAACTGTAAGAATCTGACAGATATTCAGCTTTCGGATTCCCTTGAGGTGCTGGAGCAGTACAGCTTCAACGGCTGCCTCTCCGTGCCGGATATCGAACTGCCGGACAACCTTTCAAGCGTCGGTCAGTACGTTCTCGGCAATGTGGCGGGCGATCGAACTTTCGCCGTAAAGCTGGACAGTACGACTTCGAAAAACCTCGGTTCCAGCGGATATCCTTTTTTCTATGACAAAGATGATCCTGACAGGCGGTACGGCTATCGATACCTCAGCGGCTATTACAACGGTTTAGAGCTTAACGGTTATGAAGTAGTAAAATTCTTTGGCAGTGAAGAAAATATCGGCATAGACAGCCGCGTCGTCTCTATCGGCAGCGAGGCATTCCGCGGCAACAGCGTGATCAAAAGCGTAGTACTTCCGAACGATCTGATAAATATAGGACAGTCGGCTTTCGCGAACTGCAACTCCCTTACGGAGATCGATATCCCTCAGACTGTCAGATACATAAGCGGCTATGCATTTAACTGTACTCCGATAGCTGAAGTAACGCTGCCCGATGCGGATGTGGTGATAGGCGACAATGCCTTCAGTTATCCCACGAAAGTATACTGTGATTATGAGAGCGATACCGCTCACAGACTGTCCGCAGCGCGCGTCCCCTTTATAGACCCGGCGCCGGATACGGGCCACGAAAGGCTTGCCGATTGCTACCTCATTTATGTTAGCGCGGATGACGGTACCGAGACTCTCCGGCTCTATGGCTATAAGGGACAGTCCGCTGCCATTGAGCTCGACCCGACGATCGCTTCCGTCGACAGTGAACAGTTCAAGTTGGCTGAAAGCGGGAATGAGACAACTGTCGAGCTTCTGGCAGCTAAGGGAAGCCCTGAGGCGCGCATCATATCTGATTCCGGGCTCGGCTTTGTAACGGATATCGATGACGATTGGTATTACTGCTATAATGAGGATGGCGACCTCGGTCTTTGGGGATACCGCGGCAGCGATGAGATCGTGACAAGTGTTCCGGAGGATGCTTCTTTCCTTACCGCCGGGAGTCTCGGAAAGACCTGGCGGGAATGGCTCGGCAGCACCTATTGCGAGCCGGTCCGCGTGCAGTTGGCCTGCACTGTCGGTTCACGTATGGAAGAACTCGTCAGCGGTGCCGGCTATGCCTTCCGTGACCCTGCTGCGACAGGTCTTCTGATCATTGCCCAGGGGGAGGACTACACTGCCTATGCCTATGACGGCAGCGATGAATTGCTCATCATCCCCGTTGGTGTGACCAAAGTTGGACGTCTGGGTACATCTGGTTACATATATGACGGCAGTTCAAGACGTTTGGCACACGAAGCTCTCAACACTGTCAGGGAGATCGAGGTCTCTGTCGGTGTGAGAGAGCTGGGGGCGTACGCTTTCTCAGATGCTTCCATCCTCGAAAAGGTCACATTGCCCGAGACGCCGATCATCATTGAGAATTATGCTTTCTTGGAGGATGGTGCTTTGATCGAAGTCACTTTAGGGGGCGCGACGATCATCAAAGAGAGCGCGTTTCAAAATTGTACTTCTCTGGAAACTGTCTTTATTCCCGCCTCAGTGGACTCGATTGGAATAAACGCCTTCTCAGGCTGCTCAAGTCTAACGGAGGTCATCTTCAACGAAGGGCTTAAAACCATAGATGAACATGCTTTTTTCGGCTGCATATCGTTGAACGCAGTAATTCTTCCCGAAGGTCTTGAGTCGATAGGCAGTTATGCCTTCTATAACTGTGGCAGCTTAACAAGCCTGACGATCCCCGGCTCCGTTGAGACGGTCGATGGCGGAACATGGGGGAGGATCGCCTTCAGCAATACAAATTCCCTTGAAGAACTGCGCTTTGAGGAGGGTATAAGGGAGATCCGCGGTGAGTATACGCTTGATTACAGGGGCTATAATACCCATATATACCTGCCCGCCAGTCTCGAGACGGTCGACCGCATCAATGCGGAATGCGTGCATGCCCCTATCGGGAGCTACGCTGCCCGTTATTTGTCGGAAAACGGCGACCCTGCCGCGTTCTACGATATGGAAAACAGCGATCTCCTCTACCGTTACGCTGAAGCGGACGGCGTTGAGCGGCTGGAGCTGGTAAGCTATACCGGCGGAGCCTGTGACTTGGTACTGGATGAGAGGATAGAATACATTTCAACAGATACAGCGGAGCAGATCCGGAACGGCGGAGCGCGTATCATTGCGGACAAGGATACCAATATCGCCCATGTGGCTTCCCGGGCAGGTCTCAACTTTGTGCGGCCTTCCGTCGACGATTGGGAGTATCGCTGGGTAAATGAACAGCTTTATGCGGCAAAGTATACCGGAGTTGGTACAGTCGTTACGGAGCTCCCGGCGGATGCCGCGGCTATGCTGAACGGCGCTCTGCCCGGCAGTACGATATTCGTGTGTGATCACGATACCCCCATTGCGCAAATGGTCCCGGCTTTCTTCGAGAGCGAGACATCTCCCTGGGAGCTCAGATGGGTCGGCGCAGACCTTACGATCATCGGCTATTACGGCCCTGTGACTTCCGATACGGTGATCGACAGCGTACCCAACGGCGTAACTGCTGCACTGGAGACGATCTTCGGGCCCAATGAAAACAACGTCATCCGCAACAACGGCGTGACCTTTATCTGCGATACCGACAGTGTGTTGATACCTGCCATGAGCTACAGCGGCATCAGCTTCCTTTGGGTCGAGGACCAGGCGATGCGCCTTTATCCAAGCAGGGATTATGTAAACGACGGCTATCACCTGGCTTTGCGTGAATATACCGGCACGAAGGCAGAGGTGACCATTCCTGAGGGCGTCTACTGGATCGAGGACAATGCCTTTGCCGACCAGATCGATACGACCGGCTATGACGAAATAGATTACCGGGATAATGTGACGCTGGAAAAGGTAAATTTCCCGACAACGCTGACAGGTATAGGCCAAAGCGCCTTCCGTCACTGCGCGGCACTTAAGGAAGCAGTACTGCCCGAAGGTGTGACACAGATCTACGATTATGCTTTCCTACACTGTGCAGCATTGGAACGTGTGGAACTGCCCGGTACGGTGACTTTTATCGGTACGAATGCGTTTGCTGGCGGACAGTTGAGGGAGGTTGTCATAAATGAAGGAGTCGAAACGCTTTATGGTTCGTCAACTTTCAGTGTTGCAATGGATGGCGTGATACGTCTGCCGGACAGTTTAACATATATCAATGGCAATCTTTTTACCAACGGATATATACATTGCTCACGCACAAGCTATGCGGCTGTCTGGGCATCCGAGCCACAACACTACAACGGTTTTATTGATGATGATACTCCTGATTGGCTGCTTCAGTGGGTCGACGGCAAGCTCTATGCGGCAAAGTACCTTGGCAGCGATGCTGTGCTGACCGCCCTCCCCACCGGGATAGATGGCGTCCTCAGTGATGCTCTGCCGGGTGAAGCAAAGCTGGTCCTTAACCGTGACAGTGATGATGCCAAGAAGGCATATGTCTTCTACGAGGCCGAAACTTCCCCCTGGCCTCTTGCCTGGAGGGATGGAGAGCTCTGGATCGCGGGCTATACCGGCACAGAGACGATGGTGAGGGAATACCCCTCCGGCGTTTCGGGCGTGCTGTATGGGGCGTTCAATGATGTGCCGTATACTACCAGCTTTGTATGCGATCCTTACAGCGATATTGCCAGGACGATGAGCCCGCGCAGCTTCCGTGATACTGCGGATGAAGGCCTTTCCCTCATTTGGACGCAGAACGGTATGATAGCTGACAGATACTACGGCGAAGCGCATGAGCTGGTTATTCCGGAAGGAGTATATAAAATAGAAGACTATTTGAATGGCTTTGCGGAAGGTAACGTGCTGCTCGAAAAGGTGGTACTGCCCAGTACGATCAAGTGCATCGGACAGCGCGCGTTCTATTATTGCGCGCATCTTGTGGATATCAACCTGCCGGAAGGACTGGAGCGCATAGAGGATCAGGCGATCCAGACTGCTTCTCATTTGAAAATAACATCTGTCCCGAGTACCCTGACCTATGTCGGGAGAGGCGGCTTTGCCGATCAGTACGACACGACAGAGCTTTATCTTCCTGAAGGTGTGACCTATATCGGCAAACAGGCGTTCTATTCCGACAGTAAGCTTGAGAAGCTCTATATCCCCGGCAGTGTAGAGGTCCTGGGTGAGGAGCCTAACGCCATCATACTGGAGGCGTATGTCCTGCCTTCCCTTATGGAGGTGCGCCTTGGCGAAGGCATTACGACTATCAACATCAATACAGTCGATATTCCGGATCGCTGCGATATCTGGCTGCCTGACAGCCTGACGGAGATCAAGGAACAGAATGAACTCCCAGGTGTGATACACGCATCCATCGGCAGCTATGCATCCCACTGGGCATGCGATAACAACGGCTTCTTTGAGGACAGCGCTGCCCCGGGCTTCCGCTATCGTTATGTCATGGATGACAACGGAAATGAAAAGCTCGCGCTAACAGCTTATACCGGTACAGAAGCATTCATTACCCTGAATGCAGATGTGATCGCCATTGAGGGGAGCGTGGGAGACGCCCGCATCATAGCGGATCAGAACAGCGGTATGGCGCAGTTGATCTCGGCTGTCTGCCCCGAATATGTATCAGGCTTTACGCAGGATACCACAGATGAATGGGATTACTGCTGGAAGGAAGGAAAGCTGCTTCTCAGCGCTTATCACGGAAGCGAGACTTACATTACAGCTCTGCCTGCCAATGCGGATGGACTGCTGCCGGAGGCAAAGCTGAACGGCCTGAAATTCGTATGCGATCCTTCTTCGTCTCTTGCACATGAGGTGCCCTGTTTCTATACTGATCCTGCATCTCCTTGGGCCCTCGGCTGGGTGGATGGAAAGCTTACACTCAATGCGTATACCGGTACGGAGACGTTCCTTTCGGATCTTCCGGAAGGCATCGAAGCGATCGATCCCGATGCATTTAAGGGTTCTACCTTCGTGTGCGATCCAGCTGACAGCACTGCAGAGTGTATCATCACCGCCGGCTATGATTTCTTTACCGATATGTCCTTTGAGATGAAAGTGACTGCGGGTATGACGCTCTGGAATTATACCGGTACGGATACCGAGGTCACGGTACCTGATGGCATCGAGGCGATCGGCGGAGCCTTCAGCTACCATTACGATCTTACCAAGGTGACGCTGCCTGCGAGCGTGAAGCGCATAGAAGAAGGCGCGTTCTACAACTGCTACAGTCTGACTGAGATAGGGATGTGCGAAGGCATCGAGTATATCGGCAGTAATGCCTTCAATGGCTGCTACAACATAAGCGAGTTCAGATTCCCTGATTCCCTTATAGAGATAGGCAGCAATATACGCAGTTCCGGTATGCAGCCTCTGTATCTGCCGGACCATATGCAGTCTGTCGGCAGCCAGCAGAACGGTGGCCCCATTTACGTGAACGCGGCCTCTGAAACGGCGCAGCACATGCAGGACCCGTTCTATGACAAGGTAGATGGCCATACCTATCAGATGATCGACGGCAAGCTCTATCTTACCAAGGTAAACGGATACGAATCGGTATTTACGATGAGCAGTGCCGCTGTCGGCTTCTACAACACAGACGGTATCATCAACGGTATGAATTACAAGAGCATCGTACTGCCCGCTGGCTTTACCGAGTTCGCCGGCAGCTCCGATGTACCGTTCATCACGAACTGCGATTCCCTCATCACCCTTACCATACCAGAGGGCGTAACAGCTCTTCCCTCTAAGGTCGCCTGGAGCAATGCGAACCTCAGATCGGCAGTGATCCCCTCTACTGTGACGACGATCGCTTCTGACGCAATTGATTTCCTGGATATCGTCTATGGTTTCAGCGGAACCGAAGCGGAGGATTTTGCCGATGAGATCCTGGCAGAATTCATCGATCTGAACGATCCGGCGAGCGTTGCAGAAACTGCCGTTATCAGCGAGATTGGTGATATGTACCTCCATACGGGGGAGAAGGTGGACATAGGTGACGTCATAGAGATTCTCCCTGTAACGGGGTTGACATGGCAATTGACCATAACGACCGATAATACGGATGTCATCAGCGTGAATGGGGCCGAGATCAAAGCAGTCGGCGTCGGCGATGCGGTTGTGAACGTATGCATCACCGGGCATCCCACTATCGAGCGGGAGTTCCATGTGACGGTTCGCCATCCTGTAGTGGATTTTGAACTGCCGGATGTGATCTATGTAAAGCTCGGTGAAGAGATACTTATGACACCGGAGAGCATAATACCTGCGGAAGGCTATGACGAGAACTTCTCCTGGGAGATCGGAAATGAGACTGTGACGGGCACTTCCACTTTCCAGTATCATGCTTTCGAAAAAGGGGAATACACTCTGACTGTTACCAGCCATAATGGCATTAAGAAGACTACGAACATCTTTGTATATGATCAGCTTGGCAACATAACTATATCAACAGAAAAGAAAGTTTTGCCTGTGGGCGGCAGGACTGCGACGACTGTCAGGATTCGTGTCGATGGCATAACACAAACCAATATCGGTCATCTGTACACCTTCTCGAGCAGTGATGAAAATGTCGTAACGGTTTCCGAGGACGGCATCATATCAGCTGTAGGCGTCGGTACAACTACTGTAACTGCTACGAACTTAGCTGGTATAACTGCAAAGCCCATTACGATGACTGTCACTGAACCTACCCTCTTCATTCTGCCCGCTGCGATCAAGGTGATCGAGGAAGAGGCCTTTGAAGGAACAGATGTTGACAGGATCGTTATTCCCGATGGCTGCACGACCATAGGCTCGCGTGCCTTTGCGAATATCACGGCCGTGCGTATCGCTGTTCCGGCGAGCGTTGCGAGCATCGCGGAAGACGCCTTCGAAAACTGCCCGAACCTGATGCTGGAATGCCCATCCGGAAGCTTTGCGGAAGCCTTCGCAGTCCGGCACGGCATACCTTTCACTGCCGATTGAACTAAAGGGATCGTAACCTGATACCTAAGGCGCCGGTCAAGCTCATTCAGAGATGTTTGAGCGATGCCGGCGCCGTTTGCATGTCTGAGGAAAAACATGGATTTTTGAACAGCATGCGGCGGCAATCAAATACGAAAATGATATCGACAACTGCCCTGGGACATGTTATCATAATAACTGTATGAAGCGCATACGGCCGCAAGGCGTGTGAAAACTTGAAACGGAGGCGATCGAATGGGTATCCGTCTTGGTATCATCGGGTTTGGATATATGGGTCACTGGCATCTGAAGAATGCGCCGAGAGTCGAAAACGTCAAGGTTGTTGCCGCCTATGATATAGACAAAACAAAGGTTGAAGAGGCGAGGTCCATAGGCCTTCGCGGCTATGATACGCTGGAGGAATTCCTGAAGGATGAAGAGGTCAACCTGGTCCTCGTTGCTACCCCCAACGATGTTCACTGTGAACTCGCCTGCGCGGCAATGAACGCCGGCAAAAATGTCATTTCCGAAAAGCCCGTGGCCATGTCCCTCGCTGAGGTCGACAAGATGATCAGGACCTCGGAGGAGAATCATGTCCTCTTTACCGTTCATCAGAACCGCCGCTGGGATAAGGATTACCGGATCGTGCGTGAGGTCATCGAGAGCGGTGAGCTGGGCAGGATCTACTCCATACAGTCCCGTCTGCACGGCGCGCGCGGCGCTATGTTCGGCTGGCGCGCGGAGCCGGAGCACGGCGGCGGTATGATCTACGACTGGGGCGTCCATTTCATCGACCAGATCCTGTGGATGCTGGGCTATGATTCCGTCAAGAGCGTATTCTGCAAGACGGAAAAGGTGAAGACCCCGGAGGTGGAGGATTACTTCTACCTGCTGATGGATCTCAAGAACGGCGCCCATGTACAGATGGAGATCGGCACCTGGGTGCTCAAGCAGCTGCCCAGGTGGATGGTGCTCGGCGATAAGGGCACGCTTTACATCAACGATTTTACCCGCAATGGCGGCATCATCAGCGTGGATGAGACGGTGGAGGAGGAGGTCATCCCCGTAATGACGACTTCCGGCCCCACAAGGACATTCGCACCCAGGGGCAAAAAGGAGATCGTGGAAAAGGAACTGCCGGATACCCCAGCGGATCTTACAGAGTACTACGCCAACCTGCGCGATGCCATAGACGGCAAGGCGGAGCTCATCGTAAAGCCGTGCCAGGTGCGCAGGGTGTTCGAGGTGCTTGAGGCGATGTTCAAGTCGGCGGAGACGGGAGAACAGATCAAAATGTAACGCATTGTGCGTGGTTACCGGTTGGCAGAACGAAAATACCGGGAATATAAAAACAATGCATCGAAGGATCAAGTTAACAGGACTTTCGAACAGGCGTGGAGCATGGTGCTTTACGCCTGTTTTGCAGTAATAACGCATGAGCGATCGTAATGTGAAGCGTGAAGAGGAGCAGGACCATCGAGGTCCTGATCAGAACGCATGTAAAGAGAATAAACAGCAATGAAAACGATCAATATTGACTTTTTGGCGGCAGGGTGCAGTACATGCTGCAAACACTGCTATGTAAACGGCGGGCCGGGGCCTTTGATGCCGATCGGGGATGTCTTTGCCTGCATGGAAAAACTGGATGAGATAGGAAAGTACCTTGAGGGGGAGGCATCCATAACTCTGGACCATGAACCCTTCAACCACCCGCAGGTCGGCGAGATCGTGCACGCGGCGGCACAGCTTACAAATATCACCTGTTATCACCACGGCATGACAACAGGGCTGGGGCTCATGCGCAGGAAGGACAGGGAAGAGGCAGTCGGGTCATATCTGGACCACGGCTATCGGGATTTTGGGATCACCATCCATGGCTCCCGTGCACATCACGATGAGATAGTCGATCGCGCAGGCGCTTACGATACCTCTGTTGCCGCAGCCGGATTTTTGGCGCAGATGGGCTGCAAAGTGCAGATATCGCTGATGCTGAACCGGTATTTTGCGCAGGATGCGGATGATATCAGCCGTCTTTTGGATGAGGTGGAACCGGATGACGTATGGTTTGCGAATCCGATCTTTACGCCCCATGCCCGGATGATGAGGTTTGAACCTTACCGCGCGGACCTGAAAACGCTGGAAGCGATACGGAGGTATCTGCCTCTCTGGCGTCAGGATGAGAGGGAGATCACAGATACGGCGTATCAAAATACCATAGGCGCTGCAGCTGCGCGGCTGGAGCGGATGGATCTTGCCAGACTCTGGGCAGGAGAACAGGACGAATCGTATCTTTCTCTTCATCAGGATTGCAGGCTGTATGCGGGAAATTCCGGCGCGGAAACCCGATGCCTGGGTGATCTGCGTTTGCTTGACCCTGCAGAGACCGCTCAAAAGATCAATACCATGCCCGGAAACAGGGATTACGGCGCTTTTTATGATGCGGGAGGATTGCCTGCCCGGGAAGATGTGCTCAAAGCATTGGCAGGACTTCCATCGGGACTTGTTTACGGCGATTTTGAGAGTGTTCTGTACAGAGCGTTTACGGATATGGGCATCCCGACAAAACTGCTTCAAAAAACTTGACATTTCCCGACAGGCATGATACAGTGTGAACAACTGAATAAACCCTCCTGCACCACCGGGTGCGGGATCCAAGGGCATCCGAAGCTTCGCCGCAGGTACGGTATACCGTTTGGTATATTATAAGGCGCTGCTTTGGATGCCTTTTCAAGTCTGAAAGGGGAATACCATGAAGATACGGGCATTTGCGGTCGAGGAATGGATGAATCGGTTTGAAAAAGGGGGCAAAATACAATATTGCGGAGACATGCGTGGATTCCGTCTCTCTTGATGAGCTTTTTCTGCTCTCAGGTGAGGACAAAAACGCGTTCTTCGACAGCTTCTCCGCTAGGCGGCTGACATACGGCGATATCGAGGGTGCGCCTGCTTTTCGGGAAGGGATATGCAGGCTGTACCGGAGCATCCGGATGGATGATATCGTTACGACACACGGAGCTGCCGGGGCGAATCACCATGTGTTTTACTCCCTTATCGAGCCCGGAGACCGCGTGATCAGTGTGATGCCGACCTACCAGCAGCTCTATTCCATACCGGAAAGCTTTCAGGCGGATGTCAGGATACTGAAGCTTCGCGAAGAAAACGGCTGGTTTCCCGATCTGCAGGAGCTCCGTAAGCTTGTCACACCGGAAACAAAGCTGATATGCATCAATAATCCGAATAATCCGACAGGTGCTCTGATGCCGAAGGCGCTGTTGATGGAAATAGTGGAGATCGCGCGGTCCGTCGGTGCATATATCCTTTGCGATGAGGTCTACCGTCACCTGACACAGGCGGATGAATGGAGTGAATCGATCGCGGACCTTTACGAAAAGGGGATATCCGTAGGCAGCATGTCCAAGGTCTTTTCTCTGGCAGGCTTGCGCCTGGGCTGGATCGCGGTCCGTGACAAGGAACTCATCCGGTCTCTTTTATCGCATCGGGATTATGATCATATCAGCTGCGGGATGTTTGATGAAGCCGTCGCCGCACTGGCCCTTGCACATTCGGACGTCCTTCTCAGGCGAAGCCGCGGCATCGTGCGTGAAAACCTTGCGAGGACCGAGCAATGGGTGGAAGGAGAACCGCTCCTCCGCTGGTCTCGTCCGCAGGCGGGGACGACAGCCCTCATCCGCTATGATCATGAACTGCCGTCTTATGAATTCTGTATGCGTATGTACTATGAGAGCGGCGCCTTTGTTACGCCCGGGGATTGCTTTGAACAGCCGCTGAGCTTTCGCATCGGTTATGGCTGCGATGCGCAGACCCTGTGTGACGGACTCGAAGCATGCAGCGCCTTTTTACACAGACTGGAGGAGCAGAAATGAGGACATTATCCCGACGTGTCGGTACTTTTACGGATTCTGTCATTCGCCGGATGACCCGCATAAGTGACAAGTTCGGCGCTATCAATCTGTCGCAGGGCTTCCCGGATTTTGATCCGCCGAAAGCATTGATGGATGCCCTCGCGCGGATCGCTTATGAGGGTCCTCACCAATATTCGGTCACGTATGGCGCCCCGAATCTGAGGGAAGCCCTTGCCGGGAAATTTGGGAAAAGTAGCGGATTGACCGTCGATCCGGAAACGCAGGTACTGGTCACCTGCGGAGGAACCGAGGCCATGATGAGTACCGTTATGGCCGTCTGCGATCCAGGCGATAAGATACTTGTTTTTTCGCCCTTTTACGAGAATTACGGAGCGGATGCCATCCTCTCCGGAGCCGAACCTGTCTATATTCCGCTGGTTCCGCCTGATTACCGTTTTGATCCGGGGCTCATAGAGCAGGGTTTCCGCGATGGCGCAAAGGCTATGATCATATGCAATCCTTCAAACCCCTGCGGCAAGGTCTTCAGCCGTGATGAGCTGCTTCTGATCGCAGACCTGGAAAAACGATACGATGCCTGGGTGATCACAGACGAGGTCTATGAACATATGGTCTA
>DBXA01000191.1:0-136 GCA_002309235.1 Christensenella sp. UBA1224 | reverse complement strand
GAACGGACGCTGACCTGCAACAGCCTCTCAAAGACTTTTTCGATCACAGGCTGGCGGCTGGGTTATCTCATAGGACCGGCAGAGGCCGTCGAGGCCGCGAAGAAGGTGCATGATTTTCTGACGGTAGGCGCGCCTT
>DBXA01000074.1:230-5759 GCA_002309235.1 Christensenella sp. UBA1224 | reverse complement strand
GATACAATGCCGCATAGATCCTGCCGCGATTTTCCTTGACCGCACCGTTCGCACCCATGGGTGAAAAAACTCCTTTCGCATCGGTGGAACGAAAAGCATCCTCAAATGGTTCCACGCTGCAAAGGAATCCGACNNCCATTTTTCCGCCTTCAAATGCCGCAGCGCCGAAGCCGTTTCCGGATAATCGTTTCAGTATCGGAATGTCTGATATTTCCGGAAGCTCCCGTGTATATGCTCTCTCATCATTGTATGCGCCAAGGGCGATTTCCGCTGCTTCCTCTGTATATTTCGGTTCAAAGTCTCGAACGATCATTTTTTCCTTTCTGCAGATCCCGGTTTTTGGCGTTTCGAAACGCCGTCTATACTCACCGAATGTCTCTTTTGCTCACATTTACCGGATCCTCATTTGTCTCCCAATACGATGAGGCAGTCTTCCTCTTTCAGGGTGATCACTTCGCCCAAAGGAAGATCGAACCGGCTGTTTTTATCCGCGTCCAGATGACCTATCAGGAGATATCCATGCTGCAGCATGATGCGTCTCAGGTCCCGGACGGTATGCCTGCCCTGCAGCCTCATCTGGGAAACGCTCTTGAGGTACAGTTCATTTCCTTTATTTGAAAGGATCTCCCGGAATACGCTCCTGAGCTCCGGGCTTTCGGCCAACCGCGCCAGTATGAGCGAGGACATGCTGGAAGTCACGAGGAAATCAGTGGCATCGCCCCGTCCTGCCAGTTTCTGATTGCGCTCCCTTTGCATCTCTACCGTAATGTTGAAAGAGAGATCAAACCGCTTCCGGATGTCCCGAAGGCGCATCAGCAGGAAGATCGCCTCCATATCGGCTTCTTCCGCGTCTTTTTCATGATCGTTCAGGATAACGATATGTTCCGCCATCCGGGCGATCCCGCAGAGCGCTTCCTCCGAACGGGGATCTTCGTATATATGATCCAGATGCAGGCCACGGCCTGCCGCAATACGTTCCAGCTCTTCCTTTTCCGGTCCGTCCGCGCTCTGACCCGCAAGATAAACATGGGATACGTTTTCGGGAAGCTCGCGAAGCAGGACCGGCAGCGTTTCGTTGTACCCGATGATGACGGTATCCGTACGATCATCCGTTGTCCGGATATCTGCCGCGGCAGGAACTGTACTGTTGTCTGCGGCGGAGACCAGTTTAGCCGAATCGCTTTCTTCCGCGAACACCAGTACCCGGTCCGTATCGTTGAACACGAAACCGGGAGGAGGGTTAAGGGTCACCTCTCCGCCGCGCAGGACGCCCGCCGGTGTCGCGTTGTCTGTCCTGAGCAGAAGGTCTTCAAACGTAAGACCGTTGATCCCGGCAATGTCCGCGAGGTAGAATTCGGATCCCTCAAAGTTGAACACTTCCCTGAAGGTTTCGGAAAGCCCTGTCTGCGTGCAGGAATGGGCGATCATCTTTGCCAAGATCGAATTGGTCTCAAGTGTCGTTATGTTATTGGCTTCCGCTGCAGACTGGGGAAATATATAAGCGCTGTTTGAGACAAGCGCGTTTACGCTTATTTCGGGAACACCCTTTTCCGCAAGGAGGATCGAGACCGCGAGAACGGCTTTTACCGTTCTCATATCGTCAGCCGGGCTTACGATGATCGTCTTGCAGGTCTCGACAGAGCATTTTTCAAGCGAAGCCGGATCGGTGATATCCGCTGTCCTGCAGATGATCCGGAAATTCTTCGGAGCGGCTACGTTTTCCGCGATATTCTGCTCCATCTCTTCCCGGTCCATATCCTCGGCGATGACCACGCAGGCAGGAGAGCCCGCCGCAGCCAGGATCAGCTCGCTCAGTAAAGTGTACTCGCCCGGGTAAAAGCCGAGGATCACGGTATGGCCTTTTTCAAGGACCAGTGAATTCCCCTGTTTCAGGTTTTCGATCTTCGTCTCGATGGCGCTTGTGACGATACCGATCAGAACGCTTGTAAACAGGACGCCGGCTATCGCAACGACCGACATGAGTATCACGTAGCCGGGACTTCCGTCTTCAAAGGAAGGCATCCACGCGTTTATGACCGTCGCGATGCTGTCCCAGAAAACGGACGCCGTTTCGCCTTCTTCATTGAAATTGAGCAGTATGATCAAGCCGGCCACCAGGATGGCGAGAAGAACGGATGCCGCGATCAGTAACCGGATAAATCCCAGCGATCCCTTTGACATCCGGTTGTCAAACCAGTACTTTAAGCGGTTCTTCCAGGTAAACGTCCTGTTTGTCTGCTTCATTTTCACTCGTCTGCCTGACTTCTGTCGAAGTGCCCTTTCTTTACAGATCGGTCTATCCTATCTTCAGTGCCCTCTTCGCCAGCAGCAGCGCCCCTGTCGCGCCGGATGCCGTGCCGAGGCCCGGTTCGACGATATAGTGATCGATATCGATATTGATCTCATCCTTGCAGATATACCCGTTCAGGCGCTCCTTTACGATAGCCCTGATCAGCGGGAAAAGGTGCTTCTGCTGCATGACGCCGCCGCCCAGGATGATCTTTTCCGGCGAAACGGTGCAGATGAGGCTTATGCACATCTGGGCGAGATATTCCGCCTCGAGCTTCCAGGCAGGGTGGTCCGGGGGGAGCGTCTCCGCTTTCCTTCCCCACCTTTTTTCGATGGCCGGGCCGTTTGCGAGGCCTTCCAGGCAGCCCTTGTGGTACGGGCAGAAGCCTTCCGGAGCGGGATCGTCCTTCTCCTGCCGGAGCGGGATATGGCCCAGCTCCGGATGCATGAGACCGTGCACAAGGTTCCCCTCCACTACGAGGCCCGCGCCTATTCCTGTGCCTACCGTGACATACGCGCAGCTCCTGAGCCCTTTTGCCGCTCCCAGCTCGTATTCCGCGAGAGCCGCGGCGTTGACATCCGTATCGATAAGCGCCGGTACTCCCAGCGCCTCCTTCATATCGGGCAAAAGGGGCGTATCCACCCATTCGAGCTTGGGCGTACGAGTGATCCAGCCGTATTTCGGGCTCCCGGTATCGAGCTCCACCGGCCCGAAGGTGCCTATCCCGAGGGCAGCGATATCCCTTTGGGCAAACCACTCGTTCATGGCGCGGATGGTCTTCTCCGGCCCCTCGGTGGGGATGGATATCCTTTCCGTGATCTCATTGTTCTCATTGCCGATGGACAGCACCATCTTGGTGCCGCCGGCCTCAAGCGCTCCGAATCTCATATCACACTCTCCTTCGCACGTTACTCCTGTTATGAGTATATATCGTTCTCGTTCCGATTTCAAGGCATATTATTTCTTTCTCCGCCCAAGCGATGTATAATATATGTATAACCGATCGGGAGG
Organism: Christensenella sp. UBA1224; assembly: GCA_002309235.1. Taxonomy (GTDB): domain Bacteria; phylum Bacillota; class Clostridia; order Christensenellales; family Aristaeellaceae; genus UBA1224. The sequence continues at coordinate 2,458 of DBXA01000074.1, read as the reverse complement.
CGCCTATGGAATTCGATTACAACAACCTGACAACGGAACAGACCAACGCCCTGAGCGAAGGCCTGGATGAGATGGATGCCCTTTCCATCGTGACACTCATGAACACAGCGGATGCCGAGGTAGCACTTTGCGTCCGGAAAGCGCTGCCGGATATCGCCCGGGCGGCGGAAGCCGTCTCGGCGCGCATGAAAAAGGGCGGCCGCCTCATCTACCTGGGGGCCGGCACATCCGGAAGGCTGGGCGTGCTGGACGCTTCCGAATGCCCGCCCACATTCGGCGTTTCGCCGGATACCGTCATAGGCCTGATCGCCGGCGGGGACGGCGCGCTTCGCACCGCCGTGGAAGGCGCGGAGGACAACAGTGACCTCGCTATAGCGGATCTTAAGGCAAAGGGGCTGACAGGCCTCGATTCGGTGGTCGCAATATCGGCAAGCGGCACTGCCGCCTACTGCATCGGCGCCCTGGAATACGCGCGCAGCTTAGGCGCCCTTTGCGTGAGCCTGTGCTGCAACGCCGCTGCTCCCCTGCGCCTCGCGGCGGATATCCCCATCACCGTCGTCACAGGGCCGGAGATCCTTTCCGGCTCCACAAGGCTTAAGGCGGGAACAGCCGCAAAGATGGTGCTCAACATGCTGTCTACCGCCGTCATGGTGCTTAAGGGCAAGTGCTACCGCAACCTGATGGTGGATATGAGCGCCTCCAACAAAAAGCTGCGCAACAGGTCCATCCGGATGATCATGAAGGCCTGTTCCGTCTCCCGTCCGGAGGCCGAAGGGCTGCTTGAGGCATCGAAAGGCAGCATCAAGGCCGCCATCGTCATGCACGAGGCGGGCGCCGGCTGCGATGAAGCGGAAAAGGCGCTTCTTGAAACAGGCGGCTTTACCCGCAGGGCCATTTCCCTGCTGAAAGGCGCAAGCCCCGTACCCGGGATACCGGAGAGCAGGCCAAAGTGTTAAAACCTTGTGGATATTTGGTAACAGGGCCCTGCCCGGGAACAGTATCCTTGACTTGCGGGTGTTCTACTATTATAATAAATTATATGTGTACAACATGCCGCCGTTGCGAAAAAGCATAGCGGCGGCTGCATGCATGACATATCATTGATAGGAGGTCTTTTTCCTTGAGCATCAAACTCACCTGTGACGGAAATACCGCGGTAAGCCATGTTGCATACGCTTTCAGCGATGTAGCTGCCATCTACCCGATCACCCCGTCCTCTCCGATGGCCGAAGTCGCCGACGAATGGTCCGCAAACGGCCGAAAGAACCTGTTTGGTCAGGAAGTCCGCATCGCCGAGATGCAGTCTGAAGCCGGTGCTGCCGGTGCCGTACACGGCTCCCTCGCAGCCGGTGCTCTCACCACCACCTTTACCGCCTCCCAGGGTCTTCTTCTGATGATCCCCAACATGTACAAAATTTCCGGTGAGCTCCTCCCCAGCGTGTTCCATGTATCCGCACGCGCGCTCGCTTACCATGCGCTCTCCATTTTCGGAGACCATTCCGACGTCATGTCCTGCCGTCAGACAGGCTTCGCCATGCTCGCCTCCAACAGCGTGCAGGAAGCCCATGATATGGCACTGGTCGCCCACCTGAGCACGCTCAAGGCAAGCGTACCCTTCCTCCATTTCTTCGATGGATTCCGCACCAGCCATGAGATCCANNGATCCAGAAGATCGACGCGATCGACAATGCCGATAACTACGCCGAGATCGCCAAGCTCGTTGACTGGGAAAAGATCGAGGCGTTCCGCAAGGCCGCGCTGAACCCGGAGCATCCGCATCAGCAGGGCACTGCCCAGAACCCGGATATCTACTTCCAGGGCCGTGAAGCAGCGAACAAGTACTATCTGGCCGTCCCGGGCATCGTGGAAGAGGTCATGAAGCAGGTCGGCGAGCTGACCGGGCGCAAGTACAAGCTGTTCGATTACGTCGGAGCGCCCGATGCCGAGCGCGTGATCATCGCCATGGGCTCCGGCTGCGACGCCGCAGAAGAGACCGTCAACTATCTCGTCGGCAAGGGTGAGAAGGTCGGCCTGATCAAGGTCCATCTCTATCGTCCCTTCTCCATTGAGCACTTCCTTTCCGCGATCCCGGCATCCTGCAAGAAGATCGCCGTGCTCGACCGCACCAAGGAAGCCGGCTCCCTCGGCGAGCCCCTGTACCTGGATGTCTGCTCCGCGCTCATGGAAGCCGGACGCGGCGATATCAAGGTCGTCGGCGGCCGCTACGG
>DBXA01000074.1:0-176 GCA_002309235.1 Christensenella sp. UBA1224 | reverse complement strand
CTTCACCGTGGGCATCAACGACGATGTCACCGGCACCTCCCTGGAGCTCGGCGAGACCCTCGATGTCGCGCCTGCCGGCACCGTCTCCTGCATGTTCTACGGCCTGGGCTCCGATGGTACCGTCGGCGCCAACAAGAACAGCATGAAGATCATCGGTGACCACACCGAGAAGTATG
>DBXA01000182.1:9290-16945 GCA_002309235.1 Christensenella sp. UBA1224 | reverse complement strand
GTGAGGTGGTAAGTCACGGTCACCTCCGCGTCACCCTCCAGGTGCCATTCATCCGGATCCTCTATGCGCTTGTCAAACAGCGTTCCGATGACGACCTGGTAGAAATCACGGAAGATATCCTCTTCTGCCGGTTCACCTTCGTAAATGAACCTTTCCTTATCTTTGGTCTCTCCCTTATCGTTGGTCTCCTCGTAATGCTCGACGACCGCGGTGTAGACCGTATCGGGCGTTGTGATCTCAAAGCCGTTGATGCGTTTGATGTATACAAGGTTCGCAAACTGATCCACAACATAGCTCACGCGTGCATTGCTCAGGAATGCCAAGAGGCTCGTATCCATCGTATAAACGATGCCGCTGTCATCAATCGTGACATAGCGCAGGCTGTCCGCGCCTTCCACGTAATCGCCTATCACAAATTCGCAGCTGCGGTCCTGAGAATCCGCCATTGCGAGATGCGCATAGGGATCGGTAAGGCCATATCCCGCAAGGGAAGCCTCATCGGGCGCGTAAGCCGCAAAGCCCGTCAGCGCGATGCCGGCTATACCCTTCTCCATCTCTGCGGATCTGTCGGTATTCAGCCCATAGCGCACAGGCTGTACCATCATCCAGGAGCTGATGGAAGTCGTCTCACCCTTGGTGTCCTCCATGACCATTTCAATGGTCTCCTTGCCGCGCTGCTCGATCAGCACGCTGGTCGCGGAGCAGTTATCGATATCGAACTGGGTGAGCGTCGGCAGCTGGAACAGGCTCTCCAGAGCATTGTGGTTATAGGAATAAATGTTCCCGTGCACCATGTAAACTGTCCTGGAATCATCCAGCGTTACGTAGTAGTAGTTTCCGGCGGGGATCTTATTTCCCACGTTGATCGTCATGGTCGTGCCGTCATGGTATTCAAACACCGCCTGTACCTGCGGCTTATCCAGGCCGTAGACAGCCATATCCTCCGCGTTTTCCTCTATCACGCGGGAAGCCGTCATCGTAAAACCGTAGACGATCATGTTGTTCGCCTGGCTGTTCTTCAGCTGGAACCACGGCATGCCTTCCACCTGGTAATCCGGCAGAGATGCGATATCCACCGGTTCCGGTTCATCAGGTATGATCGGGTCGGGCTCCGGAAGCTCTGTGGGAAGGGGGATCGCATCCTCCTCTTCCTCTCCGCCGTTCAGCTTATCGCCGATATTCATGACGCCCGTTACGTTATCCAGCGTTTCCCTTATGCCATCCGCAAGACCGCTTCCAGCCTGGTCCGCAGGGACCGGTTCAGCCGTCGGAACAGCCGCATCTGCATCCTGTGCCTTTTCGGATTCCTTTTCAGCGGCTTCCGCCTTGGCACGGAGATTGGAAACGATCGTATACTGCTTTTCACCATCCCAGTATACCGTCACCTTGGCGACATCCTGCTTCTTCCGGCCTTCTATGGTCTGCGTGATCGTGCTGGAGGATGTCGAGGCCTGTTCCGGTTCTTCCGCGGGTTTCAGCGCCTGCACGGCAAAGTAGCCGCCTATGATGCAGGCAAGCACCGCCGTAAGCGCAACAATAGCCGTCAAACGCCTTTTCCGTATATCGGAGGGCTTTTTAGCGGTCTTCCTGCCTTTCAGCTCATCGGCGGAGGCAAGGCGCGGCCTTACGCGTTCTTCATTCTGCGTGTTGTTCTGCATAGCTTACAGGCGCCTCCTCCTCATCCAAACGACGACGCCGGCTGTCGCTACGATCAGCGGTATCACGCCAATCACGACAACACCGATGACGATCGTCGTCGTCTCATCCGGGATCGTAAGTGCCGTCTCGATGATCTGAGACGCGCGTACATATACGCTCACATCGCGGTTGACCAGCCATTCCACGGCGGCCATGGAGAACTGCATGTTATAGGACTGGTTCAGGATGTTGGTATCCGCAAACATATACGCGCTTGACATGAGCATGATACGGGTATCCTGCTCCCTGTCGTACACGTCAGGCTGACGTATCGCCGAATAGGCAAGTATCTGACTGCCTTCCGCGGAAGCATCCGTCCGATCGGTAAGAGCTGTCTTCGAATCGGCCGGTTTTACATAGGAACGGTCGGAAGAAGAGAGCAGCACATCGTAGATCACGCCGGAAAGGGGCATATCGCACCTGTTGATCGGGCGTCCGCCGTAAACGATCGTGCGGAGATTGTTTTCTACCAGAACCTTCGTTATATCGCTCTCCGCGTTGACCGTCGGCAGCACCATGACGGGCGTGGAGATCCAGCTGGAAGTAGCGTTCGCGTCTTCCACAACATATCCGTCTCCGAAGCTGAGCTGGTAGATCGCGAGGAGCGCCGAGAAGTTCTTCAGATCCGATGTCTTGACCTGGTTGTCCAGCGTCATAAGGAGACGGCCGCCATCCTGCAGCCATGCAGAGAGCTCGGCATATTCATCGTCGGTAAGATCCACGAGCGGGTTGACGATGGCGATGGTATCCCCCCGGCCCAGCTCTACGCCGGTACCCAGAGTCAGGCTCTGCACATTATAGTTCTCGCTTTTCAGGTTGCCGGCGAAAACCGTCATGTGATCCATATCGATCTCATTGTGTCCGGTCAGGAAATAGACATTCGGCGTGTTCTCGCTGTTGACGTACTTGATGGCCGAGGTAAGCTTTGCCTCTCCGTCAAAAGCCTGTGCGTAGCGGTATCCCCATTGTGAGGTTTTGTCTTCCACGTAGGAATAACGGTACAGGTCCGTACGGTTGATGACGCGGAATTTCGAATCATCGCTGCGGGAGATGATGATGGAGCCCTCCGCCAGAGACGTGGTATTGGTATCCACATATCTTGCAAGCTTTGCAGGTTCCGTATACGGATCTATGAAATCATAGGAAATGCGATTGTTGAGGGCATGGTACTTCTTGGCCATTTCCTCAAGCTCCGCGCGCAGCACGGACTGGTTGTCCTGCTGATAAAGGAGGTATATGACGAGATCCTTATCCACTTCCTTCAAGGTTTCAATGGTCGCATCGTCAAACTTGGTCACCCTGGAGGGCGACAGGTCTATGGAGAGAGCCCAGTTATCCTCCACCATACCGAGAACCATATTGAGCAGTATCACAGCCGCAAGGGCGATGCAGGTGATGAGTATCGCGAACCCTCCGTAGCGGAACCTGCGCTGCGTGGCCAGGTTATGGAAAAAACTGCCTTTATCGTTATTGTTTTTCAGCTTGCTCATATCGATCAACCCTCACTCCATCTTCTCTTGTCGATCACACGCATTGTAAAGAACAGCAGGACCGCAATAAAAGATATGTAATAAATGATGTTCGCCAAGGATACAATACCGGCTGTGAAGGTATAATACCTGCCAAAGAGAGAGAACCAGGATGCTATCGTTTTGATGAAAGAAAGGTAAGTCGGCATCTGCAGAGAACCGACGTTCTCTATGATCTGCAGAAGCAGTATCACGCCGAATGTGAGCACGGCGGCGGATACCTGATTTTCCGTCACGCTGCTCATAAAGAGGCCGATGGCGATATACACGCATCCCATAAACACGTAGCCCAGATAGTTTGAAAGTATAAGGCCCCAGTATACCCTGCCATAGGTATTGATGACGATGATATTGAATACGGTCCCCACCAGGCTGATCAGGAATACAGACAGTGCCGCCAGGTATTTGCCGATCACCATAGCGGGTATGGAGAGCGGTGAGGTGAGCAGCAGCTGGTCCGTTCTGGTGCGCTTTTCCTCTGAGATGAGCCTCATGGTAAGGATCGGCACTACGATCATAAAGACGTACATGAGATCGCTGAACATCTGCACAAGGCTGTTCGTTCCCCTGAGTACATTGTCCAAGTGGAAGAACAGGCCTCCTGCCAGCAGCAGAACAGCCATGAACACATAACCGATAGGGGTCAGGAAATAATTCTGAAATTCACGTTTCCAGACAGCAAGCATTGTCAGAGCACCTCCTCTGTATCACTGGTGAGCTGCAGGAAGATATCTTCCAGTTCAAGATCCATCGGGCGGAGCATGAGGATGGGATAGCCAAGCTTGCTCATCGTATTGAACAGCGGGCGGCGGATATCCACCTGGCGGTCGCTCTCAATGAGGAAGTCGCACGTATCCGGCTCCTTGGATCCCATAGCATCGATAGATACCAGCCCGGGTATCTCGCGGATTGCCTTCTGGGTCTCGCGTTCCGGCCCGGCGATGCGCAGGCGGAAGCGGAAGGTATCGCTTATGCCGCGGGTGAGGTTCTCCAGTGTATCCTGAGCCACGATCTGGCCCTTGTTGATGATGACGAGCCGTTCGCAGACATCCGCGACTTCCGGCAGGATATGGCTGGACAGTACAACCGTATGGTCCTCGCCAAGTTCTTTGATCAGGTGGCGGATCTCTATGATCTGCTTGGGATCCAGACCCACCGTGGGTTCGTCCATGATGACAATCTCGGGATTGCCTATCAGTGCCTGCGCCATGCCCACGCGCTGCTTGTAGCCCTTGGACAGGTTCTTGATCAGGCGTTTTTTATGGTCCTGGATGCGCATGAGCTCGCAGATGTCATTGACGTGATTGGTGATATGCTTCGTCTCCACTTCCTTGATGGAGCATACGAAGCGGAGATATTCATCCACCGTCATGTCGATATACAGCGGCGGTATCTCGGGGAGATAGCCTATGTGGCGCTTCACCTCGCGCGGGTTTTCGAGGATATCGTAGCCATCCAGCAGCACTCTGCCGTTCGTTGCCGAAATATAGCCGGTAACGATGTTCATGGTCGTCGATTTTCCGGCACCGTTGCGGCCGAGGAACCCAAGCACCTCTCCTTTGTTGATCGTGAAAGAGACATCCTTGACGGCCCATTTATCGCCGTAGCGTTTGGACACGTTTTGTATCTCGATCATATGCCTGTTGCCAACTCCTTCCGTTTAAGAAGCTCCGATCGGGAGCATAATAATCCGGTTGCTATTATAGCAAAAGCCGCAGAGGCATTATCAGATAATTTGTGAACAGATTGTGAACGTTAACATTTACGTCACCGTGCGTACATTTTACCCGGAATATGGCAATAAAACACCCGCAGGCGGGGTCTTCCGTCTGCGGGCATACAATCAATATACGGTTTATCGGACCCGGAACCTCTGTCAGGCAGTCAGTCCCGCGGCCTGTAATCATTCAGGATATCGAGTATATCCTTTTTGAAGACGTTGCCGTCCAGCACATCCCCTTCGGGCGAAAAGCTGATCGCCCGGATATCCCTCGGATCTTCCTCATATGGGTCGGAGGGCGTATTTTCATTCAGATAAGCACCAAGATACTTAAGCGCGTTCCCTTCCGGAAAGATGATATTCCCCTTACCGACCGGAATGCCCGTACCGTCAAATTCCTGAAGGATTTCCCTCGTCCTGACATTATAGGGATTTCCGTCCTCCCTGCTGACAAGCCAGGCAGGACTCAGCGATATATCTATCCCCGATCCGCAAACACATTCCGCAAAGAGCTTTACCGGTTCAAGCGGTATCGTCTCCTGATGGAAAGCATCGACAGACAGGAGCAGCCTGTTGACACCCGCTGCCTTCAGATCTGCGGCGACTTCCCTGATCCTCCCTGCATCCTTTGAGAAAAAACCGTTTGTGATCAGTTCCCTCCTCAGGATACCCATCTGCGTCCCCGCAGCATGGATAGCGCACACTACCTCCGGAAAAAGGAGCGCTTCCCCGCCGAATGTCATGAGGGATGTGATACGATAGTGACCGCATACCTTGCGGACCGCTTCCGCCGCGATATCCGCGTCGATATGGCCGGTAAAGCCCGAATGCTCCCCTTCGGAGCAATGGATGCACTTCCCGGTGCAGGCCATCGTGACGACGAATTCGATCCTGTCCAGATTGCGGACATATTCATTCATAGGCGATACTCCCCTCGACACAGACCGCTATGGATCCCCGGCAGTCTGAAAAAAAGCTCATTCCCCGATCTCGATATCGCCGAGCCTCATATTGCCCCAGAAGCGCGGCTGCCATACGCCGTCCCGCAGATTCCCGTCTGACAGGACAGTAAACCTGAGTGCATCATACACACTGTCATATACTGTGTGTATGCCTGATTCCAGATTCGGCTTCACCAGCATCAGCCGTACCTGGTAAAAGCCCGGTGCAAGGCCGGCCAGGTTGAAGCGCACCTTGCTTGTCACGGTCTCGCCGTTCGCTGCCTTCAGGACAGGTCTTGAGATACAGCGTCCTATGATCTCACCCGTATCGGTCCTGTATACCGCCCAAAGCTCCGTATCTTCTATCGTCTCATGGGCAAACCATGTGATCTCCGTCTCCACCATGGAATCAAGCGGATAGCGGCAGTCCTCGGTATCGATCATGCGAACGGAGAGCAGCCGCCCTCTCTTGCCCTCACCGGATCCTGTACGTCTCTGTCTGGCATCCAGATCATAATAAATCTCTCCCGTCGAACCGTCACCGGCGTACAAGCCTATCGCCGGATCGACATCCCCGTCATAGGTCAGATGGCCTTTTTCGATATAAACGGCCCGGGTGCACAGCTGCTGCATCGTGCGCATATTATGGCTCACACACAGCACCGCCTTGCCGGCCGCGGCAACCTCCGCCATTTTGGCGATGCACTTATGCTGAAAGGTGGTATCGCCGACAGCCAGCACCTCATCGCATACGAGGATATCCGGCGCAAGATGAGCAGCCACGGCAAAGCCGAGTTTCACGTACATGCCGGAAGAATAGCGTTTGACAGGGGTATCGATAAACTGTTCGATCTCCGAAAAAGCAATGATCTCATCGAGCTTTGAGGCGGTCTCCGCTTTCGACATGCCGAGTATAGCGCCGTTTAGAAATATATTTTCCCTTCCTGTGAGCTCCGGATGGAAGCCGGTCCCAACCTCGAGCAGGCTCGCGACTCTTCCCTTGATACGGATACAGCCGGATGTCGGCGCTGTTACACGGCTCATGATCTTGAGGATCGTGCTCTTGCCGGCACCGTTGCGCCCTATGATACCCAGAGCGTCTCCTTCCTGCACGCTGAAGCTGATGTCGTCCAGCGCCAGGAATCTGGCCCCGTCGCCCGCCAGTCTGTCAGGCCCCTCTACCTTGAGATTCGGGTCTTCCCTGCCCCTCATTCGGGCCATTTTGGACTGCAGCTCACGCTTCAGCGTGGTGGATCCCAGCACACCCAGCTGATATTCTTTTGTAATATGTTCAACACTGACTATGGTCCTGCTCAAAGCATGTCCCTCCACCCATCAGATCGTGTCTACGAATGTGCGTTCCACTTTGCTGAAGCGTACGATACCCCAGGCGAGTATCAGAAGCGTAAAACCGAAGCTGATCAGGTAGCTCAGCGGGCTGAAAGTATTGAGCCCAAGATATGCGCTGCGGTAGAGCTCCACGATCGGCGTGACGGGGTTGAGCAGATAAACAAGAGGATATGAAACCGAGAGAAGCGAGGAAGAATACGCAACCGGCGTCGCGTACATCCACAGCTGCATGCCGAAGGAAACGAGGAAAGCCATATCCCGGTATTTTGTAGTCATACTCGTGAGGACCATCCCGCACCCCATGGCGAGTACAGCCGCCTGCACGGTAGCAGGTACCGTGAGCAATATCAAGCCCCAGTTAAGCTTTACCTCAAAACCCTTGAACAGGATATAGAACGCGAGGAATCCCCAGAACAT
>DBXA01000182.1:5766-9217 GCA_002309235.1 Christensenella sp. UBA1224 | reverse complement strand
TTCTTGAACACCTTTACATTTTCGATGAAGGTATTGCTGTTGTTGGTCAGACAATTCTGGAAATAATGCCATACGAGATTACCGCACATATAGAACAGGAACTGCGGCACACCATCCGTACCGAGCTTGGCGACCGTGCCGAATACAAAAGAGAATATCAGAGTCGTACAGATCGGCTGCAGCACAGCCCAGAACGGACCAAGCACCGTCTGCTTATACTTGACCGTGAAATCGCGCTTGACAAACAAGCCGATCAGGTCCCTATACTGCCAGCACTCCCTGAAATCAATATCATACCAGTGTGACCTGGGCTTAATGACGTAAGTCCATTCTCCGTTATCGCGCGTATCCTGCAACTCGAGTCTTCCTCCAGACCGTATGCCCTGTCATTCCTGCACTACTACCGTAGTACGGGACGGGCAGTTTTCCCATATCCATTTCGCATCCTCCACACTGAGCCTTACACAGCCGTGTGAAGCGCGTTTTCCAAGATTGTTCACGCTGCTGCGCGTGACGGATGCTTCATCCTGTCTTGCGTACAGCACGCTGTGAAACATGATATCCCCTTCGATATAATATGCATACTGTGCCCAGCATTCCCATTTGGTAAAATAATGCCAGCGCGCGCCTTTGCCCGTCGTCGCCATATATGTCCCCAGAGGCGTCGGATCCGACTTTGTTCCCGATGAGCAGACCATCGTGCGCACGAGATTTGAGAACTCCCCGCCTGACCAGGAATAGCAATATACCCTCTGATCGCTCACATCAACGACCAGCTTATAGGGCATTACGTACTGGTCTGATGCCTCTGCCGCGGATGAGAACAACATCTCCTGTGTGGTCTTCTCCGCAACGCCCGATACGTATAACCCGTTCCTCTTCTGAAAATACGCGACTGCCCTTTCTGTATTCGCCCCGAATACGCCGTCCGCTTTCGAATAAAGATATCCCAGCACATTGAGTCTCGTCTGAAGGCGCTTCACGTTCAGCCCGGTATCACCACTCTTCAGAACGCCGGCATAGCCCGGCATCGTCGAAAGCGAAGAGAGCAGCCGAAAGGATACCGTATCATCCGCCGGTTCATTTGCCGAGAACCAGGTATTCACATATTCCTTCAGTCTTTTTACGGCATGTNNCCAGCCGTTTCCGGCCCGTAGATACTGTCCGGCGCGTCGTCCGTAAAACCGTTCAGATACAGCACATTCTGTATCCTGTAGACATCCGCCCCGGTATCTCCCTGCCCCACAGGCTTTGGCGTAGGCACAGGCGTCGGCGTTGGAACAGGTGTCGGCACAGGGGTAGGTTTCGGCGTAGGCTTCGGTGTAGGCACGGCTGTCGGCGACGGCAGAGCCGCATACCCGCTCAGACCTCTTTCCGGCTGAGGGACCAAAAGCATCACGAGCAGCACGATGATGAATGCCGCGTAACAGCGTCTGTACATATCCTTGCATCTCCTTATCCGGCAGTAACAGCTGTTAGACTGTCCGCCGGGGAGCCATGTTCCCTCATATGCCGAAGCCGAGTCCCTTGAGCCAGGTGTTCATATGCTCCGACCAGGTGCGCACATCCTCATGATCCGGCGCAAGGCCTAATCCATGCCTCCCGTGGGGATAGATGTGCATCTCGAACGGCACTCCCGCATGCGCGAGCGCCGCAGCCAGATTCAGGCTGTTCTCGACCGGTACGCCTCCATCCTCAGCGGTATGCCACAAAAAGCACGGCGGCGTATCCTCTGTAACATGTAGCTCCGCCGAAAAACGCCTGAGAAGTGAAAGATCGTTCTTATGCTCCGCTCCCAGCAGGTTTTCGAGCGAACCCTGGTGCCGGAAGGATGTAAAGGAGACCACACTGTAACAGGATACCAGAGCATCCGGCCGGGATGATAACCTTTCCACCGGATCCGTGCTTGCATCATCCCCCGCATCATACAGCGTAGCCGCACTGCAGGCGAGATGTCCTCCCGCCGAGAAGCCGAGTATACCTACCTTTTCATAGCCAATGTACCTCAGCAGCCTGATCGCCCGCTGTGCATCGGCGAGCGGCGCGTTGTAATTACAAGGCGCAACCCTGTAATCCAATACAAATGCGCTGATACCGGCCTCATTTATCTTTTCCGCAACGGGAGCGCCTTCATGCGGTGCTTTCTTCACATATCCGCCGCCCGGGCATACGATCACCGCACCGTGCGACTCTGAAACAGGGTATGCCGTCAAGCTTGGCTGCGCCTGCTCCGGGCTTTCATCGGAATACGGCGCTCTGGAACCTTCCCAGAGATAAATGATATCCTTCTGTCTCAACGCATCCGCCTCCTGTCTGTATGCATACCGTTTCATTATACTCTCAAATCACCCCGAAGGCAATTATTCACAGCGGCTGAAAAAAGAGCGATGCCCGGGATGGCATCGCTCCGGCCAAAAAACGAGTCAATCGATGATAAAGGGGCTTATCGCCTCGATCAGATCATCGCAGTTATCATCATAGACCTCCATTGTGATCGGCTTGGAAAGGTCAAGGGAAAAAATCCCCAAAATAGACTTTCCGTCCACAGCAAACCTGCCCGCACGCAGTATGATATCGTATTCATGCTGGTTGGCGACATTCACGAAAGTCTTTACGTTCTCCGCAAGACTAAGCTTTATATTCACGGTCCTCATGGCGCATCCCCTCCTTTATATTCAGCAGGACCGGTGCCGGGATACGGCAGCCGGAACAAGGCTATTTTACATTCCTCACGCCATTGTGTCAAGCATCCCGGCAGTTACCTCCGACGGGTATTTTTCTCCCGCGCGGACCATGCAGTACGCATCCAGCATGCAGTCCGCCATCCGCCGTACCTCATTGCCGAGCGAGCCCGCGATATGCGGCGTGATAAAGCAGTTGGGAAGCCGGGTCAAAGGCTTTTCATCGCTCCGGCCTTCATCCGTCATCACATCCAGAATAGCGGTCCTGGTATCGTCCGCCCGCAGAGAGTCAAAGAGGTCGGTCTCGTCAAGCTGAGGCCCTCTGCCGGTATTGATAAAGGCAGAATACGGCTTCATCGACATCAGATGCTCCCGCCTGATCAATCCTTTTGTCGAGGGCAGATCCGGCAGATGGTTGCTCACCACATCACATTCGGAAAAGATACTGCCCATCTCTGCCCTCTTAACTCCCAGTGATGAGAGCTTTTCATCCGGCACGTACGGATCATACACCCATACCTCAAATCCGGCATCGGAGAGCATCCCGCACAGGAGAGCGCCGACCGCTCCGCAGCCGAGTATGCCGATCTTCACCTCATAAGCCCCCGGATAATGGGAGACGGTCTCCTTCGCCTTCTCCCGCGAAGTACGCGCTTCTTCCATCACGCGGAATGTGCCTTTCAGCGCAAGTATGATCTCGGCAAAGGCAAATTGTGCCACCGGAACGGCATTCGCCTGCCACGCGCTGAACACGCGCACGCCCGCATCCA
>DBXA01000182.1:0-5734 GCA_002309235.1 Christensenella sp. UBA1224 | reverse complement strand
AGCCCGGGAAGATACTTTCTGATCTCTTCTTCCGAAGGCGTGAGCATCCCCCAGGTGGAGAAGATCCACTCCACGTCCTCAAGCCCCGGTCCGATACAGGAAACATTTTCCGGTTCTTCCCCCGAAAGAAGAGTAAGACGGGCCCTCTGTACCGGTCCGTATACTCTGTCGATGCGCTGCGCATCGCCCATATATACGATCTTCATATCATACTTCCTTCTGCATGCCGTCAAAACAGACATCCATCCCGAAACGGCCCGCTTCTGACAAAAGCTCATCATGCGTCAGCCGACAGTTATGCGAAAAATGGTTGCAGGCGTAGTATGTATGCCCATCAGCGAGCAGATCATTCTCAAGGAACTTCTTCATCAGGGCATTTTCCTCGATCCCCATATGCCCGCCGTATTCATGAGGCAGTGTTCCATAACAGCAGTCAAAGCTCACGATATCGATCGGCCGAGTCACCTTCGCTCTCAGGATGTTCTTCGCCTCATCGGAAAACACACCCGTATCATGCGCGTAAAGCATGCTCTTTCTTTCCTTTTGCACCAGGTAGAACACCCCGTTTTCCGCGCTGTGCACAGCCGGCAGAACGATCACATGATGACCTGTGCAGGTGTCAAAAGCATCTCCCGCCGAGACCGGATGCAATTCGAGCAGATGGGAATAGTCCGCGAGCTTTTCGATCACATCGACCGGTCCGTACAGTTCCGTCTTTGCTCTTTTTTCTCCTCCTACGTATACCTCATCCAGCAGTTCAAACGTATCCGGCAGGAAATGATCCGAATGGATATGCGTGATCAGTATTGTCCGAACCTGCGCAAGATCCAGGTTGAAGCGAAGCTTCTGCGCGTAGAGATCGGGGCCCGCGTCGATCAGGAGCTCATTATCGACAAGAGCGCTCGCCCTCATGCGGATGTTCTTTCCCCCAAGTTCAGCCGCTCTGCGGCATGACTCGCACCTGCAGAAAAGAGCCGGCCAGCCTTCCGCAGCTGCCGTGCCGAGCCATTGTACCTTCATATGCATTCTCCTCAGTCAAGGAGGGCCGGATGACCGGCTCCCCATTTTTCAAAAAACATCAATCGAGGAAGATGGGATTGGTCCAGGCCTTCATGCCCTTTTCATCCGTAACGACTGCCCGTACGAACGGGAAATAATCCAGCACCTTCGTGGCCGCTGATGTGATGAGGCCATCTCCGTTCCTTTGCAGCCTGAGCGGGCGAAGACCTGTCCTGAAAATGATGTTTGCGCAGGGAGAACACTCCACATACGCCATGTCGTCCTCAATGCGGAAATCATAGATCTCCGGCCCCGTGCTGGCATAGAAAGCACCTCTGCGGAGCGCATCCAATATGGCAGATACGTCATTTTCCGCGTTCACCATCACCCAGCCCCGGCAGTGCTGGTTCATGGCATGCCCATCATCCACGGCTACACCCCAGAGGCGGTTGCCGTGCTGGTTGACCTGGTCCCAGATAAAGCCGTTGTCCACATCCAGCTCGTTCTCGATCGCGCAGCCGGAATTCCAGAGTTCCATGGCAAAATTGCCTTCCAGATCTTTGAATTCACTGATCGGCGTATTGCTCCACTCCGGATGACAGTATATCGTGAGATTGCCGTTTTCGTGCAGGTAATCGAGCACCGGCTGGTAATCGGACGGTTTCTCAATGGATACGGTCTGGAAACGCTGGTCATGCTCAAAGCCGTTGCCCTTTTCCTTCTCCGGCCCGATAGATACCGTGTGGATGCAGTGGACCCCGCCCTTGCGGGGGAAATTGGCATCCAGCTCCATGCCGGGGATCACCGTAAGGCCGGTCTCCGGCGCAAAGCTTTCATAATTGTAGCGCCTGTGATCCGTCAGCGCGATAAAATCATAGCCGTTTTCCTTATGCAAGCGCATCACATCGCCCGGGTCGCCGTCCCCGTCCGAGCGGGTCGTATGGCAATGCAGCGCTCCCTTGAGCATTTTCCGTTTTCCTTCAAAAGCTGCCTGTCTGATCATCATATCTGTCTCTCTCCTTTCACTTTGCAAGCGCGATAAAAGGCATATACAGGCCGCCCTGCACACTGCGGGCGATAAAATGCTGGTAGTCGCCTGTCACGGTATCATACCAATCCGAGAAAGGCACACGGGTCTGCGTCTCACGCATATACTTCGCAATAGGCGCGACGATAGACTCAAAATACTCTCTGTCGGAGATCAGGCAGGCAGTCCATAACTCCCAGTCGCTCTTGGTGTAGGTCCTGCGGGAATCCAGAGGCAGGCCGTAAGTATTGATCCTGGGGATATAGCTTGCGCATTCCTTCTTGTAAAACTCCTCTGGTAGCAGCTCAAAGCCAAGCACCTTGTCCCAGATAAGATTGTATTTCATAGACCAGCCGTCACCGTCAAAGGTCAGAGCTGTATGGTCTCCCGCTTTTGCGCGTTCAAGCCAGCTCTTCGCCATAACACGAGCCTTTTCCATCCACTTTTCCGCCTCGGGATCCTGTGCGAGCTCCAGCATCCTGGCATAGCAGGCCACGCCCATGACGGCTTTGGCGGAGAGATTGATATTATGCGCGAGATGGCCCGCGAAATCATCTGTACAGAGCTGCTCACCGGGATCTTCTCCGAATTCGGTCAGATAGCGGACCCATTTTTCAGCCAGATCGGAATAGCGCGTTATCAGCTCATCGGAAGCCCCGAAGTATACGGCCGCATACATCATGATGAGCATGTTCCCGCATTCCTCGACCGGCATCTGTCTGGTGAAATCGTAGCTGTCCGTCCCGGCAGGGTACATATAGAAAGGAGGATAGGTGATATTGGCTTTGCTCCTGCCTTTATAGGCGTACACCTGGCCTGTAGCGTACGGGTAGCGGCCGACATCGTGCGGCGCGAAATCAAACTCCCATACAGGCATGCAGGCGAATTCCAGCACAGGCCTGCACATAGCGTTGACGAGCTCCGGGCAAAATCTGAGGAACAGAGGTACGCTGGGATAGCTCACATCCACTGTGCCGATGCAGCCGTTGGAATCGTTTTCCTTGGAAAGGAAGGCCATATCACCTTCGGGAGTCGCGATCAGCTTATGGGCGGCAAAGGTGTGTCTCCATGCCGCTGCCGCAATGGCAGCATAATCTTCCCCGCCGATCTTTCTGGCTTCCTCTGTAACAGAGGCATCCAGAATATCACAGTCATGAAGAAGAGCATCGTGGTTCCTGTGAAAGCGCAGTACCGCTTCGGCGGTCGTTTCGCCATGCCGCGCATGCCAGGCTTTGCAGATCCTTCCGAAATAATTGATGGAGCCTATGTCTTCATATGCTATGTAGAGCCCGGCGCGAATGATCCCCCTGGCGGGGACAGACTCCTCCCAGACAAAGGAGAGACCATCGTCTTCCGCCGTTACCGCCTGTTCGGAAGCCATTATCAGATATCCCCAGTCAATAGTGATATGATCCGCAGAGTTGGAGAGCGGTTTTTGCAGGAGCTGCCCGGTAAAGGCCATATTGAGGCCTTCATTCACAAATGCCTTACGGAACATATCCGGTTTATCATCACCATCGTAGGCAAGAGCATCATCCGCAAAAAAGCGTACCGCAGCGGCATGCTCCTTTCCGTCGGCAGAAGAGAGCGCAAAGTCTATAATCGTGACAGGCGCGGAAAGTGTATCCGGATCCTCCGGAAGAGCGGGTGTGGTAAAGCGTACACTCAGGAACACACCGCCTGCCGTAAACTCTGCTATAGTGGAAGTCGGGGTCACATATTGACCGGCAGCTTCAGCAGCGGGCGCTTCACCAAGCCCGAGAAAGCGGTATTCGCATCCATCAACGATGATCTTGCCCTTCAGCGGTTTTACCGCGCCGGCCCAATGGGTGCTGTCGGCATCCGTCAGTCTGTCGGCAGCGAGCCAAATGGAAAAATACGGGTCATTTGCGATAAGGGGAAGAGCAGGTAATCTGTCAAACCTTGCCATCATCTTTTCCTCCAATCATGAATCCGAAACGGAACATGTTAAGTCCTCATAAATTATACTCTTGCCCTGTCCGGGGCGTCAATGCGGTCAGGATCTTTCCTTTCAGGTAAGAACCTTCATATCCCGCGTGATGTTGCGGACCCATAGCTTCTTCCTGTATCTCACGAAGTTAGCGGGCATCTTAACGATCTCATCCATAAACAGATACAGATAGACGATCCTGGGCGGCACCTTGAAAACGAACGCCAGCAGCATCCCTATAGCGACGCCGTATCCCCACATCGTGACGGTATCCAGTATAAAACCGAATTTCGTATCACCACCGGCCCTGAAAACACCGCATATGAGCATCGTGTTCACCGATTGCCCGACAACGTTTACCGTAGAAATGATCAGCATGAATCTCAGAAGATCGAGGGCTTCTTTTGTCACATCAACGGTAGCGACATATTGCAGGATATAAGGAGCGGCTACGGCGATGCATGCCCCTCCCAGCACACCGAATACGATTGAGAGCACAAGGAATCTGCGTCCATAAACCCTCGCGGTATCAAGCTTATTCTGTCCGAGTGTTTTGCCCAGCATGACCCCTGCGGCATTGGCGATCGCAAAACAAATGACCGTGGAAAGAGACCTGACAACACCTGCATAGGAATTCGCCGCTACGATATCGGAACTGATATGTCCCAGTATCACACTGTACATGGAAAAACCGAAGCCCCAGCTGAAATCATTGCCCAGCGCAGGCAGCGTATACTTGATATAATCCCTGAACAGTTCTTTTTTTCTTGCCCACAGATAGCGGATCCGCACCCGAACCTCGTGGCCTTTCCACATGGCATCAACGAGGCAGATGCAAAGGCTGACAAGGCGTGAGATCACAGTCGCATAAGCGACACCTGTAATGCCGAGCGCCGGAAAGAACCACAGGCCGAATATATAGCATGCGTTCAGTATGACATTGAGGAACAGGGCGATCATATTGGTGACAGTACCGAAGAGCACCCTTTCCATAGCCCTCTGTGAAGCGATGTATATCTGGGTAAACGCGCCGGTGAGATAACATATGCCGACGATACGGATGTATTTCGTGCCCTGCAGTATCAGTTCCGCATCGGTCGTATAGAACGTCATCAATACATCAGGGAAAAAGAAAGCCGCGATAAAAAAGATAAAACCGCTCGAAAGACTGAAACGCAGCGAGATGCCTATGGTCCTCTCGATCGTATCCAAATCCCGGCGTCCCCAATACTGGGAGATCAGCACGCTTGAGCCTGAACAGAGCCCGTAAAACAGCAGGTTCGCTACCATTTGGATATTGTTTGCCAGAGAAGTAGCGGCAAGAGCGCTCTGGCTGATGTAGCCGAGCATAACGGTGTCCGCCATGCCAACCGCTGAATCGATCACATTCTGAAGTACCATCGGCATGGCGAGCACGATGAGCGTTCTGTAAAAAGTATTTCTGTTTCCGTTTTTCACGGAAGCCCCCTGCATAAACTTTTCCCCTTTCGGTGATCTCCTTAGAATTACAGCATGAAACCTTTTGCCGTCTCAGGATCACAGCCGGATCGTGTCCGTAAGCTTTCTGCGCAATTCATCTCTCAGAACAGTCCCACCGACTTGAGCACAAATATGAACAGGAAAATGGTAAAAGCAGATCCAGCCGTGGAAAACACGACCGCTTCCGTCGCAAGGTCTCCATCGGAATCCATCTGCTGTGCCATGATTGCTGAATTCACTGCAGCAGGCGCGCCGAAGACGATCAGGATACAGGCAAG
>DBXA01000081.1:9589-9745 GCA_002309235.1 Christensenella sp. UBA1224 | reverse complement strand
ACCGCGTAGGTCCGGCCGCCCTCCAGACAGAGGATCTCCCCCGTCGCCGTGTCCAGCGCCGCCAGGGCGCCCTCCGGCTCCGCGCTGCCATCGCCTTCGGGAAAGCGGCTGTCATCCGCGAACAGCGCGTCCGCCGAAGCCTGCATGGCCTGGTCC
>DBXA01000081.1:8337-9537 GCA_002309235.1 Christensenella sp. UBA1224 | reverse complement strand
ATGACGGCGTCCGCGTACCAGCCGCCCGCCTCCGCCTGAACCGGGGAAACACCCAGCGGCTCAGCCTGGGCCCCGGCGCCTTCCTCGGCGGTGATGAAGCCGTGCTCTTCCATCCGCCGCAGCACCAGATTCCGGCGCTCCAGCGCCTTCTCCGGGTTCAGACGCGGCGCGTAGCGGGAAGGAGACTTGACGATCCCGGCCAGCGTCGCCGCCTGAGCCAGGGTGAGATCGGCGGCCGGGCGGTCGAAATACGTCCGGGCCGCCGCANNCCGTAGGCTCCCGCGCCGAAATACACCGCGTTCAGATAGGCCGCCAGGATGTCTTCCTTGCCCATCACCCGCTCCAGCCGCAGCGCCAGCCAGGCCTCCTGCGCCTTGCGGGAGAGGGTCTTCTCGCCGCTCAGGTGCGTCAGCTTGACGAGCTGCTGGGTGATGGTGCTCCCGCCCTCCCGGGTTGAGCCGCTCTTCAAATCGCTGAGGAGCGCTCCGCCGATGCGCCGAAGGTCGATGCCCGGGTGTTCGTAGAAGCGCGCGTCCTCAACGGCCACAAAGGCCTGCTTCACCAGATCGGGCATGGCTTCCGCCGGGAGCGCGGTGCGGTTTTCTCCGCCGGCAATGGCCGCCCGGCGGCCGTCCCGGTCATAGATCACCGTCGCCTGAGCGGGATTGGCGACTTTATCCAGATCCAGCGCCTGCCACGTCCACGGGCGGAGCAGAATCGCGGCCGCCGCCAGCAGGCCCGCGGCCAGCAGACAGAATGCGCGCCTTTTCACCGCGCCGCCTCCTTCCTGCGTTTTTTCTCAGTATGTGCGCAGGCGTCCGCCGGCAACGCGGCA
Source organism: Christensenella sp. UBA1224 (assembly GCA_002309235.1). Taxonomy (GTDB): domain Bacteria; phylum Bacillota; class Clostridia; order Christensenellales; family Aristaeellaceae; genus UBA1224. The sequence continues at coordinate 8,702 of DBXA01000081.1, read as the reverse complement.
AAAATTGCCTTTTCTCAGAGACGCGCCCCTCATTTTCGCAAAACGTATTGTCCCGCGGCCCAGTTTATGCTATAATTCCATAAAAAGGAGGTTATCATCATGAAAAAGCAATGGCCTCTGGATACCGCGGTATCCTTTGATCCCTATCCCGGCGAGCCGAACCGCGACGGCGACCAGGGTTATGAAATCCTTCCGGACGGCGGCGTGCGCTTCCGCCTCAAAGCCCCCGAAGCCCGCGAAGTGGTGATCGACCAGTTCGGCCGGCTGTTTCCCCTTGAGAAAGCGGAGGACGGCATGTGGGAAGGCGTGGCCGCCTTCGGCCCGGGCTTTCAATACTTCTTCCTGAAGATCGACGGCGCGGACGT
>DBXA01000081.1:1334-8320 GCA_002309235.1 Christensenella sp. UBA1224 | reverse complement strand
CGATGAACTTCGTGGACGTGCCCGTGCCCGGCGAGGACTGGGACGCCCTGGAGGGCGTGCCCCACGGCGCGGTGACGCGGCGCTACTACCCCTCCTCCGTCACCGGCCGCCTGGAGGCCTGCCTGATCTACACGCCCGCCTCCTTCGACCCGGCGAAGAAATATCCGGTGCTCTATCTCCAGCACGGCTACGGCGAAAATGAGACCGGCTGGATCTACCAGGGACACGCGGCCCGCATAGCGGATAACATGCTCGCCGAAGGCAGGATAAAGGAAATGCTGATCGTAATGGGCAACGGCATGGCCCGCAAGGAGGGCATCCAGGGGCCGGGACTGTTCCCGGAGATACTGCTAAGCGACCTGATCCCCTACATTGAAAGCACCTACCGCGTAAAGCCCGGCAGGGAGAACAGGGCGATGGCAGGTCTCAGCATGGGCAGCTACCAGACAAGCCTTACCACGCTCACGCACCCGGAGCTGTTCGCCTACGCGGGGATATTCAGCGGGTTCCTGCGCAGTCTCAGGACAGAGGGCTTTATGGAACCGCATCTCGCGCTCCTCAATGACAAAGAGCGGTTCGAAAGCGCTTTCCGGGTATTCTACCGGGCGATGGGCACAGAGGACACCTTCTTTGCCACCTTCCTCGAGGATGACGCGTTCCTCGCCGGGAAAAACCTGCCCACCATCATCCGGCGCACCTTCCCCGGCGGGCACGATTGGACGGTATGGCGCAGATGCCTCGGGGATTTCCTGCCGATGCTCTTTCAGGGCTGAAGCCTTGCGTGATGCAGATCATTCCTGTTTCGGAGGGACCTGAATGGACCTGAAACTTTTGATATCTCTCATACTGAATGCAGGCATATCGATCGCCGTCGCCGCCGCGTCCCTTACCATGCTGCTGCACGGAAAGGGCACGCTGGCTTCCACCGGGCTCAGGATGCTCAGATACTTCACCGTGGATTCCAACCTGCTGGCAGGCATCGCTTCCCTCCTCTTCGCCGTGTACGAGATCCTTCTCCTCACCGGCCGCATGGAAGTGATACCCCTTTGGCTGTATGCGCTGAAGCTCTCCGGCACGGCCTGTGTGGCGCTTACCATGCTTACGGTCCTCTTCTTCCTGTCACAGACGATAGAAGGCGGGCTTCCAGCGCTCCTGAAAGGGGCCAATCTCTGGTATCACCTGCTCATCCCCCTGGCCGCGATCATAGTATTTTTGGGCTTTGAGGGGACGGACATGATGACGGTAAGGCATTGCGCCATAGCCGTGATCCCGGTGGTGCTCTACGAGATCTGTTACCTCGTCAACGCTCTCCGGCATATGGAAAACGGCCGCGTGAGCCCCGAGTACGATTGGTACGGCTTCGTAAAGGGCGGCATGCAGTACGCCTTTTTTGTGATACCCTTCATGCTGGCGGTCACATTCGGGATATGCGTGCTCCTGAGAGCGGTCTCCCTGCTCCTCGCCTGAAAATGACAAAAAAGACACGCAAAAAGCGCCGGGAAATGATCTCCCGGCGCTTTTCGCGATCGCGAGCGCTGTCTGTAAGCCGAGTTCCGTATTAGACGGCCATCTGTCTAGGCCCAAAGTTGCCATTGGGCTCAAGCGATCTTCCCGAAGGCGCGACGGGCCGCCGCATTTGCCTCCCATTCGATCTTGCACCGGGTGGGGTTTACAGGACGGACGAGTTGCCAGGCCGTCTGTGAGCTCTTACCTCACATTTCCATCCTTACGCCCTTCCGAAAAAGGACGCGGTATATCTCTGTTGCACTTTCCTTGGAGTCGCCTCCACCGGCAGTTAACCGGCACCCTGCCCTGCGGTGCTCGGACTTTCCTCAGACGTAATGCCTGCGGCCGTCCGGCAGCCTCGCGATGCGTATGAAACTATACCACGGAAACGGTATCCCTGTCAAATGCAAATCCTCCGAAGGCGCGTATCGCGTCAATCCTCCTGCGAGGCGAGCAATTCTCCTTCCGCCAGGAGAAGGGCAAGGTTTTCCTCATCGTATACGACTTCGTAATCCTTCAGCCATTCTTCAAACCGACTGTAGATCTTTGGCCCCTGCAGGTAATTTTTGATGCTTGTATGCGTCTCATCGCTCATCGCGACTTCACCCGCCGGGACATCCCGCAGGTAGTATACGATATAAGCGCCGAACTTGCCTATCGAAGGCTGGCTGTAGCAGCCAGGCTCCGTCATCTCCTCCGAAAAAGCCGCATCGACAAAAGCGCTGTCCCACATCATGCTGTCCAGATGCACGCTGTAGCCGTTTTTCAGGTTTTCCCCCTGCATGCCCGTGTCCTCACCGTACTCGGCGATGAGGTTTTTAAAATCCTCCCCCGCCTCAAGCCTTGCGTAGATATCCTCTATCGTCTCAGCCCGGGTGGCGAGAAGCGCCTCCCGCGCCGCGTCCTTTTCCTCCTGCGTAGAGGCTGTATCCTGCACGACGGCCTGATAAGCCTTCAGATCCGCATCGTCAAAGGTGACGAGTATCTGGATAACGCCGCGGAAGCCTTCCGGCACAAAGGAAGATTCATAGCCGTACCTCGTATACTGTTCGTACATCGGGATATCGGCTTCAAACATCTCCCTGTCCTTCGCTACCACTTCTTCCCGATAGAAATCCAGTATCTCCTCTTCTCCGATCCCGAGCTCCATCGCGTCGATCAGCCGGTCGTAAGCCGTTTCCTCCCGCAGCATACCGGCAACGTACTCGGCTGTATAGCCATTCTCCTCGTACAGCTCCTTTGCCTGCCGCAGATACTCTGCCCTGTCCGCATCGGAGCTCGCCCCGATGTGGTCCGCATACTCCTCATAATAGCCTTGCAGCAGCTCCTCCGCACGGGTCAGGAGCTCTTCCTCGTCCTCCGGCGAAAAAACGTCAAGGCCCATTTCCTTGATCTTCGCGTTGGGGACGTAAACGCACTTGAGCACATAGTCCAGCGCGTATTCGTAATCACAGATGCTCTGCGTGTATCCGTTCTGGCCGAGCAGCCCGGCGTAATTCACCACTTCGCCCTTTGTGACGGGCTGCCCTTCGAACGTGACGATCACCGCGTCATCGGGCAGAGCTTCGTTTTCCGCCCATACCGGGGCGGCGCAGACGATCATCATCAGCGCAAGCAAGAGCGCGCACAGCTTTTTCATACAGTGTAATCCCCTTCCCGGCAAAGCCTTCACGGCAGGTCCTTTGCCGCCATCATATAATACACGCTGATCCGGTAGCCGGCGCTTCCGTACAGCTTATCCAGCCCCGTATAGGTATAACCCAGCGCCGCCTCCCGCATGCCCGCTCCTTTCAGGGCTTCCGCAGCGGCTTTCACCAGATTGGTCGCGATCCTCCTGCCCCGGTACGCATGCCTGACTATTGTGCAGCCGGAGGAGCCTGTCTTTTCCGCCTCCGTTTCGAGCGATACGATGATCGCGCCGCATGCCGTATCCCCGTCAAAGGCCGCGAGCACCCTCTCCCGCCCTTCTCCGCGGTAGAGAGCGGCACTCCTATAGTACATTGCAAATTCATCCCAGGCGTCCTCCGCGCAGGCGAGGACCGACGGGATATCCTTTTCCTCCGCCCAGCGGTACAGGATGCCCTCCACTGCATCGCCCGGCCGTATCCCCTGGGAAGGCCTGCCTGCGAGCGGCATGCGCATATCGAAGATATCGGCATCGCAGTCGTGGCGATACCCGCGCTTTTCGAGGAAAAGGCGCGCCTCATCCGTAAGGTGCGGATCCGGAAAAGCGTTGACCGTCTCATACCAGTGATGCGGTGTGGGCACGCCCGGCGTAAGGTAGCTGTTCCCCACGCCGATATTGATGCGGTCAAAGCCCTCCGCTTTGACAGCGGCTTCAGCCTCTGTGAGGAGCTTTCCGCCTATGCCTTTCCGGCGGTACGCCTCATCCACGCACAGCATATATACGGTTTTCCCGCCATAGACGCAGGCGCCTCTCAGCACCCCCGCATCGTCCCGATACGCAAGCACCGTATTCTCCCTGCGGGATAAGAGTTCCCGCGCGGTATCCGCTTTCCTCAGCACACAGGGGAAATTGCGCTGGAAGAGGGCGTAAAGCTCTTCCGTCATACGCGCACCGTCTTCTCAAAGCCCGCGAGCTTTTTAAACATATCCCGGAAGATGGGATTACGGTCCAGCCACTGGGCGATGAGGAACGGCGGACGGGAAGGATCCCTGCTCCAGCGCGCATCGGAGGAGAGCACCGGCCGCGGCTCGCACACGCAGGGCACCCAATCGGGGTCGATGAGATAGCCTATCGTCGAGATATCCCATATCTCCTTTGCCCAGGCAAAATGATCCACGGAGTAGGCCGCGAAAAGCTCGATCAGGGCATCGCAGAGCTCATTTTTGCCGCCTATGCAATCTTTCAGCTCCGGTACGGTGGTGAGCAGGTGGCTCGCCACGCCCCTGCAGGGGATGAGCGTGAGCGGTGCGCCGCTCTCGAATATCGCCTGTGAGGCGCAGATATCGCCGCAAAGGTTGAATTCCGCCGCGCTGCCATAGGAAAGAGGCTGCCCTGCCAGCCATATGATATGGATCCTCTCCGCGATGCGGGGCTCCATCCGGAGCGCGCTCGCCACATTTGTGATTGCCCCTATGGCGACCACGCACAGCGGGCCTTCGCCCGGCTTCCTCGCCATGGCCCTCGTCACAAGGTCTCCCGCCGCAGGGCTTTCCACGCAGTCGCCCGCGTCGCGCATCCAGCGGCAGCTCCCGCGGAAGGCAAACCCTTCCGTCTCCACGCCCATGATGCCCAGCAGCCGCACGATCTCATCATAGCTCTTCTCCATGCCGTCCTTCGGGCCGGCGGAGCGGCTGTTGTGAAACGGCGCTGCGTAGACCGCCTGCACGTTCAGCCTTTCCGGGGAAAGGAGAGCGTAGCACAGGGCGAACTGGTCGTCCACTTCGTTATAGGTATCCGTATCGAGCACCATATCCAGCCTGCCCTCCGGCAGCCTGAGGGATCCCGGTATCCACGCCTTCATAGAGAAACCTCCGTTTCCGCTTACAGCTTTTCCGCCTTGGGCCCCTGGGGCGTATCGATGATGCGCCAGCCCAGCGCCGCGGCCTCATCGCGTATGCGGTCCGCCTCCGCCCAGTCCTTCGCCTTTTTCGCGGCAGCGCGCTTTTCCATGAGCTCACGCACCGCGGGATCGACGGCTTCCGCCTCCGCCTGCTTCTTCGCCTCTTCCTCCGCGCGGAGCTTTGCTGCATGGCCAATCATATCGAGGCCGAGCACCGTATCATAGCCCGCAAGTACGCTGAGCTTCGTATGGTCGTTCGTCTTGTATTTCAACACGTCGTATATGGCCGTGACCGCGAGCGATGTATTGAGATCGTTGTCCAGCGCCTTTTCGAACTTCTCCTTGAGCGCCTTCGCCGCCTCCTCATCGAGAGGCTCGGAAGGATCATCCCTGAGAGAGGCGACTTTGGATATCAGCTTCTGGTAAGCCGCAGCGGCGTTATCCAGGTTTTCCCATGTGAAGACGAGATTGCGCCTGTAGTGGCTCTGCAGGCAGAAGTAGCGGTAGGCCAGCGGGTCATACCCCTTCTGCTCCAGCAGGCTCACCGTCAGAAACTCGCCCTTGGATTTAGACATCTTCCCATCCGGCGTGTTCAGGTGGTGCACGTGCATCCAGTAATTGCACCACTTGTGCCCCAAGTACGATTCCGACTGGGCGATCTCGTTGGTATGGTGCGGGAAGGCATTATCGATGCCGCCGCAGTGGATATCCAGGTCCTCGCCCAGGTGCTTCATGCTGATGCCGGAGCATTCGATATGCCAGCCGGGGTATCCCGTGCCCCAGGGGCTCTCCCATTTGAGGGCCTGGTCCTCAAACTTGGATTTGGTGAACCAGAGCACGAAATCGTTCTTGTTCCGCTTGTTCGTATCCTCCTCCACGCCCTCGCGCACGCCCACATCCAGGTCCTCTGCGCTGAAATCGTTGAAGACATAGTAGCTCTTCAGCTTGCTGGTATCAAAATAGACATTTCCGCCCGCCAGGTACGCGTATCCCGTATCGATGAGCTTTGTGATGATGCGGATATAATCCTCTATGCAGTTGGTGGCGGGTTCCACCACATCCGGCCGTTTGATGTTGAGCTTCTCGCAGTCCGCAAAGAAGGCATCGGTATAGTATTTCGCGATCTCCATCACGCTCTTGTGCTCCCGGCGGGCTCCCTTGAGCATCTTGTCCTCGCCCGTATCGGCATCGGAAGCCAGATGCCCCACATCCGTTATGTTCATGACGCGCTTTACGTTGTAGCCCTCGTAGCGCAGGTACTTTTCCAGTATATCCTCCATGATGTAGCTGCGCAGGTTGCCTATATGGGCAAAATGGTACACCGTAGGCCCGCAGGTGTACATCTTCACGATATCCGGGTGGTTCGGTTTGAAGGTCTCCTTCATGTGGCTTGCGCTGTTGTAAAGTTCGAGCATTTCTTTTTCCCCTTTCTATCAGAAAACCTCCCGTGCCGCAAGGCACGAGAGGCACACGGATCTTGTTGTCGGGTGCGGTCCCACTCTCGGGATATACTCCTGTGCGCCTGTATCGGTGCGCCTCCGCCGCGCTCTCACGCGGCAGCTCCCGGATGCATTCGCCCGTCCCGCGCACAGGGGCTTACAGCACAAGGCCCCATTCTCTGCATGCGCGCAAAACGCCTACTCCTTCCGTTCCCAGCCATATATAGTATGCCCTCAAAAGGCTCCCGGGTCAAGTAAAAAGTTTACTATGCGCCGCCTCGCAGATATGGTGCCTGTCCCATCAGGAGACGAAAGGCACGCAGGCGGGCATGCCCGCTAAACCGAAAGCTTATAAGGGGATGTCAGTATGTTGTAGAGGCGGCGTCTACGCCGCCACGTTTCTGTGTGTTTTAAGCAGCAGGTTACGTGGCGGCGTTGACGCCGCCGCTACAGCGTGCTGTGTATCCTTATTGAGCTTCCTACGGGCAATGCATGCATCGCCCGCATAGTTTGA
>DBXA01000081.1:733-1310 GCA_002309235.1 Christensenella sp. UBA1224 | reverse complement strand
TCCGCACGACCTGTGTCTGCTCTGCCTCTATCCCCTGTGATCTATGTTCCGATCATCGGTATTTGTTCAATATGGCTTACTTCGGGAGTATAATGACAGAAATTCTTCTTCTGCACCTGGCTTTTTAGGTGCAGAAGAAGAATTTCCGACAGGCATTGGCTGCTTTCAGGGCTGTTTTTCTAAACCTCCGCTTTCCGAAAGTTCTTCTAGGCCGGGAGATCATTCGGGCACGTCATTTTTCGGTATTTCACTTCAATCCTGCTAACCGCTAATCACTATCCACTGACCACTTGCTGCCTCCGGCAGCCCTCTTTTTCGGTAAAAAAAGAAGCCGTTTCCGTGTGGATCGGCTTCTTCATTGCTGATCAAAACTGTGGGTTGCCTACTCCTGCCTATTTTTTGTTTACGCGGATGTTTGCGCGGCTTTTCTCGGGGGATTGACCCTCTTGAATTTCAAGGCGCGTTCGGGCGTGGTTTCGGGACAATCTTCATCAAATGTGATGGGCATCTCTCTGGCTTTTTTCAATTCTTTGATTTCTTCTGGAGTAAACGCCAATTCTTTTTTCGCTTGTTCCGT
>DBXA01000081.1:0-659 GCA_002309235.1 Christensenella sp. UBA1224 | reverse complement strand
AGTATATACTACAAACAGAATATCATCGACTGTCTGATCCGACTGACTGACATTCCCGATGATGGTGCTTCCGCCGAGGTTTTTTCCTGCGGAAGTGTCCCCGATGGTATTATAGCGGTCTTCATCCTGGCTGTTTTCTTCGTCAAACAATTCGATGCGGTCATAGTCAAAGAACACGCGGGCGGCACTGCGGAAGGAAATACCATGCTTCCTGATGTTGAGATTGTTCTTTTCTTCGTCGTACTCGAACGTCATGTGTCCGAGAACGAAAACGACAGTCCTGCCGTCTGCCAAGGTTGCCCGCTCCATTCCCGCCGTGTTTGTTCCACTCCATCATAGCATAGAAAACTCAAACCGTCAAACAGAATACGTTTAGCACGATAAACTGTAAACCGGCTTGAAGAAGTGATTTCTGACAGGCATAAGCTGTTTTCAGGGCAGTTTTTCTAAACCTTCACTTCCCAAAGATTCTTCTGAGCCGTGCGGTTACCGCTGCTCTCCGCGAAGTAAGCAGGACGGACGCTTGAGTCCTGCTGACTTCGGGAGTGCAGCAAGGGTTTTTCTGATTCTATACAACTCTATCTATACAGCTTAGACGAAGAATTTTGGCCTGGCTTTATTGCTGCTTGTCTACTGTTATGTAACCTCTTATCTCTGCA
>DBXA01000008.1:3492-4702 GCA_002309235.1 Christensenella sp. UBA1224 | reverse complement strand
ATAATCGACAGCGTCATAATCTTCCATGCTTTCATGGATACCGAGGAGCGTGATAGCCGGATAATGGTCCCGCCAGTACCCGAGCATGGTGTTCACGCCGTATTCTCCTTTGCCCCAGGTATGGTTCGTGGCTCCCAGGACGATATCGAACCCCGCATTTACGATCGCATCACCGATCTCGCACGGTGTGCCGAAGCAGGGATAGGAGGATATCTGCCTGCGGTCGGCAACGAATACCGTCTCCTGGTTGATGACCGCGATATCGTATGAGGATATCCTTTCCCTGACAGGGTCGTACATATGATAAAAGTCATATGTATCCGTTTTCCTGTCGTATGCTTTTTTATAGATCGATTCGTGGATCAGGTTGTCTCCGACTGCGGCTATAGTCACGCTCTGTATCTTTTCTTCCCTGTCCTCTATCATAAAGGTACCCGCGAAAGCGCCGGCAGCCGTACACGCGTTCACCGCAACTGCAGCGAGCGTCAGGAGCACAAGTTGTCTGAGCCTTTTCATACTGTCGGCCTCCGGTACGGTCATGCGCGTTTCATCTGTCACAAAACACATTATAGCACATGTCCGGAAAGATGCCCAAAGAAAAAGGGCAGCGCGAAACTGCCCTTGCGTATCGATATGTAAGTTCTCAGCCGATCTCAGAGCCGGGCTTGAACGCGCCGCCGTCCACCGTCAGGAGCTTCAGGTTCCCTTCGTCATCGCTCGCACACAGAAGCATGCCTTCCGAGAGGATACCCCTCATCTTGCGCGGCGCGAGGTTGGAGACCAGTATAACCGTCTTTCCGGGCATCTCCTCCGGTGTGTACCACTGCGCGATGCCGGATACCACCGTGCGGACAGCGCCGTTTCCGCAGTCAAGAGTGCTCTTGAGCAGCTTATCCGCCTTGGGCACCTTCTCGCAGGCGACGACTTTCGCCGCCATCAGCTTTACCTTGGCGAAATCGTCTATGGTGATGAGGCCTGTTTCCTCCTGCGCGGCGGGTTCTTCCTTCTTTTCCGCCTGCTTAACCGCCTTTGCAGCCGCAGCTTCCTTTTCGGCGTTCAGGGCTTCCAGCTCCTTCTTCACATCAAGGCGCGGGAACAGGGCTTTGCCCTTGTGTACCTTTATACCGGCCGGGAGCGCGCCGAACGCGGCGATGCTGTCCCAGGTCTTGAGCGCGTCATCCGTGACGCCAAGCTGCTCAAAGATCCTGCC
>DBXA01000008.1:3102-3446 GCA_002309235.1 Christensenella sp. UBA1224 | reverse complement strand
GTCGCGAGACGCGGCCTGGACTCCTCGCTCTTCCCCAGCACCCAGGGCTGCGTGATATCGATATAGCGGTTGCATTCCCCTACTACCTTCCAGATCTCTCCCAGGGCCACGGAGAACTGCAGCGCGTCCATCTGAGCGGCGACCGAAGGAGCCATTGCCTCGAACAACCCGCGCAGCGCCTTATCTGGCTCTTCCTCCGCGTTGGGCGCGGGAACGACGCCGTCGAAATACTTTTCGATCATGGCTACTGTCCTGCTGACGAGGTTGCCCAGGTCGTTCGCGAGATCCGCGTTGGTGCGGTTGAGGAGCGCCTCATTCGTATAGTTGCCGTCCGCGCCGAAGGG
>DBXA01000008.1:2962-3093 GCA_002309235.1 Christensenella sp. UBA1224 | reverse complement strand
CACGCCGTAGCGGGCCACGATAGGCTCCGCATATTCGATATTTCCCTTGGATTTGGACATCTTATCCCCGCCGAACAGGAGCCAGCCGTGTGCGAACACCTGCCCCGGCAGCGGAAGGCCCAGCGCGTGCA
>DBXA01000008.1:189-2945 GCA_002309235.1 Christensenella sp. UBA1224 | reverse complement strand
AAGCGCACGATCTCCTTGCCCACCAGGTGGATGTTCGCCGGCCAGAACTCGCGGAAGAGCTCATCATGGTCCGTACCGTAGCCCAGAGCGGTGATATAGTTGGAGAGCGCGTCGATCCATACGTATACCACGTGCTTCGGATCAAAATCCACCGGCACGCCCCATTTGAAGGAGGTGCGGCTCACGCACAGGTCCTGAAGCCCCGGCCGCAGGAAGTTGTTGAGCATCTCGTTGGCGCGGGTGACGGGCTGTATGAAATCCGGATGTGTCTCGATATAATCGATCAGCCAATCCTGATACTTGCTCATGCGGAAGANNGAAATAGCTTTCCTCCTTCATGGGCTTTACGGGACGGCCGCAGTCCGGGCAGCACTTGACACCGTCCTTTTCGATCACCTGGGAGGCGGTCCAGAAGGATTCGCAGGGCGTGCAGTACAATCCTTCGTACTGGCTCTTGTAGATATCACCCTGTTCATAGAACTTGCGGAATATCTTCTGCACGATCACCTGGTGGCGTTCCTCGGTGGTGCGGATGAAATCATCATACTCGATATCCATCAGCTTCCACAGCTCTTTTGTCTGCGCCACGATCTTATCCACATACTCCTGCGGGCTCACGCCTGCCTCCGCGGCCTTCTCTTCTATCTTCTGGCCGTGCTCATCGGTTCCGGTCAGGAAGTAGGTCTTATAGCCCTGCATCTTCTTAAAGCGGGTCATGACATCCGCGGCAACGGTGGTGTAGGTATGGCCGATATGCATATTCCCGCTGGGATAATAGATGGGTGTGGTGATGTAAAACGTCTTCTTCTCCATACGGTCCAACCTCCTAATTTATGCCTGAAGCTTAGCGATCGCTTCGTCTATGCGGCGCAGGGATTCCTCTTTGCCCAGGAGATACAGTATCTCAAACGCCCCGCCCGGCGTGTTGGCAAGGCCCGATACGGCGATGCGCAGCGGCCAGAGTACCGTGCCGTTCTTCATGCCTGTCGAGGGGATCCACTCCATCACGCGGTCGTGCAGTTCCTGCTCGGTCCAGTCTGCGATACCGGCAAGGAACGGGCGTACAGCCGTAAGGATCTCAAGCGATACCGCGCTGTCGGTCTTCATCTTCTTGTGGGTGTAAAGAGCGATATCATATTCCGGCATTCGTGCCAGGAAGCCGATCTTGGGCGGTATATCCGCAAAGTACTCCGTGCGGTCCTTGAGGAGGGCCGCGATGCGCCTTGTATCGAACTTCGCGGGATCGACTGCCTGCGCGATCCAGGGGAGCGCCTTCTCATAGAACTCCTCATCGCTGAGGCGGCGGATGTATTCCGCGTTGAACCAGTTCATCTTCTGCATATCGAAGATGGAGGGGGATTTGGAAAGGCCCTCCAGGTCGAATATCTTCTTGAGCTCATCCAGGGAGAAGAACTCCTCCTCGCCCCGCGGGGACCATCCCAAAAGCACCATGTAGTTGATGACGGCATCCACAAGGTACCCCTGGGAGAGCAGGTCCTCGAAGGAAGGGTCTCCCTTTCGCTTGGACATCTTGCGGGTGATGCCTATCTTCTCGCCGTTCTCATCCAGTACATATCCGCCGTTCTCATCCCTCTGGAAGTCACGGCACATGACGGGCGTCAGATGCACGTACTTGGGCGGCTCCCATCCGAAAGCCTCGTAGAGCAGGTTGTACTTCGGCGCGGAGGAAAGATACTCGTTGCCGCGCATGACATGGGTAATGCCCATGGTATGGTCGTCTATCACGTTGGCGAAGTTGTAAGTGGGCAGGCCGTCGGCCTTGATGAGCACCTGGTCGTCCAGTGTATCGCAGTCCACCTCGATATGGCCGTAGATGACATCGTCAAAGGATGCCTTGCCGGTCGTCGGCACGTTCTGTCGGATAACGTAGGGTTCTCCCGCATCGAGCTTCGCCTGTACTTCCTCTTTGGAAAGATGCAGGCAGTGCTTATCGTATTTGAAGGTGCCGCCGTTCTTCTCCGCTTCCTGACGGGCTTCCTCCAGCCTCTCCGGCGTGCAGAAGCAGTAATAGGCGCAGCCCTTCTCCACCAGCTGCTTCGCGTAGGGCAGGTACATGGCCTTGCGCTCGGACTGGACATAGGGGCCGTAATCCCCGCCCACATCCGGGCCCTCGTCATGCTCGAGCCCCGCCGTGCGCAGGGAATTGTATATCACGTCCACCGCGCCTGCCACCTCGCGCACCTGGTCGGTATCCTCTATGCGGAGGATGAATTTGCCGTTATTGCGGCGCGCCCAGAGATACGTATACAAAGCTGTGCGCAGATTGCCCAGGTGCATGTACCCCGTCGGGCTTGGCGCAAATCTCGTTCTGACTTCCATTTATGAAACCCCGCTTTGCTCAGATAGTGAAAATTTTATATATTATAGCCCTTTTATATTAACTCATAACGCATAAAACCAGGAAAATGAATAAATTTTCCACACAGGCAAGACTGTTCCTTGTCTCTGCATGCGAATGCAGGAACGTATGTGGGCGGAAATCCGCCCGCCGGGGCACCAGTCTGCTCTCTTATTGTGTAAAACGATGAAAAGAAAGCCGCATCACGTTGCAAAACTTCCCATTATATGGTATATTTGTTTGTCAGATGGGCGAAAAGCCGCCCGCCATTAAAATCGGTATCTGTTTCAGATCATCATAAACAGGGAGGAAACACAATGGCCACCAAGTTTGTCTATCAGTTCAAAGAAGGCAGCGGCGACATGAGGGAGCTGCTCGGCGGCAAAGGCGCGAACCT
>DBXA01000008.1:0-160 GCA_002309235.1 Christensenella sp. UBA1224 | reverse complement strand
TCACCATCACCACCGAAGCCTGCACCGATTACTATCGCCTGGAAGGCAATATCTCCGATGAGATACTCGACCAGGTAGAGAAGGCTCTGAGCAATCTCGAAAAAGAGACCGGCAAGACCTTCGGTGATTTCAACAATCCCCTTCTGGTTTCCGTCCGTTC
>DBXA01000014.1 GCA_002309235.1 Christensenella sp. UBA1224 | reverse complement strand
TTGCGCAGCTTCAGGTCCAGGGCGCCGAGCGGTTCGTCGAGCAGGAGCACGTTCGGCTCGTTGACGAGAGCGCGCGCGATGGCCACGCGCTGCTGCTGACCGCCGGAAAGCTTGGTCACGTTCCGTTTTTCATAGCCCTCCAGGTTTACGAGGGAGAGCATGCGGTTTACCTTCTGGTTGATGATATCGTTGCCCAGCTTCTTGATGCGCAGCCCGAAGGCGATGTTCTCAAACACGTTCATGTGCGGGAACAGCGCGTAACGCTGGAAAACGGTGTTGATCTCCCGCTTGTAGGCAGGCACCTTGTCGATGCACTTTCCGTCGAAGATCACCGTACCCTCATCCTGCTCCAGGAACCCTCCCAGGATACGAAGGAGCGTCGTTTTGCCGCAGCCGGAGGGGCCGAGCAGTGTCACGAACTCATTTTCGTTGATGTTCAGGTTGATGCCCTTGAGCACTACCTGTCCGTCAAAGCTCTTTACGATATTCCGGAATTCAATCAGCTTACGCATTCCTGCTTATCCTCCATCAGAAATTGGGCGGATCAGAGATCCATATGAATTTCGCGGTTCTCGCGGTCTCGTTTTTCAGGGAGTGGCTGCTGCGCGGATGCAGGCAGAAGCTCGATCCCTGGCTCACCTTCTGGCAGGTCGTGCCCGTCAGGAGCGTGATCGTGCCGGATATCACATAACCGAATTCTTCGCCCTCGTGCGGGGGCATCTCCCATGTCTCACCGCCGGGACCCAGCTCCACCAGTATCGGCTCCATGCTGTTCTTCTGGGCGTTGGGCACCAGCCAGGTGATGCTTCCCTTCAGGTCGTCCTTGTCTTCCTTGACGGACATATCCCCGGGGGTGTACACGGTCTTTTCGCTGCTGTCGTCGCTGAAGAACTCCTGCAGCGTGCAGCCAAGGCCTTCCAGCACGTCCGTCAGCGTTGCGATCGAGGGCGACGTCAGGTTCCTCTCCGCCTGGGAGATGAAGCCCTTGCTCAATTCGCACCGGTCGGCCAGCTCTTCCTGGGTAAGGCCCCGGCGCAGCCGCAGGTTCTTGAGCCTTTCGCCTATGTCCATTTATTTTCCTCCTGCAATGATATCCGGTAGGTTTAATTATACTAAACTTTCGAGCAAAAAGAATTAAACCACAGATATAGTGCTTTGTCAACAGTATTTCATGTCCCTTGGGTCTTATTTCATGTTAAACCTTCTGTATGCTCGTAAAAGAGCGGCTTTTTCTGCCTTTTGAGTGCAAAAAACAGGGGTACGGCTTCCGGATGAAGCTGTGCCCCTGCTGCCGGTTCCTTAAACGGTCCCTTTATTCCTCTTTGCGTACGGAAGCGCGCTTTTTCCATGTGCCGGACAGAAGGTAGATGCCTCCGATGAGGAACGGTACGCACCCGGAGAAGGCGTTGCCGTACCAGAAGCCGAATATGCCCATGCCGAAGGTGACGCCGAGCAGGAGCGAAAGCCCTATGCGGCTGGCGATGCCGTCGAGCAGGGCGACCATCAGGTTCAGGCGGGAATTGCCGGAGCCGTTGATGAGCGCGAAATTGGCCGGGCGCAGTGTCGCGCCGACGTACTGCACCATGGCGACCGGCACATAGGTGACGGCCATGGCCAGCACTTCCGCGTCATCGGAAAACAGCCCGAACAGCCATTCCGGATGGAACCAGGTGACGGCCGCGAACACCACGGCAGGTATCGCGACCACCCACAGCGCGGTGTACACGATCTTTGGCACCCGTTTGATTTTTCCCGCGCCGAGCGCCTGGGATACCATGGCGCCGCCGGCGGAGGAGATGGCCTGGGAAACGACGCCCAGCATATTTTCCAGCTTCCTCGCAACGCCCGTTACGGCGATGGCGATCGTCCCGTAGGCGTTGATGTAGGAATTGACGAACAGCATGGAGAAGGTGACGGCCGCCGACTGTATCACCATCGGGAAGCCCAGCGAGAGGAGCGGCTTTATGACGGTTTTGTAGATGCGGAAATGCGAGGGCTTGAAATCGAAGTAGATCTGCGCGCGGTTCCGGTAGAGCAGCGACAGCGCGAAGAGGAAGCTTGCCGCCTGGCCGATGACCGTCGCGAGCGCGGCGCCGCCTGGCCCCATGCCGAGCGGGCCCACGAACAAAAGATCCAGTATGATATTGATCACGGAGGCGATGGCGATGAAGAGGAACGGGTGGCGGGAATCCCCCATGCCGCGCAGTATCGCGGAGACCAGGTTGTATCCGTATATGAAGACCGTCCCCAGTATGCATATGATGCAGTAGCTGCGCGTATACTCCAGTATCTCCTCCGGCGTGTTGAGCCAGGCGAGTATGCCGCGGTAGGAGAACAGGAAGATGATGGTGATGACCACGGCCAGGCTGATGAGCAGCGTGAAAAGCGTCCCCACCATCTCACCGATGCGGTCCTTGCGGTTTTCGCCCACAAAGCGGGAAATGAGGATCTGGCCGGCGTTGGAAAAGCCCATGGCTACAAATGTGATCAGCATCAGCACCTCGCCGCCGATCGCAACGGCAGAAAGCCCTTCCTTGCCGATGAATCGCCCGACCACGATCATATCGACCATGTTGTAGACCATCTGCAGGAGGCCCGACAGGAAGAGGGGCAGCGAGAATGTGAGCAGCGTCTTTGGAACGCTCCCGACTGTCAGGTCCCGGATGATGCGGTTATTCTGGCTCATAGGGGTATATCTCCTTTCGGCAGGTCCGAAGCGCGGCGCAGAACAAGGCTCTCCTGCTCCCGGTGAGGCGCAGGAGAGACGGAGCGCGGTTTCGGAAGGCGATCAGCCTTTGTTACGGCTTCAGTACCACCTTGATCCCCTTGCCCGATTCGGCGAGGGCATACGCCTCCTGCCATTTTTCGAGCGGGAAGATATGGGAAACGACGCCGTCCGTGGGGAGCGTGCCGTTTACGATGCCTTCTATCGTGCGGCTGTAGCAATAAGGGCTGAGCTGCGAGCCGTAGATGACGATCTCCTTCGTATCGCCTATGATGGACCAGTCTACCGTGGATTCACCGCTCATGACGGAGAATTCCACAAAGCGGCCGCCCTTGCAGATCATCTTGAGGCCCTGGCCTACGGAGGAGGGGTGGCCTGTCACTTCCAGATAGACATCACACCCGTATCCGCCTGTTTCATCCAGGACCCGTTTGACGGCATCCTCCCTGCCGGGGTTCAGTACGATGTCCGCGCCGAAGCTCTTTGCCTTTTCCAGCCGGTGGTCGTTCATATCCAGCACGATCAGCTTCTTCGGGTTGCGCTGCCTGATGGCGCCTATCATGCCCAGGCCGAGCGTTCCTGCCCCTGCAAGCACCACCGTATCGTCCACCTGTATGCGGCCCTGCTCCACGCCGTGAAGGGAGCAGGAATAGGGCTCTATCAGCACGGCCTTTTCGATGGGCAGGTCATCCGGTATCTTGTAATTGATGGAACGCTTGGGCAGTATCATGTATTCCGCCATGCCGCCGGGCAGGTAGTACTTGTACCCGTATACATTGTGCGGATCGCACAGCCAGTATTTCCCGGCTTTGCAGTAGCGGCAGGTGCCGCAGGGAACGATCTGTTCGCTGACGACCCTGTCCCCTACCTTAAAATCGCCTTCCACGCCTTCCCCCATTGCCTCCACACGGCCGACGAACTCGTGGCCGGGGGTAAACGGGGGCTCGCAGTAGCCGGGCATACCGCTTCCGCCCCAGAAACGGGCGGATCTGTGCGTGGCTTTGACATCGCCCGCGCAGATGCCGCAGGCCTCGATCTTTATGAGCATCTCACCGGATTTCGGTTGAGGAACGGGAACGGTCTCCAGGGCGTATTGACCCGCGTCGCGTGCGACTAAAGCGCGCATTTCGGTAGGCAGCATGATATCAGATCCCCCTTATCTGCGTTTTTCATATCGTATTTTATCACAAAGGGCAAAAGGCAGGCAATATTTCATTTATCGGCATCCTTCCATCCGGAAGCTTCTTGCAGATCCAAGCAGCTCCCGGATGAAAGCATGCGTGTATCGGAAAAAGACCCTGCCGCGGTTTTGTTTGCGGAAGGGCCTTTTTTCGTCTTTGGAAAGCCTTGCGGGTTATTTCATGATCTCAAAGGTGAATACCACTGTCCATACGCAGGAATAACCGTAGTAAATGCCGTCATTTTCCGTCACTGTCACATAATCCGTTACGGTGAAATCCTTCTTAAGGTCCTTCTTATAGACCGTCAGCTCGTCGTCCAGCACGCCTTCGTCGGAATAAAGGGCGTCTTTTTCACCGATGACGGCCTGCAGGCTGAGGACATCGCCCGCCTTGAGATATACATCCAGGTAATCCTCCAGCAGTACGCCGTTCACATAGAATTCTCCGTACCAGTCGTTCCCCACGTGGTTGTAATCGGCGCACTCGGCATAAACGGAAATGCGCGCCGGGATCCCGTACACTTCCTCCGGTTTGTAATACGTGGGTTTGCAGGAATTCCGGAAGGCGGTCTTGGCGATGTTGACCTCTGTCGCGGTATTGGGGATCATAAAGGAGGGCAGCTTTTTGCAGTCGGAGAAGGCGCGGTCCCTTATGGAGAGCTCCGCCAGCGTTGGCAGCACTTCCGCGTATGAGAGGCTGGTGCAGTTCTCAAAGGCGCTCTTTCCTATGTAGAGGGAAGCCTCGTTGATGATGATGCTGGAGAGGGAAATGTCATTCATGAAGGCGTATTCCCCGATATCGAGGTAGCTCCCGTCGAATTCCACGCTCTCCAGGTAGTAGCACTCCGCGAAGGCGCTGTAGCCGATGTTGATGATATTTGCCGGTATCACGAGGCTTGTGATGTTCATCCCGTAAAAGGCGCCTTCCCGTATGGAGGTGACCGTCCTTGAATAGATGGTCTCCGGGATCACCACATCCGCGGCCTTGCCGTGATAGCCCGTGATCTCCAGCGTGCCGTCATCCAGGTATTCGTAATCGAAGGAGGATGCGGCAAAAGCCGGCACGCAGGTGAAGAGCAGCACTATGGCCAGTAGAAAACTCAGCTTTTTCATTGTCAGCGGTTTCCTTTCATGCTTTTTTTGGAAAATTACCTTACAATACAGATTATATGGGTCAATTTCTCATCTGTCAACGCTAAAAGTTACGTAAACGTACCGGCCACGTATTCTATAGCAGACAGCATGATGAGTATAGCTCTGAATCATACCCGTCCGGCTCATCCCTGTGACAAGGTCTGTCATCGCGTTTGAGCTGCAGCCCGGCACATACGGCAGCATTTTCTCGATCCCTCTATCAATTCTTTAAATGTAACAGGTGATTGCCATGAGTTTATGAAGATACACTATCATAGGGCGGAGGAGTACGACGCGGGTCTCTTGTCCAAACTTATGCTGAAACTATCATCCTCTTCTTCTTTTCTTCCTTTGCCCGTATATCTTCTGACGATACGCCGCTATTCATGTCGGATCTCTTTTATCATGGTATATTCGTGGCGCAGCGTTCCGTCCCTCATGCGGAAGGCGTTCGGGTTCAGGCCGACGATCCGGAAGCCCATCTTTTCGTAGAGTGCCCTCGCGCGGCTGTTCCCTTCCACGAAGCCGAGCTCCGCCTGTATGAT
>DBXA01000087.1 GCA_002309235.1 Christensenella sp. UBA1224 | reverse complement strand
GGATATCATCTCCGGCTCGAACCACAGACCGAACTTCAGCCCGAGCGCGTTGACATCGTCCGCGAGGGCCTTGAGGCCGCGGGGCAGCTTCTTTTTATCCACAAACCAGTCGCCAAGGGAGGAAGTAGCGTTATCCCTGTGGCCGAACCAGCCGTCATCCAGCACGAGGAGCTCCATGCCCGCTTTTTTCGCCGCCTGGGCGAGCTTCATGACATGGTCATGGTCGAAGGTAAAGTAGCAGGCCTCCCAGGTGTTGAGGAGGACGGGCCTTTCCTTATCCGTCCAGCTGCCTCTTCCCACCCTTTCGCGAAGGAGAGTATGGAAGGTGTGGGACATGCCGTTCAGGCCTTCGCCGGAATATACCAGCAGGGCCTCCGGTGTGATAAAGGTGCTGCCCTTTGTGAGCTGCCAGCGGAAATCGGTTTCGTTGATGCCCATCTGCACCCGTACGGAGCCGTAGGGATCGCAATCTGCCGTTACGGAGAAGTTGCCGCTGTAGACCAGCGTCATCGCCCAGGCTTCGCCGGTGTGCTCCGTTGTGTTTTTGCCGACCAGGGCGGCAAAAGGCGTCTCCTGGTGGGAGGATACGCCGCGGATGGAGCCAAAACCGGTGGTTCCGTTCGCGATCGGACGCCTTACGATATGCTTTTCGCGCAAGGCGCTGCCGCAAAGCTGGATCATCTCGTCAAAGCCCTGCGGAGCGTCGATGGAGACGGAGAGGGCCTTTGTGAGATAACTGGGCTCCTCGCCGTCATAGCGGAATTCGGTATGGCGGGCGATCACATCGTACTTTTCGTAAACGGTGTAATACAGATCGACCGCGAGGCGCAGCTTTTCATCGTAAAGGCTTATGACAAGGGTTTCGGCACCGTCTTCCGGCATGGCGTTCACGCTTGGCAGCCCCTCAAGAGGCGGTTTCCCATCCAGGATCCTGTATCCCACGTACCTGGCATCGGAGTAATTGTCTCCGTTGGGATCGATCACGCTGTAGGCGGCGGGGCGGAAGTCGCCGGTGCCGAAATCCGGGTATTCCCAGGGAAAGAATTCGTGGGTATAGGCGGGCTCATCGGGCTCCGGCTGCATGATGCGGGCGTAACGCCTGTAGGGGGCGTCAAGGGCCCACATCACATCGTCGCCGTAAACGCGCCTGCCCCAGTACATATGCAGGGGATAGGCATTTTTGTGGATGGCGATGATGTAGCTGGTCTTTTCTGTCGACAGATGGAAAGAATTTTCCCGTTCGTTATAATGTATCATGCGGGTTTCCTCCTTTGCCTTTTGTGGGGAATAAAAGCTCTTACATATAAAAAAAAAGCTGCAATGCAGCTTTTTGGCACCTCCAAGCGGATTCGAACCGCTGTTTTCGCCGTGAGAGGGCGACGTCTTAGGCCTCTTGACCATGGAGGCTTATGGCTGCCGAACTAGGATTCGAACCTAGAATGAACGAGTCAGAGTCGTTAGTGTTACCGTTACACCATTCGGCATTACCCTGCCAGCTCGTGCTGACAAAGGACATTATACAACTATGGGGCCCAAGTGTCAATACCTTTGGAAAAATTCTGTCAATCCTCCGTGGTGATGCATTCGATATCCGCGTTGAGGGCGCGAAGCTTTTCATCCATCCTCTCATATCCGCGCAGGATATAATGGCAGCCGTCGATCCGGGTGGTCCCTTGCGCCATAAGGCCTGCGATCACCATAGCGGCGCCTGCGCGCAGATCCGTTGCCATGATATCGGCAGCGTGAAGCGCTTCCACGCCGTTCACCTTCGCGATGCGGTTGTTCTCGCTCACGGTGATATCGGCGCCCATTTTATTGAGCTCTGCCGTAAAGCGGAAACGGTTTTCGAATATCTGCTCATACACGCTGCTCGTGCCGTTTGCCATGGTCAGAAGGGCAGTGAGCGGCTGCTGCAGATCCGTCGGGAAGCCCGGATACACCTGGGTCTTGACTTCTACCGGCCTGAGCGAGCGGCCGGAGGAGATATGTATGGTATCGTCTTTCGTGGTCACGCTGACGCCCATTTCCAGAAGCTTTGCCGTCAGGGCCTCCATATGCAGCGGGATGACGCCCTCTATCGTGACATCACCCTGTGTTGCCGCGGCGGCGATCATGTATGTGCCCGTTTCGATCTGATCCGGAATGATGGCATAGGATGTGCCGTGCATGGGTCTTCCGCCGGTGATGCGTATGATATCTGTACCCGCGCCGAGTACGCGCGCGCCCATCGCGCACAGGAAGTTGGCGAGATCGACGATATGCGGCTCCTTGGCTGCGTTGTGGAGAGTGGTCCTGCCGGAGGCCATGACAGCCGCCATCATGGTATTTGCCGTGGCGCCGACGCTGGGGATATCAAAATAGACATCCGCGCCGGTCAGATGGTCACAGCTGCCCATGATCTTGCCGGTCACATCATCCACATACACATTGGCGCCGAGAAGGCGCAGCCCCTTGAGCGTCTGATCGATAGGCCTTGGGCCTATGTTGCAGCCGCCGGGCATGGCGACCTCGGCCTTGCCTTTTGTGCCCAGAAGGACAGGAACGAAATAATAGGAAGCGCGCATGATGCTCATGAGCCTGTCCGGGGGGTCGCACCTGTCGATCGTGCTCGTATCGATCGATACGCGGCTGCTCTCGAGCTTTGTGACGCTTGCCCCCAGATAACGCAGGGTATCGAGCATAGCTTCGGTATCGTTGTTATCCGGCAGGTTCTCAAGGATGCATTCGCCTTTGGCGAGTATCGTAGCGGGTATGATGGCGGCGGATGCGTTTTTGCTGCCGCTGATCCTTACAGTGCCGCTGAGTCTGCACGGCCCCGTGATCTTCATGATCTGTCGCATTTTGTGCTTTGACTTTCCCTGTACCGCAGGGAAGTGTCCCTTTCGGTTTTCTTCAGCTTTTGTTTCCGCAGCCGGCGCAGTTCGGGCAGGTGCACCCGCCGCAGGAGGAGCTCCTTGCTCCTTTTCCCGTGAATACGGCTATCGAGGCGCCTGCGTATACGCGTTCTGCCTTTTCACCACATTTTTCGCATACAGCCTCACCCAGGCGCGAGAAGGGTGTCAGCTTTTCGAATGTATGTCCGCATTTTGTACATTTTAACAGATACAGAGGCATGGATAAATGTCCTCCAGGTTGTGGATACAAGCCCTTGAAAAGGGTCTGATATCATTATAGCCGATATGCGGCCTGCAGGCAAGCCGGAAAAGATACCTCCCGCCTGCAGGGCGGCTCATTGTCATTCGAGCGCGTCCAGGTAGATCTCCGCTCCAAGCTCTTCACGCCATGCGTCAAGCTGCTTTAAGTAAGCCTCGCTGCCTGCGATATAATAGGCAGCCTCCGTTACGTAATCCTTCACCTCTTCAAAAGGAACGGCGCCGCTTTTGAGCTCGGATTCATAGTAGAATATGCTGATGCCGTCGCTCATGCGTATCGCGCGTGAGATCTCGCCCGGGGCGGCCAGGTCCATAGCGGCCTTTACGAGCTCGTCATCCCAGTAGGTGCAGCCTTCGCATACGTAATAGCCTATGCCCTCGAGGCCGGTATCGATGAGCGTGGTATCATCGCTGTAGATCTGCTCGACTTCGACAAACGGTACACCGCCGTCGAGCTGGGCGCTCACCTCATTGACCTTGCTGTCGAGCTGACCGTACAGGGCGCTCATCTGCGCGCGTACATCCTTCCCCTCGGAAGAAGCGTCGCTCAGATTCAGATAAGCCTCGGATTGTTCCTCGTCAAAGGCGATGAGTATGCGGCGCACCACGCGTATCCCCTGGGGGACGTACAGTGAGGGCACGCCGAACAGCACGCAGGCGATGTAATCATCCGGTGAGTTCTCATAGGCGGCTTTCGCATCCCGGACCATATCGTTATAGTGCTCCAGGATCTGCTCCTCGGTAAGCAGCAGATTGTCTGTCACATACGCGTATAACCTCTCCGATGAAGAGGATTCGATGTACTGCGCGATATAATCCTCCTCCGACATGTCGAGGCTCTCCAGCCAGGAGATCGCCAGGGAACGCAGCTCCTCCGAGCCGAGCGTGCCATCGTCGAGATTGACCATGAAGTATTGGATGTAGTTTTCGTATTCGAGCTTTGCGGCCTGCTCCAGAGAAGAGCGCTCCTCTTCCGAGATGACGTCGAGCCCAAGCTTTTTCAGCATGATGCTCTCTGTCATATTGCGCAGCATCTGGTCGAGCAGCTCAAGCCGAAGCTCCGTAGCCTGTACCTCGTCATCCAGCGCGTAATCCCCGTATTGGGATTCATACTGCGTGTCCACCTGGGAACGGGTTATGATGATGCCGTCGATCACGGCCGCGGCAGGGTCTTCATCCGCGAGCGCGAAGGCACAGGAGAGAAACAGGCATACGGCTATCGCCAGGCATAAAGATCTTTTCAGCATATCGGTTATCCTCTCTGTCTGTTTACAGGTCGATCATATGGCATCGCCGGCGCCTTCCCTTGCGGGTGCCGGCGAGCGGGCAGACGGCATGCAACACCGGCTGCCCGTTCATTATAGCATTATTCATGTGTCACAGGCTATAGATTTATTTGAAACAACTTGTTAATGAATGAAAAGGCGTGCGCTTATTGAACGCGCGGCTTTTCTGTGGTATCTTATTGGTGAGAGATATGCACAGGGAAGGCGGTATTCATATGAAGAGGATCCGATACGCCGTCATAGGCTGGGGGTTTATGGGCAGGACACACGCGCAGTCCCTGCGGAATGTTCCGCTGTATTATAAGGGGTTGGATTTCAGGCCGGAGCTTACGGCTGTCTGTTCGCGCAGACAGTCCTCTGTGGATGAGGCGCAGGCGGCCTTTGATTTTAAAAAGAGCACGCTCGACTGGCACGATATCATAAACGACCCGGAAATAGACGCGGTATCCGTATGCACGCCGAACGATATGCATGAGGATATAGCGATAGCGGCTTTGAAGGCCGGAAAGCATCTGTATATCGATAAGCCGCTGGCGGATGACTACCCCTCCGCCGCGAGGATAGCGGATGCTGCCGAACGGTCGCAGGCCCTGTCGCAGATGGTGTTCAATGACAGGTTCTTCCCTTCCGTGCTGCGGGCGAAGGAGATCGCGTCGCAGGGCCTTTTGGGGGATATCACGGCTTTCAGCTGCCGGTATCTGCATTCCGGCTCGGTAGACAAGGATAAGCCTGCCGGATGGAAGCAGCTTAAGCAGGGCGGCGTTCTCAACGACCTGGCAGTTCACGCGCTGGATCTCATCACATGGCTGATAGGCTGGCCGAAGCAGGTATACTGCGCCGTCAACAGGATCTACGATACGAGGCCTCTTCCCGGGGGCGGTGTCGCTCAAGGGGATGAGATCGCCGAGGACCACGCGCTGATGACGCTGCGCCTTGCGAACGGCGCTTTGGGCAGTGTGGAGGCCAGCAAGATATCCACCGGCGCGAATGACGAGATGTTCCTTGAGATCTGCGGCACGAATGGCGCTGTCAAGTGGAACCTGATGGAGCCGGACTGGCTGTGGTTTTATGACAATACTGTGCCGGACAGCCCTCTTGGCGGCATGAAAGGCTATACGCGGATAGAAAGCGTCGCGCGCTATGCTGCGCCGGGCGGTTCTTTCCTGCCGAGCAAGAATACGATAGGCTGGGACAGGGCCCATACACACTGCATGTATTCCTTCCTGGACTGCGTGGCGCGGGGCGTGCGGCCGGAGCCCAGCCTCAGGCACGGCGCGGAGCTGCAAAGGCTGGTGGATCTGGCTAAGAGGTCCGCGCGGGATGGCGCCATACTGGAATTCTGATCTGAAAGTATTATGAGGTGAAGGGAAATGTTCTCATCCCATTTTGACCATATGGTCTCATCGCTCACATCCGCGGAGGAATTCCGGATGTTCCGCAGGCAGGATCTTACCGCGATCCCGGAGGACGTGAAAAGGGAGATCATGCGCCGCGGGCATATGGCGAGGAAGGCAGCCGCGCCGGGTCTGAAGGAATGGCTCGCATCCGCGGAGGGCTATGATTCGGCGCGCCGCGCCGTGCGTTCTTCGCTGGCGGATATGCTTTTGTGCGAGGCAGTAACGGAGGAAGGGCGCGCGGCAGGAGAGATCGCCGATATGCTGTACAGCATTCTCGCGGAGCCTTCCTGGTCCGTTTCCGATAAGCGCAAGGTGCCCATGAGGAAGGAGCAGCCGGATGCGTTTGCCGCGGAAACGGCAGCGCTTATGGTATGGGCGAAGGAGCTATATAAGAATGAGCTGGAGACCGTTGCTCCCGGCATCTGTGAGGCCGCTATGGATGAATGCCGGGAAAGGCTGGTAGACCGGTTGGACGATCCTGCCTTTTGTGAAACGGTGCTCCGCCGGCCGGATGCGCTTTCCTTCGCTGCCGCTGCTGTGACGGCGGTCCTCTACGTCCCGCAGGATGAATCCCTGCGCTGGCTGCGGCTCAAAAACCTTCTGCGCATTGCGGAAAGATGCGTATCCGCCGGGAGATTGGGCGAGGTCTACAGGCGCCGGGGCCTTGCCGCATGGCTGACGGAGGCTCTGTGCATGGCGGATATCGCCTTTATGTGCGATTTTGCCTGCAGCGGTGAATCGGGGCTGTGCGCCGATGAGGAGCTCAGGGGCCAGGCGAAGCTCATCTCATCCGCCTACATCGGTGAAGATATCCTGATCGATGAGAAGACATATATGAAGCCGGCCCTCTGCGGCGCGGATGTATACCGGCTCGGCGCGGTATTCGATGATGATGCCGTTTGCGCGATAGGTGAAAAGCTGGAATCGCTGCATCCGGGCATGGAAAGCGCCTGCGGGATCACAGGCAGGCTTTTGAATGTGCTCTGGAGCGGTTCCTTCGCAAACGACAGGCTGCACGACAGCTATAAGCACCCGCGCGTCGTTGTCGATGGGGAGAACGGCATCTATGCGGCAAGGCCTTCCGGCGGCAAGGGGTTTTACGCCGGCATGTACCTTGGCGCACTCGTCGTCTATCTCGATGGCGAATGCATCCTGACAGCGGGGGAGGGCGCGGCCGAAAGGAGCATCCCATGGCCGGAACGCACGGGAGAGGTCAAGCATTATGCCAGCGATATCTCTGTCCGCCAGGATGGTTTTCCGACGATCAGCATGAACCTGGCCGGCGCATACGGTCCGGAAACCTGCGTTTCCTCCTGGCAGCGCACCGTCATGGTGACCAGCGGCGCGGAGAACATCCGCCTGGTGGATGCCTTTGATTTTTCAGGCGCGCGCAGGAAAGCGGCAGTGCGCTTTATCACACCTGCGAGGCCTGTCGTCGCGGTCGGCGCGCCGCGCGCGGTCATGGGCAGCTGCCTGATCGAATGGGATGGCCCTGCGTCTGCCGAGGTTGCCCTCGTTTCCTCTGAACCGGGGAAGGAACTGTATGCGCTCGTCCTTTCGGCGCAGGGCCCCGCGGCCGGCGGCTGCTGGACGTATTTCCTGCGCAGGAGCACCTGATCTGCGCGGGTAAGAGGCATCAACTGAAAATAAAGTATATCTTACGGATGCAGTCTGATGCGATCCGTATTGCATAATGAGCAGTCTGAAGGATACAAACGAAAGTCCCTCCGGCACATGGTCAGAGAGTGGGAGCAATTCACTGCAAGTGAGCTGTAATGGTCATGACAACAACGAAAATAAGGGGAAATGATATGAAAAAGATCATAGGGCTTCTTGCTGTCCTGCTCGTATCCGTCTTTCCCTGCCTGATGGCGCAAGCGGATTCATCTTACCAATGGTCAGTCCTCAACAGCAATACCTTTGTGATCGAAGGAGAAGAACATGAAGGACTGCTGTATGATTATATCGTACTGCCCGATCAGTCTGCACGTATCATAAAATGCTACGATGCTTCATACTGTCAGGCGGTGCCGGAATCGATCGACGGTCATGTTGTTTCTGAAATCGGCGAGTATTCCTATTCGGGATACGATCTGACTTCTTTGAGCCTGTATATTCCCGATTGCGTGACCACCATTCAGAAAAATGCCTTCAGCAATGTTTTTACAAAGCTTGAGCTTGATATATCGGAGACACACCCGACATTGAGAAAAGAAAACGGCATGCTGATCTGCCCGGCTGAAAAGAGGATCATAAGGGGCGGATCCGCAGAGGAACTGATCATTCCCGAAGATATCGAGGCAGTGGACGATCATGCATTTTGGGGATGCACCGTACAAAAGGTGTACATCCCTTCGAGCGTTATTGAGATCGGCAGAAATCCCTTTGCCTTTGTTTGCTCCGACAGAGATACATATTACAGGCTGCAGAATGTAGAGATCTCTCCGAACAATACATCGCTGGAGATCCTGGACGGCGTTCTTTTCAGCAAGGATGACCATCGCGTTGTCTGGTGCTTCGGTACGCAGTTCAATGATGCGGCGGACAGCTCATATGTGATCCCGGAAGGGACGGAGATCATCGATGATTTTGCCTTTCAGCGATGGAATGCTGTACGGCAAATCGTTATCCCGGCCAGCGTAACACAGATCAGAGTAAACCCTTTTATGGGAAGAATATCTCTTGAAGGAATTCATCTGGATGGGAACAGCAGAACATTAACGCTTCAAAACGGTATGCTGATCAGTTCTGCAGATCATCGCTTGGTTTGCGCTTCCTGGCTTTCCGATGAAATTGCGATACCTGAGGGGGTCGAAACGATCGGAGATTATGCATTCGGACAGCTGACCCCGCGGATCCCCTGCAATGTCGTTTTGCCGGACAGCGTAAAGGTCATAGGTCATAATGCGTTTGCGTATGCAGAAACAGCGAGGATCCGTATTCCGGCCGGAGTCCAACGGATCGGCGATTACGCGTTCATTGCTTGTAAAGGTATAAGAGAACTGCCTGAGTTTATCAATCTGACGATCGGCAAATGTGCCTTTAAAGACTGCAGTGAGATCACGACTTTTGTTGTTCGGGGTGAGACTGAAAACGCGTTCTCTGATTACACAAACAGCGAGGTGAACTATCTTAGGGGAAGTACGATCGGTATTGGCCCGGAGGCGTTCGAACGCTGCAGGCACCTGGAAACGGTGATCATGGCAGAAGGGATGAAAGTGATAGGAGCCGGAGCATTTTTCATGTGCGATTCCCTCTGTGAGGTTCAACTGCCGGAAAGTCTGCTTTCTATTGGTGAAAATGCGTTGTTTAACGGCCAGAGGCAAGAATTTGTTGAATCATTAGGCAGGTATGGGCTAAAACTCTTCAGCACATTTCACGCAGTGGTTCCGTCCGGGTCCTATGCAGAGCGGTACTGTAAAGAGAATGATATCGATTTCTCCATCCGATGAAAAATGGAAAGATGAAAACAGCTCCACAAAGGTAAACATAAAAGAGAAACCGAATACCCTGTGCGCTTAGCATCAACCACGTTACTATTGACATCTTTTCTGCCAGCCATTTGGCTGAAGAGGTTTTTCTGCCGGTATCTTGTTCCTCCTGAACCGGGAAAGGAATTGCGTGCACTTGTCCTTTCACTGCAGGACCCTGCGACAGGAGGCTGCCAGACGTATTTCCTGCAGAGGAACAACTTGATCAGTACAGGCAGAAGGCGTAAATTGCCAGCAAAGAGGCCATCGTTTGCCGGATAATGAAAACAGCGGTCAAAAAGCTCCTTACCGGTCGGATAAGGAGCTTTTTACAGCATTATGGCGGATAAGAAATGGGATTATCCGCCGCAGCCTGAATCAATAAGCTTCTGAAGCCATTCTTCAGGCAGCACATAAGACATATCGACTGAGTAAGCGAGATCGTTATAGGAAATGACGAACATCTGTTTTACCAAATTCGGTTCTTCCGCAAAGAACCCGTAGATCACACCCATTATATAACAATGTTCGAGCATGCCTTCCGGCTTTCTGACCAGGTCATACAATCCGGCATTGATCGGGTCATCCTGAGACCTTATGTCGGAAAGGAATTGAGCGATCTCAGCCTTGTCGGTAATACCGCCCTGGCAGTTTACATGCATGGCGTCCTTTTCGGCAACACCGATCCCGGATACGAACTCCAGACGAATGCAGTTGTCTACGGAAAAATCAAATGCCGGCAATGACGCTTTTCGGTAAAAGGATATCCATTCGTTATCGGGCAGACGCCTGAGCAGGATGTCATCATTGTCTCTGCTCCCGAGCGCGAACAAACCTGTTTGGTATGTTTCTAACATGTGCTTGGAAAAGGCTTCTTCACCTTGGACAGTGCCGACAAACACCATTTCATCCTCTGCCAGGTAATACAGGATCCCTTCATTCGCAAGGAAAGCATACTCCACGCCGGAAGGGCTCAGCAGGCTGCCGTTTTCGAGCTCTATGAAAACGGATCCTTCTTCTTGTGCGGATGAGGGCCATCCATAAGCAAGGATGAGTACGAAGATCAGCAAACAAACCGCTCTTTTCATAGTGAAGCTTCCTCTTTCTGTTTGGTGGAGAGTGAATGGTGAATAAGAAAAGATCCTGCGTTGCCGCGCAGGATTATTGGAGGTGCCACCCGGATTCGAACCGGGGATAAAGGTTTTGCAGACCTTTGCCTTACCACTTGGC
>DBXA01000100.1:18270-19823 GCA_002309235.1 Christensenella sp. UBA1224 | reverse complement strand
CTCAGGACCGTGGTTATTCCCGGTGAGATGTGAGTTCTCCGCTTACATGAATCAACCGGATCGAAAGCGGCGCGCACGGATCCGCATGGATAACGCTGGGCCCGCACCTTCCGTTTATGGTACAATCCCGGAATACCACGCTGCGCAGAGGGGCTCCCTTGCAAAAATGACAGCCATGGTCCGCCGTGCTCGCAGTATAATCATAAAACAACAATTTCCCGGGATTTTCGATGGTACAGTTTCTCAATTCGATATCGCCGGATGCATCGATCGGGAATGCTTCCGAAGCAAAGTACTCGATCAGGCTGTTGATGTCATGATGCCCCTGTGTCCTGGGCAATATATGATCCCGGTCAATGACGACAGACTTCCGGTAGGGATAGATGCCGGGTCCCCACAGGCGGCAGTTTTCAACAAGGATGTGATTTCCTCCAATGCGAAAAACCTGACAGGATGTATTCAGATCGGAATCATGGATATGCAGGTTTTCCAGATTCATGCCTGCAACACAGTCGTCACCGGTGTGAATGGTGCAGTTTCCGATATCGACATCTCTGCAGCAATGCAGATGAAAGCCGTCGTGCCCGCCCAAAATGGTCACCATGCTGACGGACACTCCGTCGCTCGTGTCTATCTGATGGTGAAAATTCCCGCAGTTCCTGATGACATAATCATGCAGCTTTACCCCTTTGCAGTTTGAAAGAAAAATGCCGTGCGGGCCGCGGATGTGTTCTTCCCCCTCGGGGTCGAAGCAATCCATGCCATCAATTGCGGAGTTCTCTCCTTCGCCGGTGATGGTGATATCCTCTTCACCATAGGCAGATATGAGAGCACGGCGATACTCGGCACGAACGTTTTTNNGGAACCATTTCCATGTCTGTATGCAAAAGCACGCCTTCCGGTATCGGAAAGACCTGATAATCCTCCGGATCTTCCGACCCGATGAGGCTCGCTCCGCTCTCCAGGTGCACCTCCGTGCGGCTATGAAGCAGCAATCCGCCCGTCCGATAGTTTCCCGCAGGAAAAACGACAATTCCGCCTTCTTTCCCCGCAATATCCAGTACGCCCTGGATCTTTTCCGTCTGCAGCGCATTCGTATCATGGATGATCCCATAGTCCCTTACATTGAATACCGTTTTCATGATCGATACCCTTTCCGATATCCCGCTTTATGAACTGCCTGCGTCTGATCGCGGTGATTCAGGATCGGCCTGATGCGCAGGACGTAAGATGAAAGGATCGTTCCCCCATCCCATTCAGGGGATAACCCTGAAAAAATACACGTCATTCACGCCCAGCCCGGCTCTCAGGGTCAGTATCCCGTTTTCGTATACAAAGGGCCACTCCTCTTCCCGGACTGCGCTCTTTTCGCGGATCTCTTCCACTTCAAAGCGGTTCAGATCCCTCGGCTTGCCCATTGTTTCCCAGATGCGAAGTGGGTTCCCGTGTTCCTCATCCACCCTGCGAAGCAAAACCTTCCGCGGCCGATCCGCTGATTCGATCCGGACGACGGCCTCCTCGGGAACCAGATCCAGGTTTTTCATTTTCTGGCG
>DBXA01000100.1:2876-18252 GCA_002309235.1 Christensenella sp. UBA1224 | reverse complement strand
CTCCCTTTCCCGGCGGAAGGCCGCCAGGCCGATCTCGCCCCGGGTCGCATCCGGATCCAGCGCCAGGCGCTCATCCCCCGCATCGGCAAGCATCTTCATTGCATGATAAACCGGCTTGGGAATGCCGTTCTGCGTNNNNAGCATGCCGAAACCGCCGTGGAATTCCTCGGGGAAGGGATGCAGCTCCTCAAAGATATCGGAGAAGCACCAGATGGAAGAGCCGTCCACGTTATCCGCGACATCGAGGGCGGTTTTGACATCGTAAGCAGCCACCTTGCGGGTATCGTTCGTGTAGGAAGTGAAGCCCGCGTTTTCGTTCCATTCGGTATAGTACAGCGGAAGGGAACCGGCCTGTTCCCGAACGACCGCGGAATTGAGCAAAAAGCGGTTGTTGGGGAGTTCCTCGGTTTCAGACTGATCCCCCATTATCGAACGGTAGCCATCCAGTACGCTGGTACCCTGCGCGTTTTTCAGCCTTTCTCCCATCGCGCTGAACATGGCCTTTATATCAAACCCGACCGCTTTTTCATCCTCACTCAGCGGATCGCCCTGATCTTCCACGCCGCCCAGCGGATCTCCGGCATACTGGTGCGTCGAAATAAAGTCCACCGGTATCTTCCGCGCTTCGCAGTAGCCGATGAAGGATCTGACCCATTTGCTGTTGCTGGTGGAAGGGCCGCCGACGGGGATCTGCGGGTCGATTTCCTTGATGGCGAGAGCGGTGATCTCATACAGGCGAAAGTATTCGTCCCGCGAGCCGTTCCAGAAAGCACCGGGCAGATCCGGCTCATTCCAGACTTCAAAAAACCATGTGCGGATCTCCTCCTCGCCGTAACGATGGATCAGGAAACGGACAAAGGCCTGAATATACTCCGTCCAGGCTTTTTCATCCGCGGGCGGAACGATGAAGGGCTTATAAAAGAAAGCGCCTTCCTTGACGCGGCCCTCATCCTGCGTCATCAGATTCCGCGGCATGAAGGAAAGCTCGACGAAAGGCTTCATGCCCGCCTCCAGCACGTTGTCATAGGCAACGCCGCAGGCATTGAAATTGTATTCCTTGAACCGCTCGGTTCCTTCGGCGGGGAAAACATCGCGGAGATTGCAGCAGGTGCGCATGTCGTCGCAGAAGATGCCGTGAAAGCGGACGCGTTCAATCCCCAGGGTATCATGGATGTATTTCAGCTGCCGGGTATAGTCAGTCCGCAGGGCCAGCAGGGCATGACCGGAACCGACACAGAACTGCCAGTGCTTTTTATGGGGGACCGCCGGGGTATCCTTCCGAATCAGAAAATCCATGATGCCGCCTCTTTCTCTTTTTTTGAATGATCAGACCGGCTTTCCGGAACCCGCGGCAGCAGGCCCCGATATGCCGTGAACCTTTTTTACGATATCACATCAAAACCTGAAGGTCAAGCATGTTTTCTGCCGCCGCAAGCCCGGTTTTATCGCAGAAGGCCCGTTTTTTTGCAGAGACTGTTATACAAAGCCCAAAGCAGAACATCAGGACGGTATCGCGGAGGTCATCCCCTCATGCGCAGCGTCATCCTCGTCCCCACGCCCTTGAAGCTAAGGACCTCTATCGTCGCGCCGTGCCTGTCGGCGATCCAGCGGGCGATTGAAAGCCCGAGGCCGCTCCCGTTCGTCTTGCCGCGGACCTCATCCCCGCGGAAGAACCTTTCAAAGACATGGGCCGCCTCCTCCGCTTCGAAGCCTATCCCCTCATCCTCAACACTGAGGAGCACGTTCCCGTTTTCCGGGTCCCGCGCCGAACCGAGCGTGATGCTCCCGCCTTCCGGCGTATACTTTGCCGCGTTGTCCACGAAAATGCGCACCGCCTGCTTGAGCATGGCCGGGTCGCCCATCACCATTACATCATCCTCCGCCTTTACCAGGTACCTGTGGCGGCCGTCTATCATCTCGGATTCCTCTCGGATCTCCTTCATGAGCTCCGTAGCATTGATCCTTTCCGGCTTATAGGGCAGGCGGCCCCCGTCGCCGCGGGCCAGGAACAGAAGCTGGTCCACCAGCGTCTTCATATGGTCCGCCTCCTCGCGGATGGCATGGACGGCCTCCTCGAGCGTCGCCCTGTCCTCCATGCCCCAGCGTTCCAGCATGGAGGCATAGCCCTGTATGACGGAGATCGGCGTGCGAAGCTCGTGACTTGCGTCATCGACGAAC
Source organism: Christensenella sp. UBA1224 (assembly GCA_002309235.1). Taxonomy (GTDB): domain Bacteria; phylum Bacillota; class Clostridia; order Christensenellales; family Aristaeellaceae; genus UBA1224. The sequence continues at coordinate 16,074 of DBXA01000100.1, read as the reverse complement.
CTGTTCTGTTCCCTGTAGCTGAGCTTGAGCCTTTTGAGCAGGTTGTTGATGGCATTCTCAAGCCCCTTGAGATCCGAATCGCCTATGCTGATCGACGACTGCACAGCGGTTATCTTATCGATGGCCTCCTCGACGTTCTGTATCTTTTCCTCGCTGATCCCGCTCAGGGAGAGCTTTTCCGCCTCCAGCGCCAGCTTATCGATCGGGCGCATGAAGCCGCGCAGCCGGCTGTCGTAGCGGAACCAATCCAGACTCCAGCCGATCAGCTGTACGATGAACATAAGGCCTATAAAGCCAACCAGCACAAAGAGCGTTTCACCCATCTGGATCGTCGCTGTTTCACCTGTTCCCAGCTCGATGGAATAACAGATCGACCTCAGCCCCTGCCCGCGGGACCATACGCGTTCCCTGAGAGGAGAAAACCTGCCGTACTGCAGCTCATTCGCCATCATACAGATGCCTGTGAGGAGAGGGAGCAGAGCGATATCCCTGCCTATGACCCTTCGGATCGCCCTGCTCTGCAGGTAAGCGTTGATACGGTGTATGATGGAGGAAGTCCTCTGCTTATGCTCACTGCCCGAATTCTTACCCATGATCACGCATCCTTTACGATATAGCCGACACCGCGCACCGTGTTGATGAAGGAAATGCCGAAGGCATCGTCTATCTTATGCCTGAGATAGCGGATGTATACATCCACCACATTCGTTTCGCCGAAATAATCATAGCCCCATACGCGGTTGAGGAGCGTTTCACGGGACAGGACGATGTTCTTGTTCTCAATAAGCGCCTTCAGGAGATCGAATTCCCTCGCCGTCAGATTGACCTCTGTTCCTCGCACCGTCACGCCGCGGGCATCCGGCTCCATCACCACATCCCCGCAGGAAAGGGTATTCTTCACCGGTCCCTGTTTCCGGCTCTTTTCCACCTTGCGCAGCGCCACCCGGATGCGGGCCAGCAATTCTTCTATGGCGAAGGGCTTTGTCATATAATCGTCCGCGCCCATCTCAAGGCCGCTCACCTTGTCCATCACCGCATCCCTGGCCGTCAGGAGGACCACCGGCATCTCGCTCGTCTTCCTGAGCCTGCGCAGCACCTCCAGGCCGTTGATCCCCGGGAGCATGATATCGAGTATCATCAGGTCATAATCGCCGCTCTCCGCCATCTCGAGGCCCGTCAGCCCATCCTGGGCCTTGCCTGTCTCATAGCCCTCATGCCGAAGCTCCATCTCCACGAAACGAGAGATCTTTTCTTCATCCTCGACCACCAGTATCCTTGCCATGCCCTCACTCCTCAGAAACCGAAAAAGCCGGAGCGAAAGCCCGGCTGTCCGATCAACTTATCCTTTCTTGTCTTCTGCGTCCTTTTGCCCCTTGCTGATGCGGGAAGCCACATCATCCATCACCTTTTTCGCGGCTCCCGTTACCCTGTCGACAGTCCCGTTCACATTGTCCTTTCCCAGGTCGCTCCCCTCAAAGGAATAGTGATAGTTGAAGAAGATGCCGACGATCAGCAGTATGCCCGAGAACCAGAAGGAGATCATCATGATGATCACCAGCACGAGCACAGGCAGCGTCAGAACGATCTCTCCGTTCTTCTCGACGATGAACTTATTGTCCATCCCTTTTCTCAGCAAAGTGCCAAGGAATTTAAAGAGCCTCCTTCCGGCATGCTCTTTCTCCCCTTCGCCCGCGTTGCGAGATGCGGTAGCCTCCACTTCCTCGTACACGACGCCTTCGGCATTGTCGGAGGTGCTGTGAGCGCCCTTTACCTTGCCCTGTTCCTCAAGCGCCACCATAGCCTCCAGAAGATCCCAGTCCTTCTGCTCCAGCATCTCTTTTGCCTCAGCAAAAGTGACATCTGCCCTTTCCATGAGCTTATCGATCATTTCGAGTCTTTCCATCGTATTCATCCTTTCTGTTCTTTCCGGCAGGAGGGCGCTGCCTGTGTTGTTCCCCTCTGACGGTGAACATGATACTGCTCAGGTATAAGAGCCCAATTTGAGGATCATTAGAAAATGATGAGAAACATATTGTAAGGTCATGAGTCGCCATCGGGAACGACCGGCCTGCGAAAAACATAATCGAGAAGATCGATGATGTGTCTGTCGGTCACTTCCGGGGATGACCGCAGCTGGGAGCTTAAACATACATTCCTCATACGACAGCAGTAGTATATCACAATTTTCATTACTCTTTCGGGATATTGTCAGTTTTCTTCCCCCCATACCGTTCTCATTGGCATTTTAGTTTAATAAACTATACGCACTGCAACAGTTGGCAGCAGGTTACGCACCCGCTGCTTTTTTCTGCATCACTGCGTAGAATTCTCTGCCCATTTGTCAAATCGATCCGATATTTTGTTTTGCAGTTCTGCATGAAGTGATCAGCATAACCCGGATAGACGTACATTGATCGTTCAATGCCTTGAACCGGGATTCATCTATATACCCCGTTCGATACAGAAGCTCAAGCCAATAGCCGGTCTCGCTTGCTTCTTTCAGGGCTATTTCAAGCTTGGAGATGAAATCCCTTTTGCCCTGAGCGTAATTCGCTTCGTATATATTCGCTCCGATGGAAGTTCCGCTTCTGCCGATCTGCTTTGAAATTACAGTTTCGTGCATTGCTTTGAGTTCTTTGACAAGGTTGATGATCTGAACAGAAAAATCCATCGACAGGTCACGAAGCTTTGATTCGGACATGCTGATCCCTCGTTTCCGATTTCTCACACTGATATAGCAATAACGTTATAGACTGTAAAGTGATGCTTGCGCCAATGGCGCAAGTGATGCAGTGCCTTGCGGCACAGTGATGTGATGTGTTCCGCTTTCTGCGCACGAAGTGCACATCACTTGCAAAGCAAACATCACGCGCGAAGCGCACATCACGTTCCGCGTCAGCGGAACACATCGTTCAAAAAGCGCCTTTTGTCCGCTGGACAAAAGACGCTTTTTGATGGTGCGCCATCAGGGGCTCGAACCCGGGACACCCTGATTAAGAGTCAGGTGCTCTACCAACTGAGCTAATGGCGCATATCGGATTTTGACAACAGTACTATTATATCCTGCACAGGCGTTTTTGTCAATGTCGGAAAAATTATAACGAGGTAAACAGTGAGCCGGAACCGGCGCTCATCCCTTGTGCGTTCCCCCGAGGAGCCTCCTCACCAGCGAATTGCCGTGCTTAAGGTCCCTTGCTGCCCGGGCGTTTCGGTACGCATCCCTGTACCTCGCATCCTCCGGCCTCTGGTTGACGGCCACGCCGAAGTACAGGCAGGCCTTTTCCAGGTCTTCCAGCTTCAGGAGAACAGAGCCGAACAGATAATTCCATTCGGGACCCCTTGTCGCGACGCGCATGAGCACATGCCGCGCTTCGAAGGCGCTGCCGTTCTCAAGAAGCCTTCTCGCTTCCTCAAGGAGCTTTGCATCCTTTTCCTCTGCAGGTTCGGCATAACAGATCCTTCCGGCCTTGCCGGATACGATGAGTTTATAGGCCTCGTTGATCCGCGCCATTTTGTCTTCCGCCCACATGCGCTCCGGCCCTTCCGGGAACCGGTCCGGGTGCCACCTCCGCGCAAGCTGTCTGAAGGCAGAACGGATTTCTTCTTCCGCAGCATCGCGTTTTACACCGAGCAGAGCATACGGATCCTCCATGATGCTGCCTCCTTTGCAAAACCTGTATATTATATAGTATAGCATAAGATCAGGCCGCAATATGTATTTCCGGCCCTGTTTTTGTTAAATATCGGTTCGTCACGATGCTTGATTCCGCGCGGCATAAGCGTTACAATATCAGTAATGACATAAAATTGAAAGGAACCCGAAATGCAAGGCAGAAAATCACGCCCCGCCAACAAAGCGGCGGGGAAAAAGCGCGCAGGCGCCAAAAGGAGAAAGGGGCCGTATTCCACCAGGCGGATCATAGGATGGCTGATAGGCTGTTTTCCCGCCGGGCTGTATATGATGTGGTCTCCCAAATGCCGCTGGAATTTCTTCGTGAAAACCCTTGTCAGCGCAGTCATCGCCGCCTGCGTGGTCTTCATCATCATACCGCAGACCGAGCCCCCGCAGAGATATGTCGGAGGCGTCGAGCTGAAGACCCTGTCGGCTGAGGCGGATCAGGGCCCTCTACCCACTGCCGATTTCGAGCGCATCGACCTGTATAACTATAATATCATATCCGACAGCGTTCTCGCATCACCGGAGCCTACGGAAGTGCCCGTCTACGTTTACTGCAACAACGGCGGCAAGTATTACCACAGCGCGGAGTGCACCTACGTCAAAAAGACTTCCACGCACTGCACGCTGCTGCAGGCGCTGAACGCCGGTTACAAGCAGTGTCCGGACTGCAATGCCCCCAAGGGATATTGATAAGAGGGATGTGTTGGGATGCCTCCGCTTAGTATGCTGATCAAGCCCGCTTCCGGTGCGTGCAACATGCGGTGCGGCTACTGCTTTTACGCGGATGAAGCCAGGAACCGCGAAACCTACTCCTTCGGCATGATGTCGGAGGATACCATGAAAAACGTGATACAAAAAGCCCTCGACTTCGCCGAGGGCAGTCTTTCCATAGGCTTTCAGGGCGGCGAGCCCACCTTGCGCGGGCTCGGTTTTTTCCGTGCTTTCTGCGATGAAGTCCGCGCCCTCAATACAGGTAAGATATCCGTTTCCTATGCCATACAGACGAACGGCCAGGTCATAGACGATGAGTGGGCCCGCTTTTTGCACGAGGAAAAGTTCCTTGCCGGGCTTTCTCTGGACGGAAACGAGACCATACACGACCGCCTGCGCAAAGGCGCCGGCAAAAGCGGCACCTTCGCAAGGGTGATGGAAACGGCAGAGCTCTTCCGCAAGTATCGCGTGGATTTCAATATCCTCACCGTCGTTACAGCCTATACGGCCAAAAACATCGACAGGATTTACCGTTTCTTCCGCAAGGAGGGCTTATTGTACCAGCAGTATATCCCCTGTCTGGATCCGCTCGGCGAAAGGCGCGGCGGGATGGACTATTCCCTCACGCCGGAGCTGTATACCCGTTTCCTGAAGGCGCTCTTCGACCTGTGGTACGATGATGTCACCCACGGCCGTTTCATCTATATCCGCCATTTTGAGAACATGGTGGGCGTTCTGCGCGGCTTCAGGCCGGAGCACTGCGGCATGACGGGGCAGTGCTCCATGCAGAGCGTGATCGAAGCAGACGGTTCCATCTATCCCTGCGATTTCTATGTGCTGGACAGGTATAAGCTGGGCGATCTCAACACGGATGACTACCCTCTCATCTTAGAGAACCTGAAGAAGACCCGTTTCATAGAAGATTCCGTCACCACGCAGCAGGAATGCCTTTCCTGCCGCTGGCTCTCCATCTGCCGCGGTGGATGCCGCCGCGATCGGGATGATACAGGCGCCATGCCGGGAAAAAACTACTTCTGCTCCTCCTACAAAGCCTTTTACGAATACGCCATGCCGCGCCTTATGCGTCTGGCGGGAAAGTAGTCTTCTTTTGCCGGTCCGCAGGCCGCTATCCTATGTACTTCTTTATCTCCCCGTTTACCTTTTCACGCAATTTCAGTATATACTCCGCGTTCCTCGGATAATCGGAGAATGTGATGGGCTCCGCCCCCGCGGGCTCTATGAGCGCCATAACAGCTTCCTTGCCGGCAAGGCTTTCCAGCAGCTTAAAGGCCCTCAGATCCTCCAGCATATGCTTCGTCACCATCACGCGGATGGATTCGACAGGCTCCCCATCCGGGCCGGGATACACCTGATAGGCGTCTCCCGCCAGGGTAAAGCCATCCGAATCCGTATGGAGGAAGGGATTGATCGGATAATCGGAATACTGGGCGTTGTAGAAGTTCCAGCCCCACTGCAGTATGCCGTCTATATCGTATTTATACAGCATCTCGGCATAGATGCGGTTCCTGTAGGATGGCATGGCGATAAAGATGTTGGGCACCTTATAGTGCTGCCCTATGCAGTAATAGCTCCACAGGCCCGGTACCTTCGCCTCCAGGAAAGGCTCGATATGGTTGACCGCCGGGACAGGCCTTTCCAGAGCGCCGCTTTGGTAGAAGCCGAAATCCGAAAGCGCGTCTATGATCATGCAGTCCCCCACCAGAGGCTTTACGATATTCTTCGCCTTCGTATAGCCCTCCAGATGATCGATATGCGGCTCATCCGATATGTGGAACACGGCATTTTCCAGCACGCCTTCTTTTTTCAGGCAATCCGTTATCGCCGGTATGTACTTGTTGAGGAACGCGGTGTATTCCGGCCCGGTGCCGTTTGTCTCCCAGCCGAATATCTTCTTATACACGCCATCTACGGTCGCCATGATCTTCGGCGCGTACTTCGCGCCCCACTGCGTAAAGAAATGTGCTATCTCGAAATACCGTATCCCCGCCTTTTTCGCAAGAGCGATCCATTTGGAGAGCTTTTCGGTATCAAAAGACCATTCCCCGTTCTCTTCTATGACATCGACCAGCTGCACCGTCAGCCTTTCCCCTCCGACCCTTGTATCAAGGGGCGGCGTATGTACCGGCGTGAGCAGCATATTGATGCCGCGCTTCGCCATCAGGCGCATGTGCTTTTCCACCACATCCCACCAGGTATCGGAAAACACCTCGCAGTGATACTGCACGGCCAGGCAATCGCTGTGGAACCATTTGGTGTGCTTGAGCTCCTGTTCTGGCAGGCAGGCATTGATCAGCTCTACCGTATAGGAGGCGTCTCCCAGGTGCGTATCCGTACCCTCCGGGAGATACGGCATATCCTCCAGATCTATGCTGATGCGGATGAGATAAACGCCCGAGGCAAACCTTCCCTCCGGCTCGATATCGATCCAGAGGCTGTCCCACTGCCCTTCGTATACATGCAGCCCGTTCCCTGGTATCTCCGAAAGCATATCCGGGAAGAGGCCCGGCGCATCGCGGAGGTAATCCCCGTCATACTGGCTGAAATGCGCCGTACGCACCGGCACATGCTCCACCCTGCGCACGCGGATCGCGTCCTTTATGGGAGAATCGACTGTGACGCGGATGGGCAGCGCCGCAGCCCGCATGACATCGCTCTCCTCCCGCAGCATCGTATACGCCGCCTGGAAGGAGGAGCATTCGTTCAGCATGGCGCTGTGCCCCTGCGCGGTACGCAAAGGCTCCTCATCCAGGAACACCTTTTCCAGAGCGCTTACGGTCTTTACGATAAATTTCATGATGATACCTCCTGTTGTGATATCAGATCAGCCTTTCAAGCCTTTCCATATGGAGCGAATCCAGATACTTGACCGATTTTTCGAAGCCTTCGATATTCCTGAGATGGCTGGGATCATGCGCATCCACGCCGATCACGCACTTGGCGCCTTCCTCTGCCGCCGTCTCCCAGAACGCATGAGCGGGGTATCCGAGCCCTCTGAACCGGCCCTTATCCGAGTAAAGGGTGCCCAGCACGTTGTACTCCAGCGGGATATCCAGAGCCTTCACGCAGCGGCACAGCTCCCGCGCGACTGCCTTCGCATCCTCATCATATACGGGGTACTGCGCCAGGTACAGGTCCGGATGCGCCAGGTACATGAACTCGCCTGTCTCCAGCCCCTTTATGACCATATCCGCGTAGCGGTGCAGATGCTGCTTTTCCGTACAGGCGCCGAAATAGAAGCCCCCTTCATCCGTCGTATCAAAGTGGTTTCCCATGATGATATAATCCAGCCCCAGCGCATGCTTCTGCTCTATGATCCACGGGAAATATTCCGGGAAATACTCGCATTCCAGCCCGCAGAGCACACGGATGCGGTCCTTATGCCGTTCCCCCTGCTCCCGCACGGCTTTGATATACCCTTCCAGCTCATCGGCGCGCATGCGTATGCGGGAGACATAGTCCTTGTAATTCCATGGAGTATGGTCGGCAAAGCCGAGAGTATCAAAGCCTGCTTCAATTGCCGAGAGCACGTATTCCTCTTCGCTTCCCGCTGCATGCTGGCACCTGGGCGTATGGGTATGATAGTTTGTCTTGAGGACCACCTGAACATCATCCTTTCAATGCGTTTTCTATATATCCAATGTTCTCCTTTGAATACGCGAAAAAGCCGATCTCCTGCGCCATTCCCCGCTCTGAAGCGCGAATGGTCTCTCCAAGGTACGCATCCTCCGCCTGGAGTATCGGCGCAAGTATACCGGGGAAAGCAGCTTTCCACCCTTCCGACTCCTTCCGGATCATATCAGGCGGAAAACCTTCCTCCCTTATATCCGTTTGGGGAAGCCGCATCCCGGTAAGGCTCTCAACGCAGGAGCGGGGATCCCCTTCCCCTCTGCTTGCGAAGACCTCCGCGAGGGAAGCGTATTCCCCGTTCAGGCAGGCGATGGCCGGGCTGTGCCGGTAAGCCCTGTAGAGCATCGGCGCCGCCATATCGAGGCCGGATACGGAAGCACCCGTCTGTCCCACCAGCTTTCCCAAACTGAAGGGGAAGATGAAGGCTCCGCTCCGGAGGGATGCCCCTTGCGCAGCCTGTGCAAGATCATCCATGCGTTCTTTTATGCACATCTCCCTGAAACGCAGCCAGTCAACGGGGATCGTCTTCCCCTTCTGCGTGCCCCAGGCCTTCACATCCCTCTTCATCTTCTCCATATCAAAGCCGAGAAGCTCGCCTTTTTTCATGCAGCGCGGGCAGAAGCAGGAGAAAAACATATCTCCGTGCGGTTCAGGAGAGGCAAACCTCGCCCCGTCCGAAAGGATACGGGTACAGCCTGTCTCCCGCGCTTTCCCGATCGCCCGGGCAAGGTTTCTTTCCCACAGGCTGTCCTCATTGGGGCAGCCGGAGGAAAACCAGGGCTTTCTGTTCCCGAACGCATCCTGAGACAGCGTTCCTTCCGGCGCGTCCCCCAGGGAAAAGGCGCCGAAGCACTGCCAGACCTCTATCGCGCGCCTCTCAAGCGCCTTTACCGCCTCTTTCGAAGGCGGTGATACGACAGCGTTTATGCCCAGCTCGCCGTAAAGCGCCGCGCAGCTCTCCGGGTCTTCCCTGTCCATCCCGAATATATAATACTTCATACTTCACTGCTCCCAGTAAGAGCTCTCCGGCGCAGGGCAGAAGGCGTTTTTCTTCGCGGCGCGCACCTGCACGAAGCAGCCGCAGACGCGGCACAAAAGCCCTGCCCTGTGCTTGCAGCAGGCGCACTTTTTTAGACGCGCCTCAACGAGCTGCCCGTCCGCCGCTGTCTCCGCGGGAAGGGACGCGATATATTCCTCGATATAGCTTTCGATATCCGCCGGATGGCCCTTCGTCTCACATACAGGGCATTTTGCCATCATATCCATATTCCCACCCGTACATATTGTAGCACATCCTCGGCTTTTCAGAAACTATTTGCCCTGATTTATCAAATAAGTTATAATAATACCGCAGAACCCACAAGCGGAGGTATAAAATGAAAGAAATCAAAGTATTTCCCAGCAACCCGTCCATGGAAGGCATCTGCGCCATGATACCGGATATCGAATTTGCCTGCCCCGACGGTTTTTCCCAAAAAATGCAGATCATCATGCCCATGAAGCCGGAAACGGGTGAGGCAAAGCGCTATCCCCTGATCGTCTTTATCCAGGGCTCCGCCTGGACAAAGCCCAACCAGCACTTTGAGATCCCGCAGCTTTCCGACTATGCCCGCAAGGGTTATGTAGTGGCGACGGTCAACCACCGCAGCGCCTTTGAGGCAAAAGCGCCTGCCTTCATCATCGATGTCAAGAGCGCCATACGCTTCCTGCGCGCCCATGCGGAGGAGTATCAGATCGATCCCGAAAGAGTCTGCCTGTGGGGCACCTCCAGCGGAGGGAACACCGCCCTCATGGTCGGCGTCACCGGCGACAGACCGGAGTACGACCAGGGCGATAACCTGGAGTATTCCTCCCGCGTAAAGACCGTCATCGATTGCTTCGGCCCGACGGATCTCGTGAAGATGGTCACCAAGCAGTATTTGCCCAAGCCCGGCATGCCTGAGCCCGAAGGGCCCAATCTCTTTGAGGCGCTTGCAGGCCAGAAGCTGGACCGCAATGATCTTGAGACGCTGAAGCCCCTGGCTGCCATCAGCCCCATCAACTATGTCGAGCCCGGCAAGGATTTCCCGCCGTTCCTGATCATCCACGGGGACGCAGATCCGGTGGTCCTGTACGAGGACAGCATCATGATGTACGAAAAGCTGTGCGATTGCGGATACGATGCCCGGATGATCCGCATCACCAACGCCCCGCACGAGGGCTCCTTCTGGTCAAACGCCCTGCACGAGGAGATATTCCGCTACATTCAGGAAACACTTTAAGGATAAAAACCGTCAGGAAAATTAAAAAGACTGCCTCTTCCGATCTTTTCAGACCGGTCGAGGCAGTCTGCTTACTTCCCTCCGTATCAGGTTATCTCCCGCTTTCGCCATATCAGCAGGCTCATCGAAAGAGAGAGGACAGCGATGCCGAGCGGCAGCAAAGCGCGGCCGAAATCTATCTTTTCGATGCGCAGCCTGTCATACAGGAGGAGCTTTATCCACTCCTGCATATTGCCCGCACGCATCAGAGCCTGCCAGATCAGCCATACAAGCCCCGCAAAGACCGCCGCGCAGGCAAGCGTGCAGAAGGTCTTGCCGCGGAACAAGCCCGCCAATAAAAAGCACAGGGAATACGCTCCGACAGCCGCCAAAAGCAAACCGTACAGCGGATACAGCCCTTCGAGCCTGAATGTGCCTTCAAACACACAGCTCATCGCCCGGGAAACGGCACCGGGGATCAGCGCCATCAATGCCGTGCAGACAAGGCCCGGCACAAAACGGCTGATCACCAGGGTGCTCCGCTTGACAGGCAGTATGGCATATATCTCAAGCAGTCCCTTTTCCCAATCCGGGTGCAGCACCAACGCGCCGAGGAGGCAAGCGTACAGTATGCACCATACCGCGAACGCCGCGTGTATTGCCGTCGTCACGGTACCCGGCTGAGCAAGCCATGCCGGAAGAGCTGTTCTCTCTCCAAGCCACACGGGCAGCATGGGCAGTGCGCGGCTTACGGCCATCAAAAGCACCGCAGCCGACATCCCCCAAAGGAATGCCTTTTTCAGGCGATGGAATCCTCTTGTGTACACAAGCGCGCCTCCCTTACCTGTAGTAATACTCGATGATCTCGGCGACCGGCGCTTCTTCAATGAGCAGGCGCCTTACGGATATACCCGAAAGCTCCTTTATCAGGTTATCCGGTGCTCCCTCATAGAGGAACCGCACCGTATCGCCTTCACGCCGGATGCCTTTGCCGCCCAGTCTCGCGGCTATGCCGCCGTCATCGCATTCGAGGGTCACAAGGCTTATCTCGCCTGTCATGAGGTTTCCCATCTCATCGGCAATGACCGCGCTGCCTTCGTCCAGGAAAACACCTATATCCCCTATGCTCCGGGCGTCGGATATGCTTTCGGTTGTAAAGAGTATCCCGGCTCCCCTGTCCTTTTCCGTGCGGAGTATATCGAGCACCAACTCCCGTTCCATGGCATCAAAGCCCGCCGTCGGCTCATCCAGTATCAGGTAATCCGGGGCGTGCATGATCGCCATCACAAGCCAGACCTTCTTTCTTTCCAAAGGTGACAGCTCCCTGCACTTTCTGCGCAGATCGATCTTAAGCCTGCGGATCAGCGTGCCTGTTCCGTTCTGCGAGCCTTCCTCGTAGAAAAGCCCCGCGTGGTCTATCACATCGCGTACGCTCATATCCGGAGGCAGCAGCGTGTTGTCCGTCATGCAGCCGACCTTCATGCGCGCGTAGGCATCGCTTCTCCCGAAGGGTTCGCCGTCGATCGCGACGATGCCCGCATCGCGCCGGATAATGCCCATCACGGCGCGCACGAGCGTGCTCTTGCCGGAACCCGGAGCGCCGCATACAGCGCATACACTGCCCGGCTCGACAGCGATATCGATACCGTTTATGCCCGGTGTGCGCCCATACCATCTGCTGAGGCCATGAATCTCAAGCATAGCTTATCCTCCGTTGCGCAAAAGGCCGCAGGATTCGTGCCCGCGGCCTCTTTTCTCTGTCAGATGCAGTCGGCATTGCAGGTAGCCACGATGTCGCTCCCCGCTCCTGCCGCATTCGAGATGATGACATCGCCTACCCGGACGGGTGCGGTGACCTCCGCTTTCCTGCATACTTCAAGCACCTGTGTGATCTTCTCCTTGGGCACCTGCTCCTTCGTCTTGACCGAGACGAGAGGTCTGTCCCCGCCTTTGCATACAACAGATGTGGTCACGGTGCGCATAGGTGCGGTGACCTCCTGTATGCCGTATCTCTCACCGCGCTTGCAGGTATTGCCCGTTACGGTGATATCGCTCCCGTCTATCGTGACGTGCAGGGAGCAGCCCATGGGGCATATGGTACACGTCATATCTCTTGTTTCAACTGCCATAAAGGTATCCCTCCCGTCAGCACAGCGTGACGGTGACATCGCCCGTCACATCGCCAAGCTCTATCTCTATCTTTTCCATCTCACCCGGCGTCATGATGTTCTTACGGCGCTTTGCCAGCACCTTGCCGCCGCAGCGTACCTCAACAGAGGCAGGCTTTGTGGGGTTGGCAACCCGGAAGAAGAGCTCCGCTTTGCCGTTCGCGCCTACGGAAAGCTTCTGCGGGGCGGTATAGCGCACGCCGCCGACAGCCTTCACATCATACCAGGCAGTGGTCTGGCTTCCATCTATCGCATACTTCGCCGCAAAAGCGCCTGCCAGCGCGGCTTCGGCGGAGACATTATCCACCAGGTCATGCACGTGCAGCACATTGCCGCAGGCAAACACGCCCGGGATAGAGGTCTGCCTGGTCTCATCGACCACGGCTCCGTTCGTGACCGGGTCCATCTTGATGCCGGCAGCGAGGGAAAGCTCGTTTTCGGGGATAAGACCTACGGAAAGGAGCAGCGTATCGCAGGAGATCGTCTCCTCCGTACCGGGGATCGGTCGGCGGGTCGCGGGATCCACCTCGCTCACCACAACGCCCTCAACGCGCTCCCTGCCGAGCACCTGCGTCACCGTATGATTGAACTTGAGCGGGATACCGTTATCCACAAGGCATTGCACAATGTTCCTGTTGAGGCCGCCGGAATAGGGCATGACCTCCGCGACGAGCTTTACTTTAGCGCCTTCCCAGGTCATACGTCTGGCCATGATGAGGCCGATATCACCGGAGCCGAGTATCACGATCTCG
>DBXA01000100.1:0-2822 GCA_002309235.1 Christensenella sp. UBA1224 | reverse complement strand
CTCGTCCCCGGGATATTGAGCGCGCCGCGCGTCCTCTCGCGGCAGCCCATCGCAAGCACCACCGCGCCTGCCTCCACCTTCACAAGACCCAGCTGCGTGCTTACGCAGGTGATGGTCCTATCTCGGGAAACGTCGAGCACCATCGTATCGGTCCAGCAGTCGATATCCGCCTCTGACACCTTATCGATGAAGCGCTGCGCGTATTCGGGCCCGGTCAGCTCCTCGCCGAAATAGTGCAGGCCAAAGCCGTTGTGTATGCACTGGCGAAGTATGCCGCCCAGCTTTTTATCCCGTTCGATGATAAGGATCTTTGCCTCAGGCTTCGCTTCCCTCGCGGAAAGAGCGGCCGCAAGGCCTGCGGGACCTCCGCCGACTATAGCGACATCATATTTCATGCGTTCTCGCCATCCTCTCTGGTCTTGCCGACGACAAGCTTGCTGCCGGCTCCGAATTTGGTGATATCCTCCATGGGGATACCCGCCTCCCGGGAAAGGATCTCCATCACGCGCGGTGAGCAGAAGCCGCCCTGGCAGCGTCCCATACCGGCGCGTGTGCGCCTTTTTACACCGTCTATGGAACGCGCGCCGCGGCGTATCGCTTCCACGATCTCCGCCTCGGTTATCGTCTCGCAGCGGCAGATGATGCGGCCGTAAAGCGGAGATTCGGCGATCGCTGCCTTCTTTTCTTCTTCCGTCATGTGACGGAATGCCTTGATATGCTGTCTTTCCGGGTCAAAGAAGGGCTTCTTGTCAAGCTTTGCTCCGAGATCCCCCAGTATCTTCACGATCTCCTCCGCGATGGCAGGAGCGCTCGAAAGGCCGGGCGAGCATATGCCGGAAGCGAATACCATACGCTTGTCGACATCGGAGGGACGTATGATGAAATCCCCGGTAGAGGGCTGTGCACGCACACCCGCAAAGGATGTGATGACTGCCCGCAGGTTGAGATCCGGCGCGGATTTTCTCGCAAGCCGGCAGAGCTCATCGATAGAGGCAGCGCACACGGAGGTATCCTCCTTATCCTCTATATCGACGGCTGTGGGGCCCGCAAAGGAATTACCGTCCACCGTCGGGGATACGAGCACGCCCTTGCCCATTTTGGAGGGCGTCTGGAATATGACCTTCTTAAGGTCCGCAGCCGTACGGTCGAGCAGCATGTACTCGCCCTTGCGCGCCTTGATCGAGAAGGAGTCATCGCCTATCAAGCGAGCTACCTCGTCCGCGTGAACGCCGGCAGCATTGATCACGTATCCTGCCTTCAGATTGTAAACGCCGGCAGTGATATACAAGCCGTCTTCCTTGGGCGCGATCGCCGTCACTGGAGAGCCCAGGAGCCACTTGACGCCGTTCAGGCGGGCATTTTCCGCACAGGCGATCGTCATCTCATAGGGGCATGTGATGGCGCCCGTGCCCGCGTAGAGCGCAGAAGTGACCTCTTTCGAGAGCATAGGCTCCATTTCACGGGCTTCATCGCCGGATATGATCTTAAGATCCGGAACGCCGTTTTTGATGCCCCTGTCAAGGAGGTTATGAAGCTCCTTTTCATCTTCGCTGCCGAAGGCGATGACGAGCGTGCCTATGCGTTTGAGGGGTACATCCAGTTCCCGGCACCAGGAATCGTACAGCTCGTTTCCCCGTACATTGAGCCTGGCCATCAGGGTACCCGGCACACAGTCGTAACCGGCATGCACGATAGCGCTGTTTGCCCTGGAAGCGCCCATTGCGACATCCTCCGCGGAATCGATCAGCGCGACATCCAGCCTGTAGCGGGAAAGCTCCCTCGCGATCGCACTGCCTACTACGCCCGCACCTATGACCGCGACATCATAATCCATAGTTGTCATACTCATTCCTTCCTTGCCCGTATATATTGTCGATCCGCCTGACTTGCATCAGCGGCTCAAGTATAAGGTCCCGGTACCTGTGAAGTCCATCATCTTCGCGGAAACACAGGTAAAGATTTGAGCACATATCCGTAACGCCTGCGTTCCGCCGCTATGCCAGATGTACGCTGACCAGCCTTGTCACGCCCTTTTCCTCCATCGCCGCACCGTAGAGCGAGTCGCATCTTTCCATGGTGCCCTTGCGATGCGTTACCACCACGAACTGTGTGGACTTCGAGAATTCACGCAGGTATTCGGCGAAATTGTCGATATTCGCGTCGTCAAGCGCCGCCTCTATCTCATCCAGGAAGCAGAACGGCGTCGGCTTGAGCTTGAGCATGGCGAATACGATGGCGATAGCCGTGAGCGCCCTCTCTCCTCCCGAAAGAAGGCTGAGCAGCTGCAGCTTCTTTCCCGGGGGCTGCGCCTTGATGTCGATAGCACACTCGAGAACATCCTCCGAATCGTTGCCGAGGATTATCTCTGCGGTACCGCCACCGAAAAGATCCGTAAAGACCTGGCTGAAGTTCTTGTTGATGATATCGAAATGCTCGGTAAATTCTGATCTCATCTTCGTTAAGAGGTCGTCGATTACCTTCTCAAGATCCTTCTTTGCAGCTTCGATATCNNCTGAACTGCTGTGAGAATTTGACGGCCATATGCTTTGTCAGGTCTTCGATGATCTTATGAAGATCGCCATCCGCCTTCGTCAGGTCGTCCTTCTGTGTCGAAAGATCGTCTACCCTGGCCTGCGTTTCCCGGTATTCGTCTACGGCGTTCACGTTGACGCTGCCGATCTCCTTGATGCGCGCCCGTATCTCGGCTATGCGCCTGTCCGCCTCGCCCAGCTTGAAATCCTCTTTTCGGTATGGCGCAGCGCCCGCATAGGTGAGTTCGTAATCCTCCCAGATCCTGTCGCAAAGCTGCTTATACTCCGCTT
>DBXA01000055.1:20354-21331 GCA_002309235.1 Christensenella sp. UBA1224 | reverse complement strand
CCTGCCATGGCACTGTACGGACATGACATATGGGGCATTTCCGGCTCCGCAGCAGTACATTGCCGGGTTCTCCGTCACCTGGTAAACAGAACAACCCGATCCATCCTTACCGGCGATCAGGTTGTTATCGATCTCATGATATGTTCCATCCGAGGCGAGGTAATGGATATCCGCAGCGTAGACGATGTACTGCGAAGTGCCCAAAGGCAACCGAAAGGCCTTCCCGCAGGGTGTGCGAAGATCTGTGATTTCTGTTGCCTTGATATTCGCTTCGTCATGCTTGCCGGTCTTCATGGATGGTCACCCTCTTCCTTCTTTGATGACATTGAGACGTTTCAATACTATGCTTTGTTCCGGCCGTGCCCCCCTTCTTTTTCCAACCGGCACTGAAAATAGAACAATTTACTTGTCATCCTGCCTGTTATGTCGTATATTTATATTGGTATATAATGTGAATGCCAAAGGAGCACCTCTCATATGTCCGACAACACCAGGGGCGGCGGTACGCTCACCGTACTGAGCCTCATCGCCTGCCTTTTGATCGCCCTCGCAATGTGCGTATTCGTGCCTTCTTCGACCGATTTCGGCCTTATCAGCGATATGCTGGAATATACGCCTGCCCCTTCGCCGACACCGGAGCCTACGCCTTCTCCCACGCCGGTTCCGACCGAAGAGCCTTCACCGGCACCAACGGAAGAACCCGCTGCAGCATCCGTGACAGCGGAAACCGCAGTTCCCGCTGAAACATCTGAGCCGGAAGAATCAGTCGAGCCGATCGAAACACCCGAACAGATCGAAACACCGATCCCGACAGCTACACCGGTCCCGGAGGAAACGCCCAAGCCCACTCAGATCCCTTTTTGGACGGAGACAGCAGAGCCGACCGAGGCGCCTGAGCCCACTCCCGCCCCCACGGTCAATATATTCGTGCCCCTCGTCAGGGAAACGCCTTCCCCCAAGCCGGAAGAAAAGCCGCT
>DBXA01000055.1:1859-20331 GCA_002309235.1 Christensenella sp. UBA1224 | reverse complement strand
GTGCTCCCGATGGACGACTTCTCCGGGGGGACAGAGCTCGTATCCTCCCATTATAAGGAGAAGGGCGCCCGCTACGAGGATGATTCCATCAACGTGCACGTATATTCCTTCAAATACGACTATACCATATACACCGTGGCGGATGTGGAGATAATGGATGCGAGCCAGCTTCGCACAGCGATCGCCGGCACGCCATCCTCCGCCGCACGCGCGGATATCAATAAGCTTGCCCGCAGGGTAAACGCCATCATCGCGATCAACGGGGATTATTACCGCGACCGCTACGGTTCCGTGATCGTGCGGCAGGGAAAGACGATATCCCATGAGATATCAAACAACCTGGATATGCTCATCATTGATTACGATGGGGACATGCACTGCATCTACGCAGCGGACAAGAAAGAAGCATACGAAGCCTTCAAGGGCAATATCTACCAATGCTTCTCCTTCGGGCCTGCCCTGGTCATAGACGGGAAGGCAGCTTTGGACCCGCCGGGCTATTATCCCTTCGGCATCGGCGGCGGAAACCCGCGCGCCGCTATCGGCCAGCTTGGCCCTCTGCACTATGTGCTGGTAGTCGCATCCGGAAGGACGGATAATTCCCGGTCCATCACCGTCAATACGCTCAAGAGCATCATGCTCAAGCTCGGATGCCAGCAGGCCTACAATCTGGACGGGGGGGCCTCCGCGCAACTGTACTACTCCTACGAGGACGGCGTGGTATCTCCGCTCACACCTGCCGGAAAACGCGGCCTGTACGATATCATCTATTTCGCATCTGCCTCAAAAGGAGGGAAATGATATGGAAGACTATATCCTCTTCTCCTTCGCGGGACTCGAATTCACAAAATACGGTCTCATCATAGGCGCAGGATGCCTTCTGTGGCTGCTGAGCGCGCTGATCCTGCGCAGATACCTGAATACGCATTACCACGTACCGGCTTCCTCCATAGCCTTTGCGGGCTTTCTCATGATGCTGTTCGGCACCGTATTTTCGCGGATCGTATACTGCCTCGCCAAATACGAAAAGTATATGTACGCCTATGAGACCATCCCCCTGTTCACGGAAGGCGGCGCCTCCATGTGCGGCGCCGTGATCGGCGCGGCGCTTGGGCTGGCGCTTTCATCCTTCATCACGCGGACGGATACCGCTCACCTGGCGGATTGCTTCGCGCCGGGCTTTGGGCTGTTCGCCGCGGCAGTAGTCCTTGCGCAGCTCACGATAGGCGAAGGCTGGGGCAAGCTCACCCAATCCATAGGGATCCAGAACAGCATGCTTTCCGTCATCGATCGATACGGCGACAGCCGTTTCGCGGTATACCGCATGGAGCTCGCATCCTGCGCCATGGTATGCCTTGCCTGCGTGATGCTGATGCCGGAAAAGCTGCGCCCGGGTGCTCTCACCAATGTCGCTCTGGGCATCTACTGCGCGCTGCGCATCGTCACGGTCTCCATGCGCGAGGGTGAAGTACTGGCGCTCGAATACTTCCGCATCGACCAGCTGGCCGCCATGGGCCTCCTTCTCATCATGTGCATACGTGCCGTCACAGTCACAAAGAGCATAGCGGGCAGGATATGGCGGATACTCGCGTTCCTGGCAGGAGCGGGACTTGCAACCCTGATGGAATTTAAGGTCGACAGCGGAAGCGGCATCGAGCAGGAGTATATGCTCATGCTGCTGGGAAGCATCACTTGCCTCGCCGCCGCTTTGATCGGCACCGTTACCCGCAGATCCATACGAGGAGGCGGTTTCTGATGTTGCTCCACACCGCAAACATAACGAGGGAAACGCAGCCAAAGGGAGAAAGCCGAGGGCTGTTCATGCTCTCGGATGTACGCGATGCCCTGCCTGCGCTCATCAAAAAGTACGCAGGCAGCGTGCAGTGCGTCTATATCGACCCGCCTTTTGCGACAGGCCGTTCCTTTGACATGCGCGTAGCGGTACACCCGGAGGAATGGAAGAGCGGCACAGGCTCCCTCACAGCCAGGGCTTATGACGACCCTGCCGATATTGCCGGTCTCACAAAGCTGCTCCGCGAAACGATCACCGGCGCAAGGGAGCTTTTACGCGACGACGGTCTTATGTTCCTGCATGTGGACTGGCGCATGAGCGGGAGAGCGCGCATGCTCATGGATGAGATCTTCGGTGAGGACAATCTCCTGAACGAGATCATATGGGCCTACCAGACAGGCGGGCGCGCAACGCATTATTTCAGCCGCAAGCATGATACCATATTTATGTACCGAAAGACAAAAGATTACTATTTCGATGCCCAGGCGGTATCCGTGCCCCGGGAGGGAGTCCGCGCCA
The DNA here is from genome assembly GCA_002309235.1 of Christensenella sp. UBA1224. Lineage (GTDB taxonomy): Bacteria > Bacillota > Clostridia > Christensenellales > Aristaeellaceae > UBA1224. The sequence goes on along the minus strand of DBXA01000055.1, from coordinate 18,020 downwards.
ATCATATGAAGCGCGGCACGGATGCCGACGGCCGGCCCTACAGTGAGATACGTTCCGCGGGGAGGCTCTACCGCTATTACGATGATGAGCCGGTATTGCCCGGTGATGTCTGGACCGACCTCAACATGCAGCAGAAGGACCCTCAGCGCACAGGCTTTGAGACCCAGAAGCCCCTAAAGCTGCTTGAGCGCATCATACTCTGCTCTACGCAGCCGGGAGACATCGTCTGCGACCTTATGAGCGGCAGCGGAACGACAGCGGATGCCGCCTGCGCAAACGGAAGGCAATTCATCGCCGTGGATATGAGCCCGATGGCGCTGTTCAGCCTCAGGAGACGCCTGCCCGAAACCTTATTTGATGCCGTGACGCCCGTCTGCGCCGCGCCGGATATCGAGGCACACTTCGCGCAGGAAGGATTAGGAGATCTTTTGGTCACCTTCTCCGGTTTCCGCGGCGTGACTGAAGGCGAGGAGGCCGGGACAGACAGGCTGGACGGCTGGGCTGCCGGTTATATCTCAAACGGCGTTTTCGTGCCCGCGGCGCAATCTCAGCGTTCCTTCCGGTCGCCTGATATCTCCCTTTCGCTGAAGATACCGTTCATCGATGCACCGGTGTGCATACGCGTAAATGACATCTATGGGAACACCGCCTTCTATTCTGCGGAAGGAACCTAAAACAAAAATAAAACGGAGTTAAGATCCACTGATGAACCTGAATGACAGCAACAACCTGGCTCTCACGGCTTACCGCCTGCGCCAGCTGATGGGCGACAATGCCATCGCCTCCCTTTTTACAGACGACGAAAACCCGGATGACTTTATCGCCGGTTATGTACGCAGAGTAAACCCGATCGAGGCGGTGGTGGAATCCATATCTCCTTACGGCCAGCACGACGGCTTCTACATCGTGCGCAGTTCCTGTATAAACGAGGTGATATGCGATATCGTATATGCCGAAAGGCTGGAGCTGCTGATGCAATTGAAGCCATCCCCACCCTTTGAGATGCCGCTGCCCGGGGAAAACGAGGATTACATGCGTTTCTCACTCGAATGGGCAAGGGAAAACGCAAGGGTCGTGACAGTGTGGACGCATACGGATTCCTACGTAGGCTTCGTAGAGCACGCGGACGACCTGCGCGCCACGATAGGCGTGCTGGATTTCATGGGCCGCGATCCGGTGTCCATGCAGATACTTATGAAGGATATAGAGCTCATCAGCCTCGGCAGCGAAGAAGAGCGTATGTACGAAACGCTCTACGCGCATTTCACCGGGAACGATAACACGTCCGTATAAGAAAAGAGTTGTTTTCGCTTTGAAAGAAAGATCTATCCGGTACGCCTCCTTTATGATGGCCTATTACATCACAAACGCCATCTTCCAGAATTTTCTTTCCCTGTATTTCCGCGATATCGCTCTGCTGAGCACGCAGTGGATCTCCATCGTGATGGCATCTGTGCCCTTCGTATCGATGTTCACACAGACCATGTGGGGCTTCGTAGGCGATAAGATGTCCAGCAGGAACCGCTGCCTGCGCATATTGGCAGTCGGCGCGGCCGTTTCCGTGCTGGCGCTCAAGGTTTCCTCCAGCCCCTGGTGGATACTGCCCGTCATGTGCATGTTCTCCTGCTTCTATACATCCATACAGCCCATGGGCGACAGCATCGTGCTCGAAAACCTGCAAAGGGCGGGGCTCAATTTCGGCCCGGTCAGGCTCGCGGGGTGCCTCGCCTTCGCAGTCGTCTCCTTCTGCGCGGGCTTCTATCTGGACAGCCATCTCCCATCCGTTATATTCATGATCGCAGGGCTCCTGATGCTCATCATGCTCTCCTCCTGGATACTTCCGGAGACTCCGGGCCATCAGCACGGCAGGGAAAAGATATCCGTAAAGGTGCTTTTCAAGCAGAAGGACCTGATGCGCCTCATGGGCTTCATGACACTTCTGCAGATGACGATGGGATACTTCTACACCTACTACTCCATCTATTTCACATCCTTCGAGGGCGGCAGCGTTTCCCTCCTGGGCCTTGCCTTCCTGATATCATCCGTCAGTGAAACACCATTCCTGCTGCTCAGCGACAGACTGGTCAAAAAGCCCGGCGTAGGAAAGCTGCTGGTTATATCCGGATGCGTGCTCACGCTCCGCTGGATCCTTTTGGCCAGCGCGACGAGCGTTTATACCGCTCTCTTTTCCCAGGTGCTGCACAGCTGGGGCTTTATCGTGATGACGGTATCCATGGCCAAGTATATCAACCTGCACGTACCGGATGAGCTGAAGGCGCGCGGCCAGATGCTCTTGAACGTGGCAGGCTTCGGCGTGGCAAGGGTGTTCGGCATCATCATAGGCGGCGCCATCGCAGCCTCCATAGGCGTCAGGAACGGTTTCTGGGCAAGCGCCGTGATCAGCACTGTTGCCCTTATCCTGTTCGCCCCGCACTACTTAAAAGAAAAACAGCCCGCAGAATAAATATCTCTTCCCGATCTGCATGCGCCTTGCCATAGGTTATAGCCGCAAGGCGCATTTTGTGTTATCATGGATACAGACGCAGCCGAAAGGAGAAAAACGAAATGTACAAAATGGAAAAGATCGCATCCGACACCTTTGAACCGAAGCGTTTTGAATCCGAAGGGAAGATCACGCTGCGCGGGCAGGAGATCCCTTTCCGCACTGTGTGCGAGGACAATGTGTTCTACAGCCCGGAGGGAAAAGCCCTGGCTTCCATCTTCTCTTATTCCTACTTCCGCAGCGATGTGGAGGATGCCTCCTCCCGCCCGGTCATATTCGGGTTCAACGGCGGGCCCGGTTCCTCCAGCATGTATGTGCACGCCGGCTTCCTGGCCCCCTGGCGCGTAAAGTACAAGGATGACCCGAACGAACAGAAATCCCTTCCCCCCTATACGCCCATCGAAAACCCGGACTGCCTGATCGACATCGCGGATATCGTCATCGTGGATGCCATAGGCACCGGCTACAGCCAGCTGATCGACGAGAACGCAAAGGAGCAGTTTTACGGGATCGAACCGGACGCGGAGGCCCTGCTCAATTTCATTGAGGGCTGGCTGCACCGCTATAACCGCTGGCTCTCCCCCAAGTACCTGTGCGGCGAAAGCTACGGCTGCACCCGCTCCGCGACCGCGGCAGGCATATCTGTAGGCGGAGGCGACGGACGCAGCTATGGCGTGCGCTTTGACGGGCTGATACTGATCGGCAATACCGTGACCCCTTCCTCCTATTTCGCGAAGGATATTCCTGTGGAAAGATCCGTTCTCTATTTGCCTACCTTTGCCGCCATCAACTGGTACCACAACCATCCTACGCAGCAGACGGTAGAGGAATTTGTCATGGAAGCAAAGGCCTTCGCGGACCACGATTACCTGCTGGCCCTCTATAAAGGCGAGGCCCTGCAGGGCGATGAGCGCAAGGCAGTCATCGGGAAGATCCGCTATTATGCGGGCGTAAGCGAAAAATACCTGGAAGACAACGCCCTTCGCATCGACGAGGATACATTCCGCGCGGAGATCCTGAGGGATAAAAAGCTCGCTGTCGGCCGCTGTGACGGCCGCTTCCTGCGTGAGCACTACAAACCGGGCATCGCAGAGACCGAAAAGGCGCTCTGGGATGACGCCACGGACGACCACTATGACGGCATCTTCTTCGGCGCTCTGACGGGAGGCATCTTCCCCGCTCTAAAGATACATCTTAACCGCAATTACCTGGCAAGCATACACCTCTGGAAGGACTGGAAGACCGAAGTCAAGGGCGGCAACACCGCCGAACGCCTGCGCCAGGCCATGAACCAGACACTCGGCATGCGCACGTTCTTCGCCAACGGCTGGTATGACGCCTGCACGGAGATCGGTTTTGTCTGGTATACCATTGATCACGCCGGTCTTCCGAGAGACAGGGTATTCGTGAAAGGCTACCCGTCTGGACACATGATCTACATCGGCGAGGAGAATGTGAAGGCCCTTTCAGAGGATATCCGCGCCTTCGTGCAGGGTAAAGCACCCAATAAATGATCTGCACATTGTCAGAAAGGCTGCTGCGCTAATAACGCAGCAGCCTTTCGCATCCTGTTCGGGCAGGATCATCCGCCTTCGGCGACCTTCCCGGGGTTGAGGATGCCTTTCGGATCAAATACGGCCTTGATGCCGCGCATGAGGGATATCTGCCTTCCCCCTACACTATCGCGCAGGTACGCCTGTTTGGCATGCCCGATGCCGTGCTCGCCGCTCACTTCACCATGAAGCGCCTTTGCTTCATCGTAAAGGCGGTCCATTGCGGAAGTCACCTTTTCTTTCCATTCCTCGTTTGTCATATCGTCACGGCAGACGTAGATGTGCAGGTTGCCGTCTCCCGCATGACCGAAGGAGAGGATGCGCACGCCAAGCTCTTTTCCTATAGCGACTGAGCGTCGCACAAATGCAGGGATCGCGTCACGGGGGACCACCACATCGCATTCATCCATTGCAGGCGTGGAGCCCTTGATCGCCTCCAGGAAGGCGCCGCGGGCATTCCAGATCGATTCCTTGCGCTCGTCTGTATCCGCTAAAAGCACATCCCTGGCGCCGATCCCGAGTACGAGATCCGTCAGGGCATCGACAGCGGGCGCAAGCGCATCCCGGCTGGGGCCGTCCAGGCGCACGAGGAGGTACGCATCCGCGCCGGTATCCGGGAACTGTTTGCCGAGATAGGTCTCCGCGCAGGTGATGACCTCCCTTTCCATAAACTCCACGGCAGTCGGATCGCAGCCGCAGGCGAGCACCCTTGGCACTGCGCCTATGCAGGCATCCAGGTCGTCAAAGGGAATGAGGAGTGAAAGGTTGACCTTCGGTTCCGGCACCAATCTGACAGTGAGCTTTGTAAGGAAGCCCAGCGTGCCTTCGCTGCCTATCATCAGGTCTATAAGGCTGTAGCCGGAGGATGTTTTCACCGTCTTTCCGCCGAGCTCTATTACACTGCCATCCGCCAGTACGACCTCCATGCCCAGTATGTAATCCCGTGTCACGCCATACTTCACGGCGCGCATGCCGCCGGCGTTGGTCATGGCGTTGCCGCCCATGGTCGCCGTTTTTTCACCGGGATCGGGCGGATAGAAGAGGCCCGTTCCCTCCAGCGCCTTCGGAAACTCCATGAGAAGAACGCCCGGTTCTACGGTAGCCGTCATGTTGTTTGTATCCACTTCCAGCACTTTCTTCATCTTTTCGGTGGACAAAACGATACCGCCGTGCACAGCAACACACCCGCCGCACAGACCCGTACCTGCGCCGCGGGGCGTAACGGGGATATCGTGCTCATTGCAGTAGCTCAGCACAGCACTCACTTCCCGGGAACTGAGCACCTGCAGTACGGCTTCCGGCATATAATGGCCGTATTCTGTCATTTCGTCATGATCGTAATCAGCAGAGATCTCATCGCCTGAAAACACCCTCCCCGGGAGAAGAGACCGGAAATAGGCAAGGTCAGCTTCGGTCACTTTATGGAAAGCAGTCATGTCCGGTCCTCCTTTAAACGCCGGATCAGCTCCGGCACGATCTCATACAGGTCCCCTACGACAGCTACGTCCGCCACATCAAAGATGGGCGCGTTTTTATCGGTATTGATGGCAACGATATGCTCGCTGCCGTTCATACAGGCGGTAAACTGGATAGCGCCGCTGACGCCGCAGGTGATGATCAGCTTCGGCCGCACTGTCCTCCCGCTCAGGCCGATCTGGCGCTCATTGGTATTCCAGCCCTTCTCGACCAGAGGCCGTGTAGTCGCCCAATCCCCTCCCAGGAGGCCGGCGAGTTCCCTGATCATATCGAGATCCGCTTCCTTTCGGAGCCCGCGGCCGCCGACTACCAGTATATCCGCATCGGAAATACTCTTCTTCGGCGGGATGGGCAAAACGCTCACGCAGGACACCCTGCTTTCCGCGACGCCTTTGGGAATGGCGCGCCGCAGTACGATACCGGAAGCTTCCTCTTCCCTCACAGGCGGATCCATCACCTTATAGCGAACGGTCGCGAACTGCGGCCGCGTCCGCGCGGTGATGATCTGCGCCATGATATTGCCGCCGAACGCCGGGCGGATCTGCACAAGGTCCGTATTTCCCCGCAGCTCGAGCCTTGTGCAATCCGCAGTAAGACCCGTACGGAAGCGCGCGGCAAGCCGGGGGGCCAGAGATCTGCCAAGGCTCGTCGCGCCGACCAGCACGACGCTTGGCCTCGCATACCGGATATAATCCTCCACACAGGAGGCATATGCATCCGCACGGAAACAGAAGAGCGCCTCGTCATCATAGACAGCAGCTTCGCTCACGCCGTAATGCCGAAGCTCCTCCGCAAAATCCGCCGCACCTTTTCCCACCAGCACAGCCTTTACCTGATAGCCCACATTTTTCGCAAGCTCCCGCCCCTTTCCGATAAGCTCCAGCGAAACAGGGTGAAGCCTGCCTCCGCTCACCTCGGCAAAGACAAGGATATCATTCCACTTGCTCTTGTCGACGCTGTCTTCTCTTGTCTCAAGCCTGAGTACAGCCTCTTCGGGGCAGTTTTTTACACAGATACCGCAGGCTCTGCAGTTCGCGTTGAGCTCCGCCTTCCCGCCTTTGATATCGATCGCGCCGAAAGGACACTTTTCCGCGCAGAGGCCACAGCCTGTGCATTTACGTTCCAAGACGGCGATCTTTGCCATAGCTGCCTCCTCCTTTACACCAATCTCCACTTTTTGAGCTGATCATGCAGCCTGTCCGCCAGGCCTTGTCCTTCCCACACTTCATGTTCCGTATCGTTATCGGGAGGGAATATCCGCTCCACCTGGGTCGGGCTGCCGCTCAGGCCGTAATGGCTCTCGTCCGTATCCGGGAAGGCGTCAAGCCCCATGATATGGATCTCTTTATCCCCGATCTCCCGCGCGATCTTCAGAGAAGGGAGTCTCGGCATGCAGATATCCTGCTCCACTGTCACAAGGCAGGGGAAAGGCATATGCACGGTCTCTATCACATCCTGCAGCCGCTGTTTTGCATCCACACCATCCCCCGAAACAGTCAGCTCCGTCACCCATGCCGCGTGCGGTATGCCCATATGCTCGGCTATGGCAGGACCTACCTGGGCGGTATCGCCGTCTGTGGTTTGCTTGCCGCAGAGTATCAGGTCAAAATCGCCAATGCTGCGAATGGCCTGAGAGAGAGTATAGCTGGTAGCCAGCACATCCGCGCCTCCCAGTCTCCTGTCCGAAAACACATATCCATCATCCGCTCCCATCATGTACGCCTCGCGTATGATCGCCTGCGCCTGCGGCGGCCCCATGGTGCCCACCGTCACCTTTCCCCCATGTTTTTCTTTAAGCCTCAAGGCTGTTTCGAGGGCGTACAGGTCATAGGGATTCATCTTGCTCGCGACACCGCTGCGCTTCAGGACACCCGTCTTTTCATCCACCTCAACTTTATTGGTGGCAGGCACTTGCTTGATACATACGAAAATATCCATAGATCACTCACTCCTGTCACGTGTATTGTAGCACGTATCTTGCCGGTTGTCTCGCATGATCTGAGGCTTTAACCCCCTGAATGAAAACACACGCAGGATGGACACGGATGAACGTTCATGCTATAATATAATGTCTGGTTATTCCCTGCCGTGCCGGAAGCGCGGCGATACGATCATATGTCAAGGAGAATCATCCCACCATGGCTAAAAAACATTCCAAGGAATATTACGCCCGCAAGAAACACCGCAGACGCGTAAGGGCGTTCTGGCGTGCGTTCCGGCGGACGCTGCTCGTGCTGTTCACCATCGTTTTCCTGGTCGCCATCGCGGCTGTGGCAGGCGCTGCGGTACTCGCAAAAGGCCCGTCCCCGACTCTGTCGGATCAGGCTGTGGGTATGGCGCTGGAATCCAGCGCGGCGAAATTCGCTCCGTACATCTACTTCACCGATGAGGAAGTAGAAGCGATCAAGGCGCGCAACAGCATACAGGTGACAGACGACGAGGTAGATACATCGCTGGTAACGATCGCCGCGGAGGAAGACGATGGCGATAACGGCTCCGGCGGAGATGATCAGGGCGAAACGGAAGAGAAGGATATAGAGATCGTAGCCGTGAAAGGCGCCACCTATAACGGCTATATGATGATCGTGAAGGATCCTTCCCGCGTGAGCGTGGGCGTATCCAACGGCCTTGGCAGCCAGGCAGGCATGCAGCTTGCCAAGATCGCCGAAAAATACGGCGCTATCGGCGCGATCAACGCCGGCGGCTTTGCCGACGCGAACGGCATGGGCGACGGCGGCACGCCTATCGGGCCCGTGATCTCCCAGGGTAAGATCGTATGGCGCAACGGCGGCGGCGCCAACAATGTCGTCATTGGCCTTACAAAGGAAAACAAGCTTGTCTTCGGCACCATGAGTGCCTCGACCGCATACGACAAGGGCATCCGCGATGCGGTCACTTTCGGCCCGGTGCTCGTGAAGAACGGTAAGGGCATGGAGGTCTCCGGTGTGGGCTCCCTGAACCCGCGGACGGCTATCGGCCAGCGCGGAGACGGCGCGATATTGCTGCTGGTCGTCAACGGACGCAAGGTAAACGCCCTTGGCGCTACCTACGCGGACCTCATCGATATCTTCCTGCAATTCGGCGCGGTCAACGCCGCGAACCTGGACGGCGGCACATCCTCCTTCATGTACTATGATGGGGAGCTCATCAACGACAGTGCTAGCCTTTACGGAACGCGCAAGATACCCACAACCTGGATCGTGAAATAAGGAGGAAGGCCCGCCATGACCAAAAAGAAAAAGGGAAAGAAACGCGGTTTTCCCGTTTTTTATACGATATATTGGGCTCTCGTCATATGTGCCCTCGGCGCGATCGCCTACGGCTGCGTGTGGCTCTGGGATTATTGCGAGGATTACGAGGCCGTACAGCCCAAATACGCAGCGCAGAAATACATCGATATCTACGAAAAGGGCGATATCTCCGCCATGCTGGACTTGACGGGCACGATAGAGCTTTACGATTACGAGACGCGCGCGGACTACGAGAAATACGTCGCCTCCCTTCTCGAGGGGAAAGAGATCACCTGCAAGATCGACCGCGAGAGCAAATCCTCCAAGGATCGCAAGCGCTATATCGCAAGAGCGGACGGCGCCACCTTCTCCGAATTCACGCTGAAGCTCAAGGATGAAAAGAGCGAGCACGGCTTCGACCAGTGGGAATTCGATTCCATGACGCTCGATATCCCTGCGCCGACCGCCACCTATACCGCGAAGGTGCTCTCCAACTATACTGTATACGTGAACGGTACGGCACTTTCCGATGATTTTATCACCGAGGACCATATCGCCACCTTCGCCTCCGGCGTGAAGCTGCCCACCAACTTTTACACCCCGGAATACAGGGTATACACCTTCCGCTCCCACTTCGGCAACCTGGAGATCCGCGCGGTCGATCCGAACGAGAAAGAGGCCGATCTCAAGCAGAGCGACGAGACCGGCAGAAACCTCTATATGGACCTGGAGTATATCGATGAATACGCCAAGCCCAAGTACAATGACTACGTGATCACGGCTCTCAAGGCCTATTGCACCTTCATCTCCGAGGACGGCTCCCGAGCGAACGCCTTAAAGTATGTGCTGCCCTCTTCCCGGATGGCCTCCTACATCGACAGCTATGATGACAAGTGGTTCACGCCGCATGCGCGCATCGCCTTTGACGATGAAACCACCTGGAATTATTACAAATTCTCCGATACCTGCTTCTGCTGCAACGCCCAGATGGTCTTCACCATGTATACCTCCAAGGGCAAGGCAGCCAGATACCCGATCACCTACCGCCTGTACTTCATGTACAACTCCAAGAAGGAAGCCTGGCAGATATTCGACTATGAGGCGATGGACTTCGATTACGAGGTCTGGGAGGCTACGAAAGCTGCAGCCAAGAATTGACACCCGGGCACGCGAAGGAGGATGCTTTTTCCATGGGACTTTTTGCCAAGATCAAACAGGGCCTGACCCGCACCCGGGACAACGTATCCGGGCGCATGGACGAGCTCACCCAGGCCTATAAGGAGCTTGATGACGACTTTTATGAGGACCTTACCGATATCCTGATCATGGCGGATGTCGGCGTAACTGCAGCAGAAGGCGCCGTTGCAAAGCTGCGTGCAAAATGCGAGGGTGAAAAGATAGGCGACCCCGCAAAGGCCCGCGGCATACTCAAGGATATCCTTGCTGAAACAATGGGTTCCGAGCCCATGCGCCTGGAGAGCCCGATGGTGCTGCTCGTCATAGGTGTGAACGGCGTAGGCAAGACCACCTCCATCGGCAAGCTTGCAGCCCGCTTCAAGACTGTTGGACGCAAGGTGATCATATGCGCCGCGGATACCTTCCGCGCCGCTGCGGCCGACCAGCTGACCGTCTGGGCGGAAAGGGCGAACGTACCCATCGTCAAGCGGGCCGAGGGAGCCGACCCGGCTTCCGTAGTCTTCGACGGCATACAAGCCGCCAAGGGAAATCATGCGGATGTCCTGATAGTCGATACCGCCGGCCGTCTGCACAACAAGGCACACCTGATGGAGGAGCTCAAAAAGATCTCCCGCATCGCCGCGCGCGATTACCCGGAGGCATCCATCAAAGCCCTGCTCGTGATCGACGCGACCACCGGTCAGAACGGCCTCACCCAGGCGCAGGTATTCCGAGATGTAGCCCAGCTTGACGGCATCATCCTCACCAAGCTCGACGGCACGGCAAAGGGCGGCATCGCCATCGCGATCCGGCAGGAACTGGGACTTCCGGTACGCTATATCGGCGTAGGCGAGCAGCTGGATGACCTGCAGCCCTTTGAAGCAAAGGAATTCATCGACGCGATGTTCGGAGAATAAGACCATGCCCGATATCTCTTATCTGAAAATAGGGCTCCCGGAAAACATCGCCCGCGCGAAAGAAGCAGGCGACCTTGATTTTGCCGTAAGGCTCATCGATACCCGCCTTGCGGGGGATTGTACCCGGGCGCTGAGGGAAAGGCTGCTCCTTGAAAAGGAGCGTATTTACCGCCTGGAAAGTGATTACCCCTATACCCGGCAGGAAGCCTTTGACCGCCTGAAGGCCCTGAAAAAGGACCTTACCTGGGAACAATTCGAGGCATTCGAACTGGACGGCAGCGCGGATTTCCACTATTTCGGCGGGGAAAAACGCTATTTCATCGATCAGGATGCCGCCATCTGCAAGATGCACCCGGAGCTTGGCGCAGGTCCCAGACAGATATCGGACGACGTGACCGGGGCAAATATCAAGGCGCAGCGGGATAAGGGCCTTGCCTCCGCCCGCTTTTACATGCGCGCTTCCATGCGCGTAAAGGATGAGCAATTCGTGCCCGGCGAGGTATATACCGCGCATCTTCCGATACCCGCTAAAGCCGCGCAGATCAGCGATATCCGCATACTCGGCACATCGCACCCCGGCTATACGATCGCTCCGGAGGATGCCCCGCAGAGGACGGTCTGCTTCCGGGAAAAGCTTGAGAAGAACGAAGAGTTTTATGTGGAATACGCCTTCACGAACACTGTGCGCTATATCGACGGCTGGAACCCGCCAAGAGACAAAACGATATTCTACCCGGATGCGCTGCCTGTTCGCGATGAAGACACTGAAGAGCTGCTCCCCCACATCCGGTTCAGCCCCTACCTAAGGTGGCTTGCGGAAGAGCTTCGGGCCGGCGAGGAAGATCCCTTCCTCATTGCGCGTAATTTCTACGATTACATCACCTGCCATGTACGCTATTCCTATATGCCATCCTACGCACTGATGGACGATATCGCGGAATACTGCGCGCTGAACCTGCGGGGAGACTGCGGCGTGCAGGCCCTGCTCTTCATCGCTCTATGCCGCATATCGGGCATACCTGCCCGCTGGCAGAGCGGGCTCACCTGTGAGCCGGAAGGCGCAGGCTGTCACGATTGGGCTCAGTTTTATACGGAAAAATATGGCTGGCTGTTCGCAGATCCCTCCTTCGGGGGCGGCGGCCTGCGGCGCAAGGATGAGGCGCGGCGCCGCTTCTTCTTCGGCAATATCGATGTTTGCCGCATGCCCGCCAACCGTGCCTACATGGCAAAGTTCATACCGCCACGCGCTTTCACAAGGCGCGATCCCTTTGACAGCCAGACAGGCGAATGCGAGACGGACAAACGTCCTATCCCGTTTGATGGATTCGAGCGCCGCCAGCAGGTACTTTCCATGACGCGGGTGGTTTGACAGAGGAGCGGGGGAAATGGTGTGTTCCTGTGAACTTGTGAACAGGATCACTCCCGAAGCGATAAGTATAAAAAGAACGTCTTCACGCGGGAAGGCGTTCTTTTTGTTCTCTGTTGTCAGATGACAGTACTGCCTTTTGTTAGCCCGATCTCAATGTATCCTTCGTTTTTTATTGAGATTCAAGGGTTTGGACACATTGGACACTTGGTCTGCAAAATCAGCCGTTTCGCGCTGAGCACCCGGCCTGCATTCATCAACGCCCCGTTACAGCTTTACCGTCTTTGACACTATGCCACCCTTTGGCGTGGATGCCGTTACAGTCACGGTATCCTGTTTGCCCTTAAGGAGCCACGTCACCTTTTTGCTGATCCCTTTGTTGGCCATGGTCGCAAAGTTACCGTAGAAGCGCGCTCCGGTAACGGTGAGCCCGTAGGAGGAAAGATCTCCGATATCCGTTTCCGCATCGCCTGATATCACCTTATCCGCCGCATCTATGGAAACCTTTACGGGCTTTGCCGTTTTCAGCATCTTCGCCTTCTGGCTCAGGTACGTGGGCAGGTATCCGGCGTTGGATACGACAGCCTCTACCTTATAGATATCTCCGCCAAGATCTGTAACGGTCACATTGTCGATAACCAATCGCGGCATCGCCTGTGCCCATTCTACCATATAAGCGGTGATCTTTTCACATTCCTGCTTGAGAAGGGATGGCGGCGGATTCTGCACCGTAAACTTGAAGTTGAAGCCCCCGATCTCCACCTTTCCCAGCTGCGGATGCTCAAATTCCTTCCAGGGCATGAACATCTCCGGCGCGTTGTCCTTCACCCAAGCAAGTCTCTTGGCGAAGTTCTCCGCATCGGCATCCTCCCAGGGCTTGGCATCCCAGCGGAATTTCACGCCGCAGCGCTGATCCAGATCCCACAGCTCCAGCGTCATAGCGTATATGCCCTGGGTCTCATAGCAGTAATCGTCAAAGGCGCCGGAGGAATAATGATCCTTATCCACGGTAAAGGTATCGTAGATGTTCACATGCACGTATCCTGTTGCCTTCGTGCCCATCTCGCCGATAGCGTTGATCAGCTTCATATCTTCCACAGGAGCTTTCTTTTCCGGATATGTGCCGGGTACCGTCAGAAGCATGCCGCCGGAGGTATGGTTGGTGGCAACGGAACCGATATTGGGGTGGTTGATGATCCATTCCGCCAGGGCCTTCGTCTCCGGATTGCACAGCGGGTATTCACCCGCGCCGGGCTGCCTTGCTTCCGGGAACCAGCCATAGGGGTAATTGCGGTTGAAGTCCCGCCCGTACTTCTCCTTCTGGATCTTGGGCTCAACGCCGTCATATGCGCCTTCCAGGCATCCTTCGGCATAGATGTCATAGAACTCTCCGCAGGTATCGTCCGGCGCGCGGCGCAGCATGCAATCTTCCTTCTCCGGGTCCTTTTTCCAGGCGCCGTAGGGGTTCTTCACCCGCATCATGCGGATCACGCCGTCTCCGTCCAAATCCTCCTGCTGCAAGCCGTCTCCCTGCTCGTAATAGGCGCGGTTCACGCTGCGCAGCCTGTAGCCGGTGGTAAGGTAAGTCTGAGAGCCGTCCGGAGAAACGCTGGGGATGATGTAGACCGCCATATGGTCCAGTATAAAGGTGATCTTCTCATCCTCACCGTAATTGGTGACAAAGCTGTCCATGGCGTGCATGGCCGCCATCATGCCGGTCACCTCACCCGCATGGGTGTTGCCGTCGATATGGAAGGCAGGCTTGTCTTTGGCGGCGCCGGTAGCCTTGTTGGTAAGCGTCACGGCAATGATGTGATGCTTATCCGGCGTTTCCAGCAGGTATTCATAATCCACCAGCTGGGGATACTTTTCCGCAAGTTTTTTTACATGCTCTTCTATCTCCTCCTGGAGATAATAGTGGTCATAAGCAAATGTCGTTTTCATGGCGATGCTCCTTTTCCCTTCGCAGGTCGTCGCAATTTATAATTATGCATCGATTGCGTATATTATAGCCATTAATATGTATATTGTCAAATAAATATTCAGTCCGTTGTGTTTAACTTTTGTTTATTTATTGAAACGATCCTGTCTTCCGGAACACGTATCTAATGCAGGCTTCTCCAAATCAGCTGTCCTGCTTAAGCCTGAATCGCCTGCGGTATGATCCGCTCTGCAGGATATCCTTGAGGATGATATGCCATTTATCGTTATTTGTTGGTAAACAGTCTAAGGGCACAGGAAAGGCGGGAACTCCCAAAATTCGTGTCAATTCAGCATTTTTTGGTATTTGACATGCCTATATGCATACCGTATGCAGAATAGCCGATGCTGCCATATCGATTTTTGGGCAGTATAAACATATGTAAGATGCAACACATTGAAAGGGTTCAACGTCTTATGTGATATCCTGATCGATAATTATTATAAAAGGGGAATGACGAACATGAAGAAAAACACCTGGCTGGCAATACTGACAACACTGATCCTCCTGGCAGGAAGCATTGGAACCGCATACGCGCAGATCATCCCGCCTTCCGGCGAAGGTCAGATCGGTACCGGCGCCGTGGTACTGAGCGAACAGCTTACTGTATATGAGAAGGCTGACAGTTCTTCCAAAGCTGTAGAGACATTGCAATTCGGCGATCACATCATAGTGACAGAACAGGCAGGTGCCTGGGCACGCGGTGTTCTCGGCGATTCTGAAGACTCTGCTTCCGGTTGGGTAAGCACCGATTCTCTTCTGATCGATCCGGCATGGTACATGACCGAAGCGGAAACGCCCGTATATACGCAGAAAGATACTTTGGCTCCCGTACTCGATGTGCTGGATGAGTATACGCTCCTGGCCATTCTGAAGGATGAAGGCGAGTGGATCGCCGTAGGCCTGAACGGCGCGGAGGGATGGATCAATGTCATAGAGAGCGGCGAACGTTTTGAAGGAACCATCATGCTCGAGGGCATGGAGGAGACCGTAAAGTATGAGCATATCCGCAGCGATGCTCTCGGGTTCGAGATGGCTTACGATTATGAGAATTTCGTAAGGCTCCGCGAACCGGAAAGCGAATGCTTTGTCTCTCTTTATGACGATATGGATAACCCCGAGAATTACCTCAAAGTGACATACAGCGAGGAAAATGCCGATACCGCCGCCGTTTCCGTCGGTGAGGCGCTTTCAAAGGATTATGACATCATCGTGGAATCGCTGACGCTTGACGGCGCGGGAACCTGCACGCGGATCGATGCGTCCGAAGCGAAAGGCGGCAAAGGTACACCCGATCAGCTCCAGTCGGTATATATCATCCCCGCAGGTGAAGGCAGCATCATCGCCGAGGCGCACTGCGCCTTTGAAGCCGCGGAAGGCTTCGGACACAGGTTCGACAACATGGTGCATACCATCGTAGTCCTTAACGGCCAGGACTGAGCTCAGGCAAATAATACCATCGATACGCCACAGGGGTTTGGGGTACATCCCCCAAACCCCTGTTTGCTGCATTTGCGGCGCGGCCTGTCGATCATTCAAAACGAACGACAGATTCAAAAGGTAGTCTTTTGTCTGTTATCTTTCTGGCTAAAGAATGTAATTTTAACAAATGAGGGGAATCGTAAATTTCGTAACGTAGTATGGAAGACTGCTTTTGTCTTCCTCAATAGATTTCCATGATCTTCCCGCTGTTCCAGAGATCTTCCATGATTTCTGCGCACTGTTGATACATCGGAAAACATTTAAAGCACTCGAATAAAGCCCGAGCCTGCTCGTCGATTGCGGCGGTTTCCTGTGAGGTTTTTGCCTCAAGACGGCGCATCCAAAGCATGCAGATGAGCTTGTCGATGCAAAGATCTTCGGCGCATTCGATGTTTTTGATACGATCGGGACCGTGCTTGATTGCCGCTGCGATCTCGTAGTACATAAAGTTTACGGCAGGAATCTTTTCAAGGTACT
>DBXA01000055.1:0-1848 GCA_002309235.1 Christensenella sp. UBA1224 | reverse complement strand
CCCATCTTATGGTAAGTCTCTGCCATGGCACGGTAAACATCGATACGGTTCGAATCGTCCTTCGTACAGCTGAGGATGCGTTCGCCGGTTTCAATGATTTCCGTATTTCTTGAACCGTCATGGTTTTGCTGTTCTATGTCTTCCAAAATGCACGTTAAAAGCAGATCGTTGTTCGGATACTTTTCGAGCGCTTTTCTCAGGACCGCTTCTGATCTTGCGGGATCATTTCCGCCGCGTCCGCTTTCGAGAAGGATCGCTTCAATCGCCGCGTCAAGTTTACTCTGGTCGAAATCAAGAAGGTTATCAAGTGACGTTCCGAAGCAGATTGCAAGCTTCGGCAGGGTATCGATGTCGGGACTGGATGCACCTGTTTCCCATTTGCTCACGGCCTGAGATGAAATATGCAGGTATTCCGCCAGTTCTTCCTGTGTCATCTTTTTTTCTTTGCGAAGTTCTCTGATTTTTGCTCCGATATTCATGTATGGTCTCCTTTGAGCTCTTTTTGTAACCGGTTCGATATGAGTATATAATAAGAAACAGAGGAAGTCCACATGAACTTGTTTGGGGATTTTACAACCAACAGTTGTATCAGGATGCCGAATCGAATATAGAAATGCTGAAAACAGCAAATTACAAGGATCAACCATCACTTTGAGGCAAAGAAAGAATGCTGCCATTTCTTTGTTAAAATAGCAGCCTGTTTTTGGTGTTTACGACGGGCTGTACTCCCCCGACGCTTCACCTTCATAATAATCCACGCCATCGCCGATGCGGTACACTTTGTTGAGCGTCTCGCCCCAGATGCCCACCTTTTGCGAATCCGGGTAGATGCAGACATCTCGCTTGCACACGGTATCAAAATCGATGTACCTGAGCACCTCTGTACCGGAGGTATTGGTGAGCCTGTGCGCTCCTTCCTCACCGCAGGGACAGATGATCAGATCTCCCGCTCTGATCTGCCTTTCCCCCTCCGGCGTCTTCAGGATGCCTTCCCCGGAGATGATATAAAAGACTTCATCACAGTCACAGTGCCAGTGGTACGGATAATTGGAATGCAGCGGGGGCAGCTCGTAAAAGCTGACCTTGCTGTGTTCCCCGGACCCGGCAAAGTATTTTGTATACCCGAATCCGTTCCCCCCGCCGCGCGCTGTGCCCTTCAGGTTTTCCATGCGCGTAATGACCGTCTTTCCCATGTTGACCCCCATCCTTTCAAATATGGATTCTTTCCCCATTACTGTATTCCGATCGACATGGTCTCGTTCCATAGCTTCCACAAGGAATCCGTTCTGAAAGAGGGATCCCATTCCCGGATCGAGTGCTCGGATGCGAGTTCATCCGTATAGTCCTCCAAAAGGTACACGCTTACGCTCTTTCTGTCAAAATGGATCACGGTGGGGACAAAGTCAAAGGAGGTCACTTCGGTAAAGCTTCCTTCCGGTCCCTTCGTTTTTGTGACCGTTACCTCCGCAAGCCCGCCCAAGAGGCACGGCGCCGTTCCCTGCCCGGAGATGAAGTTCCCGCAGGAAAAGAACACCAGCCCCGTGTTGCCGTTGTCCGTCGTCACAACACCGTATGGCTGCACCACATGCGGATGTGAACAGATCAGCACATCCGCTCCGGCATCGATAAGCTCTTTTGCGTATTTTACCTGAAAAGTGTTCGGCGTATGCCGGTATTCGTCTCCCATGTGAAGAAAGCATAATGTGATATCCGCGTTTTCCTCCGCCTCCCTCACATCAGATAGGAACTTTTCCTTTTGAGAAAGCAGGTTTACCGTATAGGTTTTTCCCCGCGGCACAACGATCCCGTTTGTACCGTAAGCATAGTTGAACAGCGCCATGCGGATGC
>DBXA01000075.1:6153-15344 GCA_002309235.1 Christensenella sp. UBA1224 | reverse complement strand
ATCCCCTACGGCACGATGGTGGATCATTTCCAGCACATCATCTACGAGCATCCGGAGCTGACGCCTGCCGGGCGGCATGCCGAGTGGAAGCGCCTGATGGGCATCTACATGCCGTGGATCAGACTGGATGGCGAGATCCCCTTCTATTCGGACGGTGAGAACTGGCAGCGCCAGATCCATATCTATGAAGTGCCGTTCTACTATATCGACTACTGCCTGGCCCAGACCGTCGCCCTGCAATTCTGGTCCATGATCCAGAAGGACCCGGAGGATGCCTGGAAGCGCTACATGGCGTATACAGCCCAGGGCGGCAGCCGTACGTTTACGGATCTCCTGAAAAACGCCGGGCTTGCCACGCCTTTTGACGAGGAGTGCCTGAAGGGAGCCTGTGAGACGGCGGCCAGATGGCTTTCTTCCTTTGATCTGACCGGTATCGAATGATATGAAAGACCCTGCCCGCGAAACCGGATGGCCGGCACTGCGGGCAGGGCTTTTTTCGGAATGCGATCTTTTATACGCGGCCGCGCTGAAGGAGGATCCTCGTGACATCGCCCAGATCCCTATGGTGAATACTCCTGGGGTCAAAATGAAGGATGGTATAAACCGCCTGCATCACGGCACCGGCGCCGAAGGTGCTGATCAGCGTACCGATCCCGACAGGACCGCCCAGCAGCCACCCCGATAGAAGGACTACTGACCATAAAAGGATCTCGACCATTCCGATCGGCAGCCGGCTGAGACGCTTCCCAAGGCCGACGAGCAAGGAGTCCCTCGGGCCGCAGCCTTGTGCAGCTTTCATATAGACCCACATGCCCAATGCCATAAACACGAAGCCGATCAGCATGATCGCGATGCCCAGCCATACGGAATCGTTTTCCGGAAAAGGGTTGAGATCGTTGAACAATTGAACGAAATTCCCGGTCAGGAGGGCATCGATGACGGTTCCGTATCCGATGCGCTCTCCCAACAGAAGATCGATGACGAGGATAACCACGGCCATGATCGTCATTGCCGCCCCGTAATTCAGAGGCGTATGTTTGGCGACCCCCATGCCGAGGCAGTCCCAGGGGGCAAGCCCAATATTCGCATAGATCGTAAGGTGCACGCCCAGGGAGAATACCAACAGCCCCGATACGATGCGGATCCATTGGATGATGACGGTTCGCCGGTCCATATATGTTTTTTTTGACGCTCCTTTTTCAATAATTGCATGCGGTGTATATTATACCGTTTGATCTGTAATAATACCAGTATATAATAATGTAATGCCGGCGGGAAGGCCGGATAAACCTTCCCTGCGTGAAACGAACAGACAGGATGAGGTGTACAGATATGAAGCTTGCGACGACGACAGGCGATTTCGTTGCATATTGCAGCGACCGCAGCATTGCGGCCCCTCTGGAAGTGATGGAGGTGACCGGCTTTCGGCATATCGATATGTCCTTCTATTCGATCATCTACAAGGGATCGCCATGGATCTCCCCGGGCGACGGATGGAAGAAGGAAGTAGAGGACAGCCTGAAGGCGGCCGAAAGATACGGCTTTGATTTTTGCCAGGCGCATTCGCCGGATGGCGTTCATTTCACGCCCGGTGAGGAAAGGGATGCCCTGATACTCGCTACGAAGCGCTCGATCGAAGCGTGCGCGATGCTCGGGATACCGCATACCGTCATACACGCGGCGGGCTGCGGGCCTTCGGAGGCGGAATTCCGCACTCAGAATATCGCCTTCTACCGCATCTTTGAGGAGGACGCGGAAAAGTACGCCGTCGATATGCTCACCGAAAACAGCGCAAGAGCCTGGAACCCGGAGTATTTTCTCCGTACAGGCCGGGATATGAGGGATTTTGTACAGGAAGCCGGTATCCCGAGGCTGCATATCAACTGGGATACGGGGCACGGGAATGTCGAAGGCCGCGACCAGTATACCGATATCATGGATATGGGGGAAGAGCTGCATGCCCTTCACATCCAGGATAACGAAGGCAATACGGACGCGCACCTCATGCCCATGTCCGGTACGACGAATTTTGACGATGTGCTGCGCGGCCTCATCGATTCCGGCTATAAGGGCGATTTTACATTTGAAGGCAGCAATACCATACGGCGGGCAAACTCCTGGCCGTGGTACAGGCGCAATGTGAAGGATGGGGACAGGCTCTCATCGCTTCCCCTCGCCTTCCAGCAGAAGCAGATCGGCCTCATGCATGAAGTGGGCGTGTGGATGCTCGAGAGCTATGGGATACAGGCGGAGTGAGCCTTATTTCCGGACGACTGCCTTGCGCTTCCAGATGCCGGTGTAATACATGATGAGCGCATAGATGGAGCTGCCGAACCAGCCGCACGGTATCGACCAGGCGATCCCCATAAAGCCCAAGCCGCAGGCGAGGGCGAACACATAAGCCATGATCGTACGCACGCCGAGATCAAAGAACATGGATATCATGGCGTTCAGGGAATCGCCCGCCCCGCGCAGGAAGGATACGAAGCATTGCCCGAAGACATGCCCGAACAGGAGCGGCGCCCATATGCGCATGAACCTTGTGCCGACCTGGATCACCTCTGCGTCCGTATCATTCACGAACAGGCGCATGATGGAGCTCCCGGCGAAATAGATGACGGCGGACATGACGGCGGAAACGCCTACGACAACGCAGAGGGAATACCTCAGGCCTTTCTTTGCCCTGACCCTGTCGCCTGCCCCGATATTCTGCCCGACGAAGAGGGACAGGGCCATGGCAACGCCGTTGATCGGCTGCCCGCAGATCTGTTCCATCTTATTGGCGGCCGTATAAGCGGCCATGCTGATCGTTCCGTAGGAATTGATGAGCCCCTGTACCATTACCATGCCGAGGCTGGTGATGCTGGCCTGTATGGAGGAGGGGAGACCGAGCCGGAGGATATCCTTGAGAAGCGTGCGGTCAAAGACGAATTCCCCTTTTTGAAACTTAAAGTACGGCGATGTGCGGGATACGTGGATAAAGCACAGGACTACCGATATCGCCTGCGCGAGCACTGTAGCGATGGCGACACCCGGTACATCCAGGTGCAGAACCAGTACAAAGAACAGATCCCCTGCGATATTGAGAAGCGATGAGATGATGAGGAAGATCAGCGGCGTTACGCTGTCTCCCAATGCGCGCAGGAAGGCGGAGAAAAAGTTGTACAGCGCCAGAAACACCATTCCGGCGACGTAGATGCGGAAATAGGCGAGCGCATCGGCCATTACCTCCTCCGGCACGTTTACCCAGCGCATGATGTGCGCGGCCAGCACCTGCCCTATGACGGTCATCACCACCGCAAGGCCCAGCAGGAAGAAAAAGGATGTGGAAATGGTGCGCTTGATCTTCTCCGTCTCTCCCGCACCTGCAAACTGCGCGGCGACCACGCTTGCGCCGGTGGGGAAGCCCATCATGATGCCGACCAGCATCATGGTGATGGTCGCGGTGGAGCCTACCGCGGCAAGGGCGTTGGCGCTCACGTACTTGCCTACGATGATGCTGTCCACCATGTTGTAGAGCTGCTGGAAGATGCTTCCGAGAAAGATCGGGAGTGAGAAGAGCAGTATCCCCTTGAGGATCGGCCCGTGTACCATGTCTGTCTTTCGGCTTTGAACGCTTGCGAGTTTCATATTCTTCCCACTCCCGTAAAAAAATCAGAATATAGGTCGTTTCTTATCGGCTTACTTCGCGGTCAATTCGATCGTCTCAGCCGGCAGGCCCGGCGCGGCGACCGTAAGGAGTATCCTTCCCTTTTCCCGGTTGGAGCGCACGATGGCGGACAATGCTCCCTTATAGGTGCGGCGATGGCCTGTGTTGAAGTTTTCTTCCGTGCAGGGATTGCCGGAGCCGAGGCCTTCCAGTACGCCTGCGCCGGATACCGTTGCCTGCAGGTCGCGGCTGTGCGTGTATACGCGGCGCCCCTTGCTGTCTGCCAGCCAGATCTTCACGAAGGAAAGATCGAATCCGTCCGCGCGGATGGAAGTTCTGTCTGCCTCCAGCCGTATGCTGACGGGTTCTCCCGTCGTCTCCAGGCAGTCACTGCCAATCTTTACGCCCTTTTCATAGGCGATCACTTCCAGCCTGCCGGGCTCATAGGGGACGACTGCCTCTGCGCAGAAGCGCTCTACCGGCACGCGGGCGATGCTCTTTCCGTTCAGCAGGAATTCCGCCTCGTCTCCTACGGTGTAGGCGACTACGCGGCACGGGTCTCCCAGCCAGCTCTCATCCCATGTCCAGCTGGGGATGACGGGCTCCCAGCCCCAGCCGTTGCCCCACGGGCGGCCGGTGCCCCATTCCGGCGGGTTGGAGTACAGGTGCGTTCCCTTATCGATGCCCCAGACAAGCGCGCGGTAGTAGGACTGCGGCTTGCGCTCGAAGATGAGGTCAAAATCGCCCTGCAGGCAGTTGAGCCAGGGCCATCCTGCACGCGGCGCTATGCCGTTGGTTTCCGGCTTTAAGATCTGGCCCATGCCGGCCTCGCCCAGGTTGTCAAACGCTGTCCAAATGAAATCGCCTATCACGTGCGGGTTTTCCCATACGACATGCCAGGCATCGTAGCTGTCGGTGGGCTTGGATTCGGTGGTCGCGATCACGCGGCCGGGGAATTTGGCGCCGTCGTGCGCGAGGCGGCGGTGCATGTAGTTCTGGCCGACTACATCGAAGACAGCTGCCGCGGCGGCCGTCCTGTCTCCCCAGGGGTCGCTCTCGCCCTTGAGCACGGCGGCAGGATAATGGCTCTTGCCCTTGCGCAGGTCGAATTCGTCATTGCCGAATTTATCCACTTCACAATTGAATTCATCCGATGTGATGGCGGCCATCCCGTTGAGAGCGGACATGACGGGCCGGGTAGGATCGACAGCGCGCATGCAGTCCGCCTGCATCTGTGAATATTTTACGCCGTAGGTTTTTCCGATCTCCATGATCTCGTTGCCGATGGACCAGCACCATATGCAGGGGTGGTTGCGGTCGCGGCGCAGCATGGCTTCGGTATCCCGCTGCCACCAATCGTTGAAGTACAGGTGGTAGTCCAGCACGTTCTTGCCCTCGGTCCAGCAGTCGAAGGTCTCCTCCAGTATGAGCATGCCCAATTCATCACAGACATCCAGCAGTACGGAGGACGCGGGGTTGTGCGCCGTGCGGATGGCGTTGTAGCCCACTTCCTTCATGGCGCGCACCTTGCGCTCTTCCGCAGCGCGCAGGGAACGGGCGCCAAGCGCGCCGTTGTCGTGGTGGCAGCAGCCGCCGTAGAGCTTCATCTTTTTGCCGTTCAGGCGGAAGCCTTCCTTCGCGTCGATCTCGATCGAGCGTATGCCGAACGTCGTCTCTGCCGTATCGGCTTCCTTCCCGTCTATGAGCACCTGGGCCGTGAGCTCGTACAGATTCGGATCGTCCACATCCCAAAGCTTTGCATCCGGGACAGAGATCTCAGCGGCAAAGGGCGTTTTCCCGCCGGGGATGAGGGAGAGGGATGCCTCTGCGCGGGCTGCTTCCTTTCCTCCCTTTTCGTTTACCTTCAGTACGATCTTTGCCTGAGCCGCTTCCTTCCTGTCGCTCGTCACCTGCGCTTCGACGCGCACGGTGGAAACAGGCCCCGCGACGGGGGTGGTCACAAAAAAATCCCAGGGGTTTATGTATACCTTCCCGCCGGTGAGCAGCCGCACCTCGCGGAAGATGCCGCCGCCGGAATACCAGCGCGTGGAGGGCTGGCGGGACTGGACATCTACGCGGATGACGTTGTCCCCTTCGTGCACATAGGGCGTCAGGTCAAACTGCCAGGGGGTATAGCCGTAGGGATGGTGCTCCGTCATGAACCCGTTCACCCGCACCTCCGTATTCATATAGGAGCCGTCAAGGTACAGGATCACCTTTTGATCCTTCATATCGCTGCCGATATGGAGGTTCTTCCAGTATTTTGCCATGTCCCCGGGATAAAAGGCGTTGCTGCCGCCGCCGAGCGAATCGGGGTCGCGCTTAAGGCTTATGATGAAATCATCCGGGAGATCTACCTTCTCCGCGTCGTCCGGTATCGTCTCCGCACGGAAGGGGCCGAACACAAAGGGCTTGGGCTTTTTGCCTTCCTGAACGGCAGGCGGGGCAAAGAAATGGTTGCGTTTGTCGCCTGTGCGGCGATACCAGTTCAGGCTGAAATCTGTCTGCTTCAATACGATAACCTCCTTTATCTCAGCGCGGAAATCCCAGAGGAACATCCCTTTGCCGGGCGGTGCCTCGCGAAAAAAGAGCCGTTCGCCCGGCTGGTATGCCCCTCTATCCCGTACCGTCAGGGACCGGTATGGCACGGTACGTATATATAGCATGCTATTTAATTATAGGCAGATAACGGGATCTTGTCAATGGATCATATCGGGACAGATCTTTCCTTCGCCTGTTCAAAGCGTCGCCTTCAGGAACTGCTTTACCAGGCGCATGGTATCCGCCGTCCAGCATCCTGCGCCGTGCTTCGCGCCGAGGATACGGTAAAACTCCGCCCGGCCGCCGCAGGCGCGCACTTTTTCGCAGAAGCGCATGCCCTGGCGCAGCGGGATGATCGGATCCTCATCGCCGCTCAGGAAGAGGAAAGGCGGCATCTCCTTACCCGGCGTGATATAGTTGATGGGGCTCGCGTCCGCGAGGTGCCCGGCCGGGTCGTCATTGGCGTCATTGCGGAATATCTCGCGCAGCTCAAAGGGCCATGGGTCCTCACCGGGCCGCAGCTGCTTATGCTCATCCTTGCGGTCCCTGACGAGATTGGTAAGATCGTTCGGCCCGTAGAATATGACGCAGCTGCGCACATCCGTAGGCATATCCGGGTGTTCGCCGATGTTGAAGCGTTCCTCGCTGCCTGTCAGAGCCGCCATGGCAGCGGTGTGACCGCCGGAGGAATCCCCCAGAAGGGCTACGCGTTCGGCATCGATCAGGTAGTCATCCGCGTGCGCGCGCAGGAAGCGGATCGCTTCCTTTACATCCTGCACCGCGGCGGGGAAGCGTACATCATCCTTGAATGTGCCGCGGTACTCCACCGATGCGACGACATAACCTTCCTTCGCCAGCTCGACCATTTTGGGCACATGGGTATGGCCCGTGGTGCCGCCCCAGCCGGAGCCCGGCACATCGACGATGAGTGGGAAGCGGCGCGGGTCCTTTGCCTGAGGCATCGGCGGCAGGACGCCCTGTTCGCGAAGCTCCGTGTAGAGTGATGGGTGCGGCTTTTGCGGTGCGTTTGTGCGGCCCGGTGTGAGAAGCTGCAGCCTGAGAGGCCCTGTTTCGCGCCGGGCGAAGACCACATCCGGCGTATAGACGACCTCGTATTCCTTCCAGTCAGCGTAAAGCACTCCGGATTCCATCATGGGAAGACCCTCCTTTATATACCTGGCGGCGGCGGACCGTCTGCCGGCACCTGTATTATACTTTCCCGCCGAAAACGGCGCAAGGCAGGCCTGAAACATTTTTGTTGGGCCTGCCTGCGCGCGCACAAGCATGAAAAAATGGAACGATCCCGCGGAACAAGGGATAGTTTACAACATGGGTAATACTGTAAGCAAAAAGGAGTATGTAAACTTTAGTAACTTTGCCGATTGTCTCTTTCCGCAATATAGTGTATCCTCTTATGCGGACAGATGCTATATATAGAAAGGGGTAAATTCATGGTCACGCCAGAGGAAAACCCGAAACCTGCGTTTGACCCTAAGGATCATCCGTGGATCGAGATGGCGACGGAGGATGATCCTCTGGAGGAAGTGATACGGTACAGCCTTGATGAGATCAGGACGGCGTAAAGGCCCGCGGTACCCGTATCGCCTGCTTGAAACCTTTTTTCAGGAAACAAAAGATACCTGCGCGACCCTTCCATTCGCAAACAGATTTTTAAACGTAAGCCGGACCTGCCGGGGCACACCCTCCTGCAGGTCCGGAAAATTGTTTTTGGAAGATCTGTATAGGATCCCCCTTGTACTTTACGGAAATACGGCCGATCAAAAGTGATCCTGTACGAAGATGGGTTTTCTTACGAACACCTGTTCCAGCGTTTTCTCATTTTGCAGGATCTGCACATCCTCCCTGCAGAACGCTTCGCCAAGGCTTAGGGCGCCTGACGCCATCTGTCCCAGCGCGCGAACGGATACGACGAGATCCGGCTTTTCTTCGGAGGGCCTGACGGCATCCTCCCTTACTTCCCATATCCCGTTGTTCTCCGGGATGATCTCATCGCCTGTGACCTGTATGACAAAACGGCTTCCTGCGGGCTTCCTGATGGATGAGAGGAGCCCGGGCGCGTTTATCACGCGCAGCATATAGCCTTGCTCCGTTGCCTTCTGGATATCGTACGCGCGGTCGCTGCGCAGTATGGAATACAGTTCCAGCCCCATGGGGAGCGGGAGCTCGATCCTGTCGAAATCGGCGGAGAATCTGGAAAGGAAGCCGAGTATCGCGTGAAGACCCTCCCTGCCTTCCCATGCGAGATCGGCGACGGATAAGGTGATCCCTTCCTTTGAGGGAACATCCTTGTAGACGACATAGGCGCAAGGCTTTTCGCCTTCATACAGCAGGTAGCAGAACTGCCCGTCGCGATAGCAGTCGCTCTCCATATGCCTTTTCACCATTTCCTGCTCCGTACGCACCATGGAAAGGTTGTTCCGGGCGGAAAAGCTTTCGTACAGGCGCGCGAAACCTTCCGCCGGCTGCCCCTGTTCCCAGCGGACGGCCCGGCCGGAAAAACGGTACCTGGAGAGGACTCCCGGGGCCATCCGGTATACGTTCTTATAGCATATGGTTTCGTATCCCGCCTTCCGGTAGAATTCATGGTTGAAGGGATACAGCGTGGATATCACTTCGCCGCTGCGCCTTGCAGAGGGGAGCAGGCTCCGGAAGATCTCCCTGACGGCACCGCCGACCCTGTACTCCGGCAGCGTCGATACCGCGCCGATGCCGCCGTTGCGGATCACATGGCCGTCCAGGTACGACTCATAACGGTTGTTGACGATACGTGCCATCAGGGTGCCGTCATCGGCGAAGGCGCCCCAGTTTTCCGTCGTGTCTTTTTTGCTCTCCTCGCGGTACCTTTCCTTTTCCTGATCGTTCACCCGTATGTGAAATGCGATGGATGAGATCTGCTGCGCCGCAAAGATCTCGTCAAGTATGAGCTTACGTACCAACATGTTTATTCTCCCTTCCCGTCATAGCTCCATCCGTGGTCCCC
>DBXA01000075.1:1423-6058 GCA_002309235.1 Christensenella sp. UBA1224 | reverse complement strand
TCCTCCGGCTTTCCGACCCGGCCTGCCGGCTGCTGCAGGGCATCCGCGCCGGTGATATCGCTGCCCGTGGTATCGATCCAGCCGGGGGATATGCTGTTGACGCGTACCTTGCCTGCCAGGCTGATCGCCAGCGCATGGGTCAGCGCGGCAATGCCGCCTTTGGCAGCGGTATAGCTTTCCGTCTGCGGCTGGCTCATGCGGTCGCGGGAGGATGAGATATTGACGACAGAGGCCCCTTCGCCGAAATAAGGCAGGAACAGCTTTGTCAGATAGTACGGGGCGGCGACGCCCACGAGCTGCGCGCGCACGAAATCCTCATAGCCGCATTCATCGATGCCCTTCATAAGCGGCGGCGCGTTGTTGATCAGGTGATCCACATGGCCGCTTTCCCGTATCACATGCCGCGCGAAGCTTTCGAGGGTTTCCTTATCCCCGATATCCCCTGTGAACCAGTCGCCCGGCCGGGCGTCGATGATGTGGACGACGGCCCCTTCCCGCCGGAAGGCTTCCGCCGTCGCTTTTCCGATCCCGTGCGCGCCGCCGGTAATGACGGCGACTTTGTTTTCGAACATTCCTGTCATGGTCTCCATTCCCCTTGGGTAATTACTGCAGTCATCCCAAAAAACACTTGACCTCATGCCGGGTCTGTGGGTTACAATATCAAGTGTAGCATGCCGCGGCGCGTTTGGCAACCGCGATCCGTTTTTGCGTTTGAGGAGGGAAGACCCATGAGATACAGGACCAACCGAAAAACAGGCGACCGTATCAGCGAGATCGGCCTCGGCTCCGCCTATATGCCGGAAACCCCTCTTTCCGAGGCGATACCGGCGCTTCGCAGGGCTTATGAAGGCGGCATCAACTATTACGACCTTGCCGCGGGTGATGGGAAGGCTTTCCCCCTGTACGGGGAGGCTTTCGCGGATGTCAGGAAGGATATCCTGTACCAGATCCATTTCGGCGCGGATTATTCCCAGGGGACTTACGGCTGGTCGCTGGACCTGGAGACGATCAAACGCTCCATCGACAAGCAGCTAAGGGAGCTCCGCACGGACTACATCGATTACGGCTTCATCCACTGCCAGGATGAGCTTTCGGACTGGGAGACATACCTGAAGAACGGCGTATACGACCACATCATGAAGCTGAAGGAGCAGGGGATCATCCGCCATATCGGGCTTTCCTCGCATACGCCGGCGGTGATCGGCCGCATCATGGATGAAGTGCCGATCGACATGCTGATGTTCTCCGTGAACCCCGCCTACGATTACGGGGAGGGGGAGTTCGCGAACGGCAGCCCTGATGAGCGGGCGGAGGTCTACCGCCGCTGCGAAACGGAAGGCGTGGGGATATCGGTCATGAAGCCTTTTTCCGGCGGGCAGCTGCTCAGCGCCGCGCGGTCTCCCTTCGGGCAGGCGCTCACGCTGTACCAGTGCATCCGGTACGCGCTGGACAAGCCCGGCGTGCTGACTGTCCTTCCCGGCGCGAAGAGCGTACGGGAGGTGGAGGAGCTCCTCCGGTATGAGGACCAGCCGGAAGAGGCGCTGGATTATTCCCTCATCGCTTCCTTCGCGCCACCGAAGGCGATCGGCAGATGCGTCTACTGCGATCACTGCAAGCCCTGCCCTGTGGGGATCCCCATAGGCCTGGTGAACAAATATTACGACCTGGCGAAGGCGGGAGACGCGCTGGCTGCAGAGCACTATAAGACCCTCGAAAAAAACGCGGATGACTGTATCTCATGCGGTCACTGCGACAGCCGGTGCCCTTTCTCCGTGCGCCAGAGCGAAAGGATGCGGGAGATCCGGGCGTATATGGATGCCCTTTAAAATAGAAACGGCTCTTCCCGCAAAGCCGGGTGAGGGCATGGAAGCAAGCCATCCTATCATAGAAAGAAACGGAAGGAGATCATGAACATGAAGAAGCTGACAGTGAAGACGATACTTGCCGTACTGATCCTGGCGCTGGCAGGCGCCTCCATCGCGCAGGCGGAGGTGATCCCCCCTTACGGAGAGGGGCAGATCGGCCTTCCCGCCGTCGTGCTGTGCGAAAGCCTGACCGTGCGCAAAGAGCCCGCGTCCAACGCCTCCGCGGTACAGAAGCTGGGGGCCGGCAGGCGCATCATTGTGACGAAGCTGGAAAACGGCTGGGCGGAATGCTTCCTTTCCGACGCTGTGGACGCGGAGGCGGCCGGCTGGGTGAACGCGGATTACATCGCCGTCGATCCCGCCTGGTACCGTACGGAGGGGAAGACCTATGTATACGCCTGGGGCGACACGGCGGCGCCCAAGGTGGCGCTGCTGGGCGCGGATGTCACCCTGCCCGTCCTTAAGACGGAAGGGGAATGGCTCGTGGTCGGGCTGCGCGGCGCATCCGGGTGGATACATGACCCCGAAAACGCGGATGGGACGCCGGATACGGCCTCTGTTCCCGACGGGGAGCCCGTGACCGGACTTTCTGACGGGGAACGGTATGAGACGGTCATCATGGTGGAGGGCATGGAGGAGACGGTCTCTTACGAGCATGCCGTGAACGCGAACATCGGCATCGAGATCGATTTCGATCATGAGGCGCTGGAGAGGATCTCAGGCCCGGATAGCGAGCTCTTTGTATCCGTCTACGATGACAGCCGGAACCCCGAGAACTACCTTGAGATCATTTACAGCGAAGATGACGCCGATACCGCTGCCGATCAAGTGTACGAGGAGCTCTCGCAGGAGTATGAGATCACGGCGGAAGAGAGGATGCTCGCCGGCGCGGGCAACTGTATCTGCATCGATGCCTCCGGGGCCATAGGCGGAGAGTATATGCCGGAACAGCTGCAGGTGGTGTATATCATCCCCGCGGAGGACGGCTGCCGCATCGCGAGAGCGCATTTTTCCCTGGAAGCCGCAGAGGGCTTCGGCGTGCGGTTCGCCCGCATGATGGATACCCTGCAGGTATTCGGGAGATCGGGCGAATAAGGGCAAGGGCAGGCTGCAAAAAGGCAGCGCTTCTTTCGGGGAACGCTGCCTTTTTTTTTCTTTTGAACATGCCGCAGGGCAGGGGCACCGCAGGAGGCCACGCGATATTCCGGCAAAGAGGAAAATAGCTTCTAACGGAGATGATGCCTGGGTGTATAAGAGGATATCAGAACGCCGAGCACCGTCAGCACCGCGCCGAAAGCGCCCATCGCGCTGATGGGCTCCTTCAGTATCAGCCGGGCGGTGACCATGGAGATAAAGGGGAGGGAATAATTGTAATTCGTAGCCGCCACCGGCCCTATGGACCCGATCGCGATGTTCGCGACCACGTTGCATACGCCGCTCGCCAGTATCCCGCAGAAGAACAGAGCAATCAGGTTATCTGCCGTCCAGAGTGAGGATAGGGGGAAGGGCTTATGCTCCAAAAGCAGCACCGGCAGCACGAATACGATGGACCAGAAAAGGCTCTTGCGGCCGATGAGCGTGCTCGTATACTCCTTCTGCAGCACTCGGACCAGAACGGAATAGGAGCCCCAGCACAGGGCGGCGCCGAGCGCGCACAGATCGCCCAGCGGGTTCATCTGCATGACGATGGTGCCGTTGAACACGACCAGTACTACCCCGACGATCGCGATGACGCATCCCAGTACGGTCGTGCGCGTAAAACAGCCTTCCCGCAGAAAGAGGAAGGTGAGCAGCATGGTGAACAGTGGGGAAAGCGACACGAGGATAGAGGCGTTTGCCGTAGACGTAAGCTGGAGGGCCGTGTTTTCCAGTAAATGGTAAAGCATCACCCCTGTGAAAGCCAGAAGGGCAAAAAGGGCTTCCCCCCGCAGGGTCGGCTTTGGAAAATGGCGGTCTATCGCAAGCGCCACAAGGTAAGCCGGGATAAAGCGAAGCAGCATGACCTGGGCATTGGAAAACGTATCCAGCAGGATGCGGGTGGCGATGAAAGAGGAACCCCATATCAGCGAAGTGAACACACAGATCAGGTGTCCGCGCATTTGCCTGCTCATGGGCAGTTGGTCTCCTTTCCGGTGCGTAAAAGCAAGAGCCGCCCTGCTTCTGCCGCGGACAGAAGCAAGAGGCCCTGATCTGTTTTATTATATCACCTGGGATGACGGTTTGAAAGAAGAAACGGAAAAATATGCCTCCCTATGGTCGGCGCGATATGCCGCCGTTGGCGGCGCGATATGTCTAAAGACGCGATATGCTGCCTTTGGCAGCGCGATATGCCTCACTTTGTTTCGGCGAGCTGGGGTCGCCTACTCGCTGCCAAAGGCAGCATATCACGCTGAGTGCAGCGAAGCATATCGCGCCTGAAAGGCATTTCGCGCCTGAAAGGCATATCGCGCCTGAAAGGCATATCGCGTGCCGACAGGCACATTTCCAGGGAGGCAAACTATCCGTCACTTCACTGTCACTAAAATATGAGTTTACCGGCACTGACCGTCACTTCACCGGCACTAAAATATGAGTTTACCGGCACTAACTGGCACTAAAAGACGAGTTTACCGGCACTAACCGTCACTTCACCGTCACTAAAAATCGAGTTTACCGGCACTAACCGTCACTAAAAATCGAGTTTACCGGCACTAACCGTCACTGAAAACAGGTTTTACCGTCACTGACCGTCACTATATATCCCTTTTTCACCGTCACTACCGTCACTGAC
>DBXA01000075.1:0-1349 GCA_002309235.1 Christensenella sp. UBA1224 | reverse complement strand
ACCGTCACTATATATCCCTTTTTCACCGTCACTACCGTCACTATCCGTCACTATCCGGCACTTATCCGGCACTATATATATCTTTTTTACCGGCACTACCGGCACTAAAAAATGCTTCGCTGCGCTCAGCGCGATATGCCTCCCTGCGGTCGGCGCGATATACTGTCTCGCCTGCGGGCTCGGTCGTCGCGGGTCTGACAGCCCACTGGGCTGTCATTCAAGACCGCTCCCACACTTCGTGTGCTTTGGCAGCGAGAAGGCGACTCCGGCTCGCCGAACAACGTGAGGCATATCGCGTGTCGAGAGACACATATCGCGCCTAAAAGGCATATCGCGTGCCGACAGGCACATATCGCGCCGACCGCAGGGAGGCTACTATACGTCCCTATCCGCCCCTAAATATATCTTTTTATCTGTCCCTACTGTCCCTAAGAATAACCAGGTACATCTTATCGTCACTGACCGGCACTATAAAACAGATCATCCGGTACTATCCGGCACTACCGGTTTACTGACATGCATCGACATGGTCCTGCGTTTTATCGACATGGTTTTGATGTTTATCGACATGCGACATGGTATATCCCTTTTTTATCGACATGCGACATGGTATACCCTTCCTGTGACATGACACGACATGGTATGCCGTGGTACGCGTTTACATGTCGTGGTATACCCCTTTTCATGTCGTGGTATGCCGTTTACGTGTCGTGGTATACCATGTACGTGTCGTGCTTCTGCTGCACGTGTCGTGGTATACCATGTACGTGTCGTGCTCCTGCTGCACGTGTCGTGGTATACCAGGGCACCCTACGGTATTTCACCGTCACCCCAGCAGGTTTCACCGTCACCCTACGGTATTTCACCGTCACCCCGGCGGGTATGTCCGATAACGTACAGACAGCAAGAACCGAAGGGATATATACACTTTTTTTATATATAAATAGGAAGGGATTCCTACGGCGCCTTCGGCACCTCCGGAATCCCAGTCTGGAGAGGTCTTTTCCCTTTCCCTTGGGGTACCGACCTGGAGGGGCGTTTTCCCCTTCCAAGGGCCGTAGCTCGCTTACGCGAGCAGTGGTTAGTGGATAGTGGTTAGTGATTCGGAGTTGGTAGTTGGTAGTTGGTAGTTGACAGGGGAGCAGGGTTTTCCCCCTAGAGTTACCACATGGAGGGGCTGTTCCAATGTAGAACGCAGAATGCAGCTTGCGAAGCAAGGGAGCGGTACTGAATGAAAGTCCAGTGGACTTTCAGAGCCGCGACTGCCGCGCGCAAGCGGGGTTTGGTAGTGAATCGATGCCCTGTGGGCATCGAGAGTCAAACCCTGACTGAGACCGCAGTCGAGAGCC
>DBXA01000189.1:17981-20802 GCA_002309235.1 Christensenella sp. UBA1224 | reverse complement strand
ACGCCGGCCGCGTCGTCCGGATCCACATTTGAGATGAACTTGGCCTCCATACGGAAGGAACCGTTGGCCTTGGCCCAGTTTTCAAGGGCAAGATACATGGCGCGAGGGCCGAGATCGCTCCCGCCGATGCCGATCTGAACGACCGTCGTAAACTTTTCTCCTGCCGCATTGGTGATCTCTCCGGAATGCACCTTCCCGGCAAACGCCGCGATCTTTTCCTGCTGTTCGACATAGAATTTCCGCTTGTCGACGCCATCGTCGATGACATCCGCCCCAAGCTGACCGCGCGTCAGCTGATGAAGGACGCGGCGTTTCTCACCGGTATTGATGATCTCACCGTTATACAGGGCCTCATACTTTTCGATCAGTTGGGCTTCATCCGCGAGGGCCTGTAGGGTATCGACGATCTTATCATCGACTTTTTTTGCTGCGTAATTATATGTCAGTCCGCAGGCCATGGGCACAGAAAAAGATCTCGCTCTGGCCGCGCCTTTCTCCCCTGCCATAGCATCAGGCAGGTCGACCCTGTCCCTCAGCAAAACCAGTTCTTTATATGAGGAAAGCGTATCAAGATTCTTCCAGGATATCATATAAGTATTCCCCTTTCGGCATTTTATTGGAAGTGATCCGCGGAAGCTACCGCTCATAGAGATTATATCAATCCCGCGCACTTTTTACAAGAGAAGAGGCAGCAAGATATCAGCGGGGATCCTGCAAGATCTGTTCCCTGTTCCTTCCCTGCCGCGGAAAAATCCGATTGACTTTGCGTCTGAAATAGTACAGAATATAAACGACAAAAACAAAAGAGGAAAGAAGAAGATCACGTCATGAAAGCGCATGTTGCACCCGGTATCGACAACCTGAGGAGCATCTCCGGTCTTTTGGAAGGGAAAAGGCTCGGCCTCATGACACACACCTGCGGTTACGATTCGGGCCTTACCTGCTCTATCGACATATTGAATGACAATTATAAACTGACTGCTCTTTTCGGCTGCGAGCATGGGATACGCGGTGACATCCAGGATGCGCTTGATGTGGAAGACGAGATCGACAGCGCTACCGGCGTCCATGTCTATACTCTTTACGGGAAAACCATGAGGCCGACAAGGGAAATGCTGGACACCATAGATGTTTTCCTCGTTGATATCCAGGATATCGGGATACGCTTTTATACATACATCTATACAATGGCCTATGCGATGGAGGAATGCGCAAAATACGGCAAGACCTTTGTGGTGCTTGACCGGATAGATCCCCTCGGCGGCATTGCTGTCCAGGGCACGATGCTCGACGAGCGCTTCCATTCCTTTGTAGGAGAATACGCAGTTCCTTCAAGATATGCCCTGACCATCGGAGAATTCGCCCTGTACATCAAAGAACATCTTTCACTCGACCTGGACCTGCACATCGTTCCCGTTTCCGGTTGGAAGAGAGACATGCTCTGGGAAGATACGGACTGCGTATGGACATCCCCTTCCCCGAATATGCCTACCCCCCATACCGCACTTACGTACACGGGAACGTGCATTTTTGAAGGAACGAATATTTCCGAAGGGAGAGGTACGACAACTCCTTTCGAGATCATAGGCGCCCCGTTCATAGATGCGGACAAGCTATGTCAAAGGATGCGGTCTTTGGATATCCGGGGCATGGGATTCCTGCCGGCAAGGTTCATCCCGACATTCTCAAAGTGGGAAAATGAAGTATGCCGCGGCGTGCGCGTCTATTCCCTGCATCCGGACAGCGACGCATTCTCCGCAGGCCTTCTCCTCCTTGAGACGATACTTGATATGTATCCCAATGAAGCCTGTCTCCTGCCGGGTTCCGGGCACCTGTATCATCTGCTCGGTACAGACGAGTTCCCGGGTAAGCTCAGCGCCTGTGAACTGATACGAAAGCACAGGCCCCTCATTGAAGAATTTGCCATGATGAAGAAGAGATGGCACATCTATCATTGATAAGATCATAAAGCGAGGTGTTCATGGTATGGCGTTACTGAAACAGATCAAAGCCGGCAGACTTGGCATCAGCATCTGCACGGACAGGGAGTCCATGGGAAAAGCTGCTGCCGAGCATGCGGCCGCGATCTTCAAGAAGCTTCTTGCCGAAAAAGAATACGTAAATGCAGTATTTGCCGCAGCTCCCTCTCAGAATGAGACCCTGCGGTTTCTGAGCGAAGAAGACGGCATCGAATGGAAAAGGGTCAATGCTTTCCATATGGATGAATACAGAGGGCTGCCCGTTGACGCGCCTCAATCCTTCGGGCATTACCTGAAAGAGCATATATTCTCGCTCGTTCCTTTCCGCAGCGTCAACTACATAAACGGGACTGCCCTTTCTGCGGATGAGGAATGTGAACGCTACACCCGCCTTCTTTTGGAGAACCCTGTCGATATCGTTTGCCTGGGGATCGGGGAAAATGCCCATATCGCTTTCAACGATCCGTGGGAGGCTGACTTCAACGACCCGAAGACAGTAAAGGTGGTCAGGCTCGACCCCGTCTGCAGGCAGCAGCAGGTAAACGACGGCTGCTTCGCGGCGATCGAAGATGTACCCGAACAGGCATTTTCCCTGACGATACCGGCGCTCACACGCGCAGCCCACCTCATCTGCACCGTACCCGGGCCTACCAAGACCGAAGCCGTCGCCAAAACAGCCTTCGGACCGATCTCAGCCGAGATACCGGCGACGGTCATGCGATTGCATGCAGACGCTTTGATGTTCTGTGACAAGGATGCCGGGGAAAAACTGCTTTGCGGAGATAAAGAGCAATGAAGATCGCTTTTGCGGGTTTGAGGCACGACCATATATACGAACTGCT
>DBXA01000189.1:15052-17912 GCA_002309235.1 Christensenella sp. UBA1224 | reverse complement strand
GCGAAGGCAAAAAAGCACTTTGACCACATCTACCGCTCCTATCAGGAGCTGTTGGAGGATCCCTCGGTCGATATCGCAGCCATAGGAGACTACTACGGTATCCGGGGCGAGCGGATCATAGACGCGCTTAAAGCCGGAAAGCATGTGATCACCGATAAACCTGTCTGCACGAGACCGGAGGAGCTGGAAACCATCAGCGCACTTTGCCATAATTCGAATCTCCGCCTCGGCTGCATGCTGTCGCTTCGCTTTGACAGAGCTGTCCGCACAGCGGCAGATATCGTACAAAGCGGCAGTCTCGGAGAAATACATGATATCGTTTTTACCGGACAGCATCCGCTGAACTACGCCGTTCGGCCAAAATGGTACTTCGAACCGGGAAAACACGGCGGCACGATCAACGATATCGCCGTCCACGGTCTTGACGCCGTCAAACTGATCACCGGTCTTGAGATCAATAAGATACTGTGCGCCAGACAGTGGAACGCTTTTGCGGCTAAAGACCCCGGTTTCAGGGATTGCGCGCAATTCATGCTCCGTTATGCAAACGGCGCTGGACTCTGCGCAGATGTATCCTACAGTTCCCCATCCCCGGCAGGTTATTCACTGCCCGGGTACTGGAGATTTTCTTTTTACGGATCCAAAGGCTGGCTTGAATTCAGAGCCGGAGACCCCCTTCTCAGCATTGCCTTAGATGGGGACAAGTGTGTCCGTACAATAGATGCCGAACCGCACGAAGGCTCATGTCTCAGCGATCTGATCCTGGATATCCGGGGAAAGGAATGTTTTTTCGGCACGGACAGCGTGCTGAAAGCCTCGAAAGACGCATTGTCGCTGCAGCGCTTTGCCGATATCGCTTTAAACCAGGAAAGAGGCTGAATCGCGCCTCTTTCCGTTTTATTTCAGCAGCTTCAGCGCCGCCTTGAGAAGATCTCCGATGGTCGAAGCCCTGCTGACCGCGATCTTGATCGCTTCTTTCTCGATAAAATTCAACTTGTGATCCTTATGCTTCTCAAACCAATCGCAAAGAAGCTTGATATCCTCATTTTCCATTTGTCTTCCCCCTTTCTTTTCAATCGGGATCCGGAACGTTACCTCATTATACATCATCATGCTCATTTTTGCCATATGCCTCTGTCGTGCTTGAACATGCCCTCCTAAAAGGATACAATATGAGTATACCGGAACGGAGGCTGCACATGACAGATAAGAAGGAATATGCAAAAGCCATCTCATGCATGCCCGGGTGTGAATTCCACGATGTGATAGATTCCACAAACATCCGTGCAAAGGAACTGGCCAGAGCCGGAGCTGTTGAATACAGCTGTGTATTTGCCGATGAACAGACCAAGGGCAGGGGCAGGATGGACAGGCATTGGTCATCCGATGCAGGCAGGGGCATCTATATGACAATGATCATAAGACCCGAGGATACGCCGGCATCCCATTCACCGATCTACAGCATGGGTGCCGCTCTCGCCGTTTGCGATACATTGACGGAGTTTGGCTTATCGCCTTCCATCAAATGGCCGAATGATGTGCTGCTCGACGGCAAAAAGCTGTGCGGTATCTTATCGGAAGCAGGGCTCGACGCATGCGGTCTCATAGACTATATAGCTGTGGGGATCGGCATAAACGTATCCGGCATGCGGTTTGAAGGGCTTCCATGGGCATGCTCGATAGAATCGGTTACGGGAAAGAAGGCTCCTGCGAGAGGAGATATCGCCGTCTCTCTTGTCAAAAACCTGAAGAAGGTCTTCGGCATGATCAATAATAATGACAGCCGCAGGATACTGGACCTTGTCAGTCAGCGCATGGTCACACTCGGAAAGCCTATACAGGCAGAACGCGACGGGGATGCGGTCCGCGGCATCGCCCTGAAGCTGCTTGACGATTGTTCCCTGCTCATGAAAACCGATGAAGGGAAAGAAACAGCACTGACCTATGGTGAGGTATCGGTAAGGGGGATCATGGGCTACAGCCCCGAATAGCGTTTTCCGTGAGAACGACCGGCCGGATAAGGAGTTATGAATATGATAGTATTGCTTTCAGCCAGCCAGATGCGAAAGATCGAAAAAGACTATATGACACGCAGCGGCGTTTCCGAAACGGAGCTTGTAAAACGCGCTGCTTCGGCAATGGCAGATGTCATATGTCATGAGATCGGCGGAGCCGCCGGAAAAGCGGCTGTATTCGCGTGCGGCAAAGGCGGCAATGGTTCAGATGGGTATGAAACCGCGAGGCTCTTTGCGCTGCGGGGCGGGCGGAGCTTTATCGTAGAGCTCTTCCCGGAAGGTCCGTTTTCTCCGGCATGTTCCGAAATGCGATATAACGCTTTAAACACTCCGAACGTATACATAGCCAAGGATATCGAAATGCCGAAACCGTCTGCCTGGATCGACGCCATGTTCGGGATCGGTTTCTCGGGAAATCTTCCGCCCAAAGCGCGGGAGATCGCGGCGCGGATGGAGCAGGACCGTTCAAACGGATGCCCAGTGTTTTCATGCGATATCCCTTCCGGGCTCGATACCGATACCGGAAAAGCCGCCGAAGGCTGCGTTAAGGCAGACTGCACCGTGACATTCCAATATGCCAAACGCGGTCATTTCCTTAACGACGGACTCGACGTATGCGGCAGCGTTTCTATAATGAGCATCGGCATAGATGCAAAGCCTCAGGGGATGCTCCTCAAGAAGTATGATGAGGCCGATCTGAAAAACGTTATCCCCGTACGCAGGCGAAATACCCATAAGGGAGATTACGGGCATCTGCTCATCGTTGCGGGAAGCTTCGGGATGGCAGGCGCAGCCGCGCTATGTGCCGGAGCAGCATTGCGAAGCGGAGCAGGGCTTGTGACCAT
>DBXA01000189.1:10367-15020 GCA_002309235.1 Christensenella sp. UBA1224 | reverse complement strand
GTCCCGCTGCCCGAAAAGGACGGGGCCATAGCAGATGAAGCTCTTCCGGCAGTGCTCGATGCTCTGAACGGTAAATCCGCAGCAGCTGTCGGTCCGGGCCTGTCGCGAAGATGCAGCCCGGCGATCGTACAGGCTGTCCTGGGTGCCGGTATCCCTGCCGTGATAGATGCCGATGCGCTGAACATCATCTCTCAGGAGCACACACTTAAGGAGCTCCTGTGTGAGAGGCACGTCATAACACCGCACCCCGGCGAAGCTTCAAGGCTCGGAGCCGCAGGAGATGATCCCTTAGAGAACGCAATAAAACTGTCTCCCAACGGAGCATGCGTCATCTACAAAGGAGCTTCCTCCGTGATATACGGGCAAGGCACAGCCGTTTTGAGCACTGCCGGCACTGCC
This sequence comes from Christensenella sp. UBA1224, assembly GCA_002309235.1. Taxonomy (GTDB): domain Bacteria; phylum Bacillota; class Clostridia; order Christensenellales; family Aristaeellaceae; genus UBA1224. The sequence continues at coordinate 14,621 of DBXA01000189.1, read as the reverse complement.
GGAATGGCACGAGGCGGGAGCGGAGATGTTCTGACGGGGATCTGCGGCGCTCTTCTTTCAAGAGGGATCACGCCTTTTGAGGCCGCCTGCGCCGCATGCGAACTGCACGGCATAGCCGGTGAAGCCGCAGAAGGCAAAAACGGCATCGAATCCATGACAGCATCCGATATAGTCGATTCACTGAAAGAGGCTTTCCGGCATGTACGCTGATCACCCTCTGAGAAACGAAGCCGAACGTCTGTGCCCGGGTTTGAAACGGAGCAGAGGAGCCGGCCTGTACACATATAAGTCAATAAACAGTACGCCTGAGCTTACGGCTGTATGGAGCGGCAGCAAAACCGGCGAATTGATCCCGACAGAAAAAGGGATCCATGCCATGCGTGCATATCTCATGGAAAAATGCACGCCGGATCCCCTCTATAGCGTCTATGCTTCCCGCCCGAACACGCTCGGGGACGTATTGCTCCTCTGCAAAGGGATCAAGCTGTTTGAGAACTGTACTCCTGCCGCACTCACGGCTTATAACCGTACAGTCCGCGAAGCGTGCGCGGAAAAGCTGCGGATACAGTCTCACTCAGGCGGAACACTCGATATATGCAGAATGATCGTGATGCTGCTGGAAAGCAAGTCAGAAAGAGCGAACATGCCCGATCCTGTCACGCAAAACGGTCTATCCCGCAGGAATCGTTCAGAAGCTCAAGATCCTCTTTGCCGAGCATAATGCTTCCCGCTTCCTCCATACTCTGTGCCTGAAGCAGCGATGAGAAGCCAACAATGGGATACACGGGAAACGGCTGGGAAGTCAGATAAGCGATAGACAGGGCACCTATGCCGTTGCCCGTTCGTTTAGAGATCTCCTTCAGTAATTCATAGGTACGGAGGTTCCTCTCCGATAAAAACCTCTCTCTCGCTTTTGCGCTGAGACTGTCGATGCCTCCTGCCGCAAGCTTATAATAGAACCCTTTTGCCTGAGATGTAAACGGAACGACAGGCAATCCGTTTTCAAGATGCCATGCGTATTCCTTTTCATCCATCCGGACGAGAGTCTTGTCTTCAAGAACCTCCTGCCTTGCGAGGGACCATTGGGGCTGTACAGCGCCAAAGCCCGCAAAGCCCATCTTTTTCGCCGCCTTAAAAGAAGCCTCCAGCCTGTCGACCGTCCAGTTGGAGGCACCAACCGCAAGCGCCTTTCCCTGCCTGACGATCGTATGTAAGGTTTCAAGGATATCCTCTACAGGCCTTCCGGCATCGTCCCTGTGGAGCCAATAAATGTCCACATGATCCGTTTCCAATGCTTTCAGGCTTTTTTCGAGATCCGACAGGATACTCTGCCTGTCAAGGCGTCCTCTGTCCATATGGCCGAGCTCCGGGTGAGCGCCTTTTGTTCCGATCATGATATCATTTCTGTTTTTTCGTGTTTTCATCCACTGCCCTATCACATATTCAGAAACGCCTTGCACATTTTCCGCATAATACCCATACAGTCTTGCTGTATCCAGGAAATTACCGCCTATCGAAACGTAATAGTCGAGTATCCTGAAGGATTCCTCCAGCGTTATCGACGTTCCGAATGCCTGTGTACCGAGCGTGAGCACTGATACCTCCCTATGCAGTGCCGGAAAAAGCCTCGTTCTCATCAGAAGGTCCTCCCATTATTCAAAATTCATTCAGTTTCCTGTTATACTGGTTTGATTTCCGTACAGATTGCACAATTTTGTTCGCCTGAAGTAATATGCATTGACTATGCAAAATGTATATACGTAAAATGTTATATGCATGCAGGATTTTCCTGATATTCATAGAATTATTTTATACATATCTGGTATATGCATACATTTTGCAATTCAAAAACCCGAATATATACATTATATTCGTCCAAAGGAGGATGTTTATGAATCTTTTCCGTTCTTTGTCGAAGAGTAAGAAAATGCCTGTCTATATACCTGTATGTCTCTTTCTGGTGATCGTCGTTCTTGCCGTACTGCTCCTGCGTTCAGGCATGGAATCCTCAACAAAGAGCGATGATTCAAAGGCCGTCCGCGATTCCATCGCGGCAACAGAGTACACGCAGCTTCTCAACGCCATGTCGAAATACGACACGATCGGCTATCCCAATTCCGATATAACAGGAGATGTGCTTCCTACGATCGAGAAATACCTGAACTGCGCCAACGAGCTTGACAAGCTGATAACCGCAAATTACGGCACATCTTATTCCATATTCGATGAAAAAACATACGATTATATGCTCCAGGCAGTGCAGGAGATCGGAGCCGCTGTCAAGCAGGGAACATCAACGACCCTCGGCATCGAGAACCTTGGGGTATACGTTCTTCAATTGAGAGCATCCCTCCCCTCAAGATTTGCTTCGGACGGAAGCCTGCTGCCTTTCGATCAAGGCTGAAAGACAAGATGATTCGCATAATCCGAGCCGGATATCCTGTATCCGGCTTTTTTCGATAATACGGCCCTGATATCCGCAGAACGGATATCCAGCTCCAGGCCGGGCATTCCCGTTATGCCAACCGGATTTGTGATCACCGGAAGCTTCGCGTGCTTTACAAGCTCTGCAAGATACTTTTCAGACCCTTTTTTTACCGAAAGCACTCTGATGTACGATGGCTCGCAAAGCCGGTCGAGCGACCTCTGCGTATTCCCCAAAAGTGCATGGATCAGTATCCGCGACAGCCTTGTATAGGAATATCTCTTGCATTTGCACGCCATGAGTATATCCTGTCTCGTACCGTACCGGCCGGAAGCTTTGAGCAGCCTGTTTTCAAGGCCCTCCGTCACATCCGGCAGGGCGCGAAGATCATTCGCGTCCATACGCCGCAGTGCGTACAGCACCGCCGTGTCAAGGGCACCCGGCTCCGTAACGGCGCCTTCATTTTCTGTCAGCAGTTCATAAACCCTATTTGGCACTGCATTTTTTACCGCTTGCAAATCGCGTGAATATACTGCTTCCCTGACAGCCGATGCAGACGAATATATCCCGATCTCTCCGCTGTTATGCGGAACTGTCCTGCCTATCACAACAGGCTTGATCGGGCTGTGTATACAGCGAAGAGCGCGCATATACTCAATGGCCAATGAGGCATTGGGTTCCAGCAGCTTCCTGCCATCTGCTCCCAGACAGGCAATAAGCGCATTTCCCCTTGCCCGCGCAAAGCTCTCTCCCCTTCCGAGGCCTTCTGCCATGATCTGTCTGAAATCTGCCGGCTCCTGCGTCAACAGATCCACGGCTTTATCCAGTAAGCCGATATTCTCGGTTTCACAGCCGAATGAGATACATTCCACACAATTCATAGCGTCAAGCAGCTTAACGCCGCCTGAAGCGAATATTTCGGCAGGCCTCGGCCCAAAAGAGGCAGGAAGCTCTACAACGATATCGCAGCCGCCGGCGACCGCCATATGCGCCCTGGTAAACTTATCAAGGAGCATAGGTTCGCCGCGCTGTGAAAAGGAACCGTTCATAACAGCGATAATGCAGTCGCACCCGGTCAGCCTTTTCGTCTCCTCGATATGATACGCGTGTCCGTTGTGAAACGGATTGTATTCCGCTATGATACCCGCTGCATGCATCCTTCTTTCCCCCTGCAGATATTTTACACGTCGAAGCGTTTTTGCGCAACATCCCAAAACAGACCGAGGTTTGAGTTGCTTCTATCCCGCGTTCCTAATATAATCAATCTTATACGAATCATGCAAAAGGAGTCTGCAAATGGCAAAACTGTATTTCCGATATGGAGCAATGGGCTCCAGTAAAACGGCAAACGCCATCATGGTCGATTACAATTACCGTGAACGGGGATGTAAATGTCTGATACTCAAGCCTCAGCTCGATACCCGGGACGGAAAAAAGCTGATAGCATCCAGATGCGGGCTGAAAGCCCCTTGTCTTTTTATGGAAGAGCTCGATACCGTAGATCCCAGGGAATATGACTGCATCATCGTAGATGAAGCGCAGTTCCTGACAAAAGAACAGGTGGAAAAGCTCGTCTACATCGTGGATGTCCTGAATATCCCCGTTATCGCTTACGGCCTCAGGGCCGATTTTCGCCAGGAGCTGTTCGAAGGCAGCAAGTGGCTGCTTGCATGGGCAGATTCCATTGAAGAGGTCAAGACCGTATGTTGGTGCGGAAAGAAGGCCACCTGCAACGCGAGGATCTCTGACGGCAAAGTCATAAAAGCCGGTGAACAGATCTTATTGGGCGGCAACGAATCCTATGTAGCATTATGCAGAAAACACTGGGC
>DBXA01000189.1:6526-10357 GCA_002309235.1 Christensenella sp. UBA1224 | reverse complement strand
TGCCCAGCGCACGGCAGGAAGATTGAATATCCCTCCTCCTTTTCCCGAACAGGCAAAGAAAGGATACGAAAATGACAGATATATACTATATCATGGCCGAAGCTGTTCCGGCAAAAGGCAGTGCCGAAAGCAAAGAATTCGGCGGCGCATACATAAACATCTGGGTCAGAGCACAGACGACGGATGAGGCGCTCATTGCAGCGAAAGCCCATATCGCCCGGGAAGGCTGGGAACTCGTAAATATCGAGGAAGTTTTTGTCCCGGACAGGAACGGCTATACCGAACAGGAATCACTGGATTGTTACGATGAAGCCTGCCGGGAAGGATTATCATCTGTCTTTTACACCTATCCGCTTCACGAAGGATACTATAGCTGATGCCGGGGTCCGCCCCCGGCATGCTTATACATATATTCCGTTATCTTTGATCCCCTGTTTTGCCGCCGGAAGCCCTTCTTACTCAGCGGCCCTTTTGGCTGCCGATATTTTTACTCCAACAGCGAAAAGGACGGCTGCGGCAATGTATATCCCGCCGATAAACCACGCGTTCCTCGTGACCTTCAGAACTGCCTGGCAGGCAGGCAGTTCCTTATGGATGATGTAGGCGGCAGAATACCCCGCTGTCCGCAGGAGGAAAAGGGCAAGACCGCACAGGCCGGCCGTGACGATGCTCTTCTTACTGCCGGACCATATAACGGCAGTAAGAAAATAACCCAGCATATAAAAGGCGATAAGGCTCGGCGTCATATTGCCCAGCGCGTAATCAAGCGCCGGAGCCAAGAGTGCCGCTGCGAAGGCTGCCGGCCTGCTCTTTCGCGAAGTCTGCATGATAAAGACCATGCACAAAGCCTCCGCGATCGCGCCGAGCCATGGTCTGATCACGAACGAAGGCGTATTCCTGAGCACGATCGGGATCAGGCATACTGCGATATATACGATAACCTTTATCCTTCTGTTCTTCATCTCATCACTGACCGGAAGCATTTCTCTCCGCGAACCAATCCAAAGCCGCTTCCAGCACCTCGTCAGGCTCTGTTTCCTTGTCATCCTCGATCACGATATCGGGTGTGATCCCGACACCGTGAATGCATCTTCCCGCAGGAGTATAGTATGTCGATGTGGTCAATTGCATTCCTGTTCCATCGCCAAAGTCCAGCACTGTCTGCACGATGCCCTTGCCAAAGGTCTGCGTTCCTATGATGACGCCTATCCCCGCATCCTGTATCGCACCGGATAATACCTCCGAGGCGCTTGCACTGAATCCGTTGACCAATACCGCCACCGGGATCCCGAGGCATTTTTCATCCGAAACGATCTCCATGATCTTACCGTATCTGTCTTCCGTATAGATGATGCGCATTTCCGGAAGAAGCTGATCGGCGATGGCTACAACATCATCGAGATAGCCGCCTGTGTTATCGCGCAGATCGATGATCAGACCCTCGAGATCGCCCTGCTCCCCAAAAAGATCCAGGGCTTCGGAAAATCCCTTGACATCGTCACCCAGGAATTCGGTGATCTGTATGTATCCGATGCCATTGTCGAGCATTGCATATTCTACCCTGTTCATCACAACATTTTCACGCTTTACGGTACAGGTATAAAGATCGTTCCCGCGCTTGAGAGTGAGATCAAAATACGCATCTCCGAAATTGGCTATCGTCGTTACGACCGCGTCCAGTTCGACATCATTTGCCGCGGTAGCAGGTTCACCATTGATCGCCCACAGAAAGTCCCCGCTTTCAATCCCCGCTTCCTTCGCAGGAGTATCGCGGAACACATGCGTTACGACGACCCTGTCATCATCACCGAGTGTCACCGCAATGCCAAGCCCCTTGTATTCACCTGTCGTATCCTTGATCCTCTCGACCATATCCTCCTCAGAATAGTAGAAGGTATACCTGTCATCCAGCGATTCGAGCATGCCGCGGATAGCCCCTTCAAGGAGAGTATCATCATCAACCTCCAGATAGTACTCGTCCTTTATGATCTGGCGAACCCTTTCAAGCTTGGCATACTTTGAAAGCCCGTCGTCCGCTTCTGCCGTACCGGATAGAACAGAAGATACATTGCTGCCGAGCAATCTTACCGTTATGAACGAGGAAACAGTGGAAGTTATCAGAATGAGCCAGAGGATCCCAAGGAATACGATTGACCTTCTCGACATAGCAGAACTCCTTTATCAAGACCTTAGTTCACTTTCAGGCTGTTTCTGCGAGAGCAGCATCATAAGCTTGAAAGTGATCGCATTTTCAAAAACCCTCAGATCCAGACCAAGAGAACGTTCGATCTTATCCAGGCGGTATACAAGTGTATTCCTGTGGATATACAACTGCCTGGCTGTCTCCGAAAGATTAAGGTTATTTTCAAAAAACTTGTTGATCGTGTTGAGCATCTCTTCATTCAGGATCCTCGTGCTGGAATGATTAAAGAGACTGCGGCTGTATTTCGAAGCAATATCGACGGGCACATCCGCGAGGAAGCGTTCCATCAGAAGGTTCCTGAACACAAATACCTGTTCATCCTTTCGGTACATGTGACCGACATCGATAGCTGTGCGCGCCTGTTTATAGCTTTGGCTCAGATCGCCGACCTGATCGACGGGATCCCCTATACCGATAAACACCGGGCGGCTCGTTTCAACGTAGAAAGAGCTTTGCAGGGCCTGTCCAAGCTGTTCCATGTCAGAATACTCTGTCTTTTTGTCTATCGCCTTGATGAGCGCCAGAGTGTACTTATCCATTTCGACGATCAGATCCCCATCATCCGGCGATGACATGTTTTCCAGTATATTATATGCGATCTCCGTATCCAGATCATTCAGGTGCAGCGCTATGACACAACGTTCGGATTCCAATTCGATCGAATGCATCGCCGCAAGCGCCTCAAGCTCCGACCCCTTTATTTCCTCTTTCAGGATCGCTCTTAAGACATCCTCCGCGTTCGCGCTGGGAAGATCGACCTTCATCACCATCTCGATCATACGCATCGCAAGACGGGCACAGGCGGAAACCTCATTAGAATCACCATTGATGCACAGATACAGGGGGTGTTCAGTCCCATCGCTTATCAGCGTGTAATCTCCGTACACAAAGGGCTCCCTCGCGTTTTTCAGGAACTTGTCCGGAAGATTGAAGCGATGGCTGGAGCCTGCAGGCAGTATCATTTCACCGTCCTCGTTGAGAAGCATATACTTGATCTCAAGCTCAGACATGATCTGTTCTATGCGCAGCAATACATGGTGATCTAAATTCATGGTAACACCTTCCAATCATTCTTACAGACAGTATAAATGCCGCGGCATGAAAAATCAAGCCGCGGCACGTAATTCTTAATGGTATTGCCTTTAACGGTTCATGATGGTGACTTCGGTATCCTTATCGAAGAAGTGCAGCCTGTTGGCATCGAAGGCAACGCGGATCTTGTCGCCGGTCCTGGCGGTAGAACGCGGGTCAACGCGGGCGATGATATCCTCATCCTTGCCGCTGGTCTTCAGATAGAGATAGGTCTCGGAGCCCATCAGCTCGACGACGTCGACATCCACGTCGATCGTGTATTCCGGATAGGCGTTGAGGAACGCTTCCTCATCATGGATGTTTTCGGGACGGACGCCCATGTAGACTTCCTTGCCGATGTAGCTGTCGGAAACGAACTTCTGGAGCTTGGCCTGCGGGACGACGATCTTGTTGCTGCCGAACTTGGCATAGACCTTATCGCCTTCCTTTTCGAGCTTGACAGTGAAGAAGTTCATCTGAGGCGTTCCGATGAAGCCTGCAACGAACAGGTTTGCCGGGAAATCGTACAGATTCTGGGGCGTATCGACCTGCTGGAT
>DBXA01000189.1:6022-6348 GCA_002309235.1 Christensenella sp. UBA1224 | reverse complement strand
CCGCCGGACAAAGCCTTCGGCTTACGGTTGAGCAGGTGCTCAATATCAAGGATCTTCGCTGCTTCGCGGACGCGGCGCTCGATCTCAGCCTTGGGGGTCTTGCGCAGCTTCAGACCGAATGCCATGTTATCATAAACGGTCATGTGCGGATACAGAGCATAGTTCTGGAAAACCATGGCGATATCGCGATCCTTCGGGGCTACATCGTTGACCAGCTTGTCGCCGATATAGAGTTCGCCTTCAGAAATCTCTTCAAGACCTGCAACCATGCGCAGCGTGGTGGACTTTCCGCAGCCGGAAGGGCCGACCAGAACGATAAATTCCTT
>DBXA01000189.1:5807-5982 GCA_002309235.1 Christensenella sp. UBA1224 | reverse complement strand
GTATAGATCTTGTACACGCCCTTAAGAGATACGCTTGCCATAAAATAATTCCCCCTCTTTATTTTCGGAGCAGTGCCCCTTTTCAACTAACAATATTATAACGGAATCCTCGTCAGAATTCTATATGTTCATTTTAACAAAATTTACAGCCTCGATTTGTCAGAATTGGTATATG
>DBXA01000189.1:0-5760 GCA_002309235.1 Christensenella sp. UBA1224 | reverse complement strand
TTATAACACAAAGATCGGTATGCCCCGCCTTCCCTGATGCTATAATATACAAAATTCGCCTGCTGAGGAAGATGCTTAAGTATGGATATTTCCCGCTTCAGTTTCAGAGACGGTCTTAAGGACGGCATGCCGATAGCACTCGGTTACCTGTCCGTTTCCTTCGGGTTCGGCGTCAGCGCGGTCAGCATGGGGATCGGCTGGCTCGCCGCTGCCCTGATATCACTGACGAACGTGACAAGTGCCGGCCAGGTCGCGGGCGTTGCCATCATCGCCGCGGCAGGAAGCCTGGGCGAGATAGCCCTCAGCATGCTCGTCATCAATATCCGCTATTTTTTAATGAGCATATCCCTGTCACAGAAGCTGGACGACAGCTGTACACTCCCCCGCAGGCTGCTGATCGCCTACGGTGTCACAGATGAGATATTTGCCGTATCCTCTTCAAAGGAAGGCCCTGTCGGAAGCCGTTATATGGCCGGGCTCATACTGCTCCCCGTGATCGGCTGGACGATAGGAACGCTGCTGGGCGGCATAGCAGGCGAGCTTTTGCCCTATTCCGTCAGCGCCGCCCTCGGCATCGCGATCTATGGGATGTTCGTCGCCATCATCATGCCTGTTGCCCGCAAAGACAAGGGTGTCCTGCTTTGCGTATGCGTATCCGTACTCCTCAGCTGCCTCCTTAAGTATATCCCCCTTTTCTCGGGTATCTCTGCAGGCTTTTCCGTGATCATCTGCGCCATCGTCTCTGCCGCGGCCGCATCTGTCATAAAGCCTGTCAAGGAGGCGGAAGCATGAACCATGCGATTCCCCTCTGGCTTTATGTACTGGTCATGGCTTGTGTAACATATGCCGTCAGGATGACGCCTCTCGTACTCTTCAGAAAGAAGATACACTCCGTCTTTGTCCGGTCTTTCCTTTATTATGTGCCTTACGCTGTGCTGGGAGCCATGACGATACCGGGTATCTTCTATTCCACGGACAGCGTCTATTCCGCTGCGGCCGGCCTTGCAGCGGCACTTGTCGCGTCCTTCGCAGGCAGATCCCTCCTGTTCGTCGCAGTCGCAGCGTGTGCCGCGGCATATCTCGCAGCCCTTATCGTGCCTCTCTTTTGAGAAGCAGCATAAGGCTCCTTACACGCCTCGATCAATCCATAACGATCTCCGCCGCGGCGATCGCCTGTCTTTTCCATGTATACGACAGATAAGCTTTCCCTCCGCCGTACGTCAGGCTCGGGTAAGAGAACTCACCGTCGCCTGTCTCGATATCCGCTGCCCTTTCGAATGTATCACCATCGTCACGGGAAACAAAAAGCGTAAGCGGCGATCTGCTCGCCCAGTTTCCGCGCACGGGATTGCACGCGAGGAGCAAGCGTCCGTCATCGATCCTGCAAAGATCGATCCCCGAATTGTTGTTCGGGATGCCCGTATCATACGCTGTGCACCATGTTTCCCCCGCGTCTTCGGAATCCGAACGCAGGATACAGCCTTCCGTAGATCTGAGAAGCATGTGGACCTTTCCGTTTACTGTCTCCCAAAGCGCAGGCTGTATGGCACCCTTGCCGGAGAAACGATCCCTTTCCAAAGGTACATATGCCGATCTTCTGAATGTTGACCCATCGTCATCGCTGATGTCTGCGAACGCGTCCCAGGCGCTTTCCGTTTCGATCGAAGCAGGCGCGAGGAGCCTTCCGCAGGATAACCGCAGCGGTTTGTTCCGGACAGGCCCGCGGCCTCCGATATCGCCGGGTACCAATTCCCGCGTCTTCGACCAGGTTTTCCCGCCGTCATCAGAACGCATGTATCTGGTATGCCATCGGGGTATCGTCTTCCCTACCTTATAGTAAAGATGCAGGGAACCCCCCTCGGAAAACAGGACAGGGTTCCAATGCGGCAAATCCGTCTCCCCTGCGATCAAAACAGGTTCAGACCACATGCCCGCTTTTCGTAAAGAGTGATAGATACATACATCCGAAGCGCCTTCCGCCGTCCCTCCAAACCACACCGCGTGAAGTTCATCTCCCAGCAGCGCGATATTGGAAGCATGGCAGCTCCGTGTAGGTACTTTTATCAGGCTTTTTTCGATCTTGATCACAGGACCGTCTCCTTTAAAACCTATTTGTCACAGTTTACCACCCTGCAGGCTTTATGAAAAGCCCTCCCGGCGGCAATTGAAGCCTGCCGATCATATTTGGATTGAAACCGCAGATAAAAAATAGTAAAATAACCGTAAGCAAGACAGCTCCAGCATACAGAACATTTTTTAGGAGATGCGCATATGAAAGTAGTACTCGAGCATCTGACGAAGAGATTCCCCAACAGGAACAAAAAGATCCATTCCGAAGTGACAGCCGTCAACGATTTCACATTCGAAATACCCGATGGCAAGCTGATAGGCCTGCTCGGCCCCTCCGGCTGCGGTAAGAGCACAACGCTCAACCTGATCAGCGGGCTTGAGAAGCCAACGAGCGGCAAGATCTATTTCGGCGAGGATGATGTCACCAACATGCTGCCGGAAAACAGGGGCATAGGCCTCGTATTCCAGAATTACGCATTGTATCCTCATCTCACGGTCCTTGAGAACATCATGTTCCCTCTTGAAAACCTGAGAGGAGATAAGAAGCTGACAAAGCAAGTCATGCGGGAAATGGCGTATGAGACGGCAAAGCTCGTGCAGATCGAAAAATATATGGATAGAAAGCCGAGCGAGCTTTCCGGCGGCCAGCAGCAGCGCGTCGCAATAGCGCGTGCGCTCGTGAAAAGGCCGAGCGTGCTCCTGCTGGATGAACCTCTTTCCAATCTTGACGCGCGATTGAGACTGCAAACGCGTGAAGAGATCCGCCGCATCCAACGCGAGACAGGCGTTACCACTGTTTTCGTCACCCACGACCAGGAAGAGGCCATGAGCATCTCCGATATGATCGTCGTCATGAAGGACGGCATCGTGCAGCAGATCGGGAAACCGCAGGATGTTTACGACAAACCCGTCAATCTCTTTGTCGCCAAATTCCTCGGCACACCTCCCATCAACGTCTTCCGCGGCCGCTTTGAAGGCGGGAAGCTGTTTGTCGGCAGCGAATGCATCCTCGCAAAAGAGGGCGAAAAGGACAGACCCGTCACGGTGGGCATACGGCCGGAAGGCTTCATCCCCGCCGAAGACGGCGTATTCACCTGTGATCTCAGGTCGATAGAGGTCATGGGCAGGGACAGGAGCGTCGTCGCTTCCCACAGCGAATGCACAGGCGCAGAGATACGCGCCATCGTCGCCTCTGACTGCGATATCCCCGTTCACAACGGCGCCGTCCGTTTCAACCTGAAGAGCGCGAAGGTCTACACCTTCGACGAATTATCCTGACGCCCTGCGCGCGGAGGAGGCGATATCCGTTATGGGAAGAAAGAGTTTCAAGGGCTGGCTGTACCTCTTGCCCGCCATCCTTTTCCTCGCTTTTTTCATGGTCTACCCGCTGATAGACGTACTGATCTATTCCGTCGAGGAGGGGTATAATTCCGCCTCGCAGTCCTTCTTCAGCTACGGGACGTACAATTTCTCCTACGTACTGCACGATCCGTACTTCCTGCAGGCACTTAAAAACACTTTTATCCTCGTTATCATCACCGTGCCCCTTTCCACGGGGACGGCGCTGCTCATAAGCCTGGGGCTGAACAGCATAAAGAAGCTGCGGGAGCTGTACCAGACCGTCTACTTCCTCCCCTATGTCACAAATACACTCGCCGTGGGGCTCGTCTTCATGATCCTTTTCAAGAAGACCGCCTATACGGACGGCCTCATCAATCTGCTCATCCATACCTTCGGCGGGGAGAGCGTGGATTTCATCGACGGGCCTTACTGGGCCAAGATGTTCGTCATGTGCTTTTATACGATATGGATCGTATTGCCGTTCAAGATACTGATCCTGACAAGCGCGCTGGCAGGCGTGAACCCGGATTACTATAAAGCGGCGCAGATAGACGCGACGCCCAAGTGGCGCACCTTCACAAGGATAACCCTTCCTATGATATCCCCCATGGTCTTTTACCTGGTCGTTACAGGGTTTATAGGCGCCTTCAAAGCGTACAGCGATGCCGTCGCGCTTTTCGGCACAAACCTGAACGCGGCGGGCATGAACACGATCGTCGGCTACGTCTACGATATGCTCTACGGCGACAGCGGCGGGTACCCCAGCTACGCTTCCGCAGCCGCGCTCATACTGTTTGCCATCGTACTGACGATCACCTTCATCAACCTGTCCGTCAGCAGGAAACACGTACATTATTGAAAGGAGGCACCGGACAATGGCAGACTATGCGGCGATCGAAAGAAAAGCCCATACCTTAAGAGTGATCGGGAAGACCGTCACCTACATCCTGCTCACCTTCTGGGCTCTGATGGTTCTGTTCCCGTTCTATTGGATGGTGCTCTCCTCCGTGAAGACCTACTCTTCCTACAACGGAGAGTATATCCCCTCCTTCTTCACGCTGACACCCACCTTCCAGAACTACATTGACGCCTTTACGACGGTCGATCTCGGGAAATACTTCCTGAATACCCTCATCTTCACCCTCGCGACGACGGCCATCATGCTGGTCGTCATCATCCTCGCGGCCTTTGCCTTCGCGCGGCTCGATTTTCCGGGACGCAGCGCGGCATTTGCCCTTTTCCTCTCTCTTATGATGATCCCGAACGAGCTGGTCATCATAACGAATTTCGTAACGATCACGAACTGGGGGCTGCGCAACACCTTCACAGGCCTCATACTGCCATCCGTCACAAGTGTATTCTACATTTATCTGCTGAAGGAGAATTTCGGTCAGATACCGGAAGAATTATACAAGGCTGCCAAGGTCGACGGCACGGGAGACATGAAGTACCTGCTCAAGGTCATGGTGCCGATCTGCAGGCCCACCATCATCACAGTGGTGATCCTGAAGGTGATCGAATGCTGGAACAGCTATGTATGGCCCAGGCTCATCACAGACAATCCCGCCTATTACCTCGTCTCCAACGGCATACAGGAGATCCGCGAGAACGGCTTTGGGCGCGAGAACATCCCCGCCATGATGGCCGCCGTCGTGGTCATAAGCGTGCCGCTGATCATACTCTTCCTCATCTTCCGGAAGAAGATCATGGAAGGCGTCTCGAGAGGAGGTACAAAAGGATGAAAAGGAAAGCTGCGCTCTTTATCTGTCTGCTTTTGTGCGTGTCCTTCGCTCTTTGCGGCTGCCACGGTTCCTCCGGCCTTCAGGCCTTTCAGGTGCCATCCTCCTTTGATGCTTCCAGGACGTTCGAGATCACCTTCTGGGCAAAGAACGATACCAACAAGACGCAGACGGAGATCTACAACAGGACCATCCGCGATTTTGAGGCGCTTTACCCCAATATCCATGTTACGATCCGCCTTTATACGGATTACGGCAGGATCTACAACGACGTCATCACCAACATCGCCACGAACACCACGCCCAACGTCTGCATCACCTACCCGGATCATATCGCGACTTACCTGACCGGCGTTAACATTGTCGCGCCGCTCGAAGGCCTGTTTGCGGATGAAAAATACGGCTTTGGCGGGAACGAGCTCAGGTACGATTCCCCTTCAAAGGATGAGATCATAGGCACGTACCTGAACGAATGCACCTTTGACGACCATTATTACGCCATCCCCTTCATGCGCTCCACGGAGGCCTGCTACATCAACAAGGACCTTGTGGAGGCCCTCGGCTATGAGATACCGGATGAGCTCACCTGGGATTTCGTCTGGGAGGTCTC
>DBXA01000105.1:27279-43872 GCA_002309235.1 Christensenella sp. UBA1224 | reverse complement strand
GGAGCTTGCCCGGATATGCTGCTGCCCATGCTCGCAGGCAAGCTGACAGGAGGCTTATGCGCGTTTTTCCTGGCACTGCTGCTGACAAAGGAGTGAGTCAGAGCAAAAATAGAAAAACAGGAAAAGATATAAACGATCATCTGTATCCCGGCTGATCATCTCGTCGTAATGCCGGACGAAAGCACCTGCGAAGCTGTAAGCTTTCAAAAATGAGCAAGGTTCAGGCACAGGTCAACCTGAAGGCTCTGCTGCCATGTTGGATATATGCAAAAAGTGACGGGGCTGTTCCGCTTGGAACAGCCCCGTATCCTATCAATCCATCTTAGGCAGTCCTGCGAAGCCCTTTTCAAGGTCTTCGTCCGTGGGGATATAATCGGTCATCTTTCCGTCGTGGAACTTTTCATAGGCTACCATATCGAAGTAGCCCGTGCCTGTGAGGCCGAACAGGATCGTCTTCTCCTCGCCGGTCTCGCGGCACTTCACGGCCTCGTCGATGGCCGCGCGGATAGCGTGGCTGCTTTCCGGCGCGGGCAGTATGCCCTCGCAGCGGGCGAAATACTCCGCCGCCTCGAACACCTTGGTCTGCTCGACGGCGCGTGCTTCCATGAGACCGTCGTCGTAGAGCTGGCTGAGGATCGGACTCATACCGTGATAACGCAGTCCGCCTGCATGGTTTGGGGCAGGGATGAAGCCAGAACCCAGTGTATACATCTTCGCCAGCGGGCATACCATGCCGGTATCGGCGAAGTCATAGGCGAATCTGCCGCGTGTAAAGCTGGGACAGGAGGCAGGTTCAACGGCAATGATCCGGTAATCCGCTTCTCCGCGCAGTTTTTCACCCATGAAGGGGGAGATCAGGCCGCCCAGGTTCGAGCCGCCGCCGGCGCAGCCGATGATGATATCCGGTTTGATGCCGTATTTATCCATAGCGATCTTGGTCTCCACACCGATGACGGACTGATGCAGGAGCACTTGATTGAGTACACTGCCCAGTACATAGCGATAACCGGGCGTCGATACGGCCACTTCGACCGCTTCGGAGATCGCACAGCCCAGGCTGCCTGTAGTGCCGGGGAATTCTGCGAGGATCTTGCGGCCTATGTTTGTGGTTTCGGAGGGAGAGGGTGTAACGCTCGCGCCGTAGGTGCGNNCGGCGGAAGGGCTTCTGCTCATAGGATACCTTTACCATATACACCTTGCAGTCGAGCCCCAGATAAGCGCACGCCATGGAGAGAGCGGTACCCCACTGGCCGGCACCGGTTTCTGTGGTGACACCCTTGAGGCCCTGGTTCTTGGCGTAATACGCCTGGGCGATGGCGGAGTTCAGCTTATGGCTGCCGGATGTGTTATTGCCTTCGAACTTGTAGTAGATCTTGGCGGGGGTGCCGAGTTTCTTCTCCAGACAGTATGCGCGTACCAGCGGGGAAGGGCGGTACATCTTGTAGAAATCACGGATCTCCTGCGGGATCGGGATGAGGCGTGTATCATTGTCGAGCTCCTGCTTCACGAGCTCCTCACAGAACACGCCGCCAAGCTCCTCTGCCGTCATGGGCTTATGCGTGCCGGGGTTCAGGAGAGGCGCGGGCTTGTTTTTCATATCCGCGCGGACATTATACCATTCTTTGGGCATCTCGTTTTCTTCCAGGTAGATTTTGTAGGGGATCTCATTCTTGTTTGCCATTGTGGTAACTCCTTTCATTCTGTGTCCGACTGTTTTGACGGGACAAAAAAACGCTTCTGTCCCACTTGTTTGCTGGGACAGAAGCGATATGCTTCTGCGGTGCCACCCGGCTTGACGCTTTACAGCGCCCACTCTGCACGTACACGGCGGCGATAAATATGCGCGCACCATCATACGCCGGCTTTTGTTTTCGGAGTGCCTTCTCCGTCTCACATACTCACCCATTTGGGCTTTCCGTTTGCCCTCAGGAGTCCATTCCCATCTCCGTGCCCGCACCGCGCTTACACTGTCCGCGGCTCGCTGTATCGTACTTTCGGAGCGGTACTCACTCTCCCTCAACGGTTGTACGGATTATAGCACGCTCAAAAATGACTGTCAACCCTGACTTTTGTGAATTTTGTGAAAAGACCCGCTTCGAAAAACACTATCGTTTTGATTGCCGACCGCGGTCAATGGGTATATAATAATACAAAGGATTTCGCAAACGGCGATCGTCAGGAGGCAAAATGGCAAACAATACAGCATTTGCCCAATTCATACAGGAACAGGCGGATATATACCGCGGTACCGGTATCCCGGTAAAAGCATCCGTTCCCGAGAGGCTCTTGATCCGGAAAGCCAATCTGAAGGATCTCCATCCGAACCGTGAGGATGAATTCTGTGATCCCGATATCGGCCCGAATTATGAGATCATCTCCCACTATGAAAGAGATATCAGAGAAGCGCGTAAGCATCATCTGGAATTCCGCTTCAGCGAGCCTCTTATGGTCCAGAAGATGCATCCAAACGGCTATATGCTGCTGAACGGGCATCATCGCTGGGCGGCCGCGATACGGATGGGCCTCAAGAACGCCCGGATCAAGATCGTAAACGTGACGCAGGAGAGCGATATCGTTTCCGCCCTTGAGCATGCGCGGCATGACAGGCGCGTAACGCTGGATCTGGATGAGGTTGTCTTTGTTCATGATCCGAAGGAGCCTGCGGAAAAAGCGCTGCGTTTCCCTTTCCGCAAACTGTATAAGGAGCGCTTGCGGGCAGGCATACCTTCCCTGTTTTACGCTCTGCGCAGTCATGGGTATGATATATGGGTCTATTCCGCGCAGTACTATTCCATCGATTATATCGGACGTTTGTTCCATCTGCATCATGCGGAGCTGGACGGTATCATTACAGGCGGCGCCCGCAAAAGGCTGAATGAAGCAGGCAGGAAAAAGATCGAGGAAATGATCGCCGGCCAGTATGCGCAGACGATCCATATTGACAACATCGGTATGCTTCGCGTTGACGGCAGGACCAGGAGCTTCGAGGAGTTTTCCCTGAGCGGGGACCCGGGTACATGGTCCAGAGAGATCATTAATGTGATAGAGAATCTTGATCATGAGAAAAAATAAAGGAAACGCGGCGCGTATGCGCATCTCCTTCGACCTGGACGAGGTGCTGTTTGTTCGGCCGGATACACATAAAACGGAACCGCCTCCCATGTTCCCGTTCAACTTGATATTTCAGGAAAGGCTTCGCCTGGGCACACCGGAATTGATCAATAAGCTGCAGGAGCTGGGCTACGAAGTCTGGATCTACACGTCCTCCTTCCGATCGGAGAGGTATATCCGGTCTCTTTTCAGACTGTACGGCGTATCCTTTGACGGCATAGTGAACGGCAGCCGGCACGAGAGGGAGGTACAGGCGAAAAGCTCCATCCCGCTCCCGCAGAAATTGCCGAACAGATATCGCATATCCCTGCATGTAGATGATGAGACCGTTATCTGCACCTCTGGCAGGCTGTACGGATTCCGCACATACCAGTTGGATGCGCAGGATGACGACTGGAAGGAAAAGATCATTAAGCGAGCGGATGAGATACGCCATATGATCTCCGCGGAGCAGCATAAGTAAAAGGATGTCCTGTTATGAAACTGAGTACCGGTTTTACCCGGAACCAGACAAAGATTTGGCTCGCATGTTTTGTCAGCTATACGACAGCCTATGTCGCGCGTCTGAATATGGGTGCCGCGCTGGGGAGCGTTATTGCGGATATGCGGCTGACGGATGCCCAGGGCGGCATGTTTCAGACGTTGTTTGCGCTGGTGTACGCGGCCGGCCAGCTGGTGAACGGCGCGATAGTGGACAGGATCAGCGCCAGGCGTTATGTAGCTGCGGGCCTGCTGCTTTCCGGCGTCTGCAACCTGCTCTTTTCTTTGATGCCCTCCTACGGTGCCCTGCTCCTCTGCTGGGGGCTTAACGGAGCGGCGCAGAGCATGCTCTGGACGCCCATCGTAAAGGTGATGGCGGTCTGGTTCAAGGGCAAAAGGCGCACAAAGGCATCTTTTGGCATCTCAATGACGCTGGTGCTGGGGCACCTGGCGGCATGGGCGATATCCGGCATGCTCGCCTCCCGTGTCAGCTGGCGTATGTCCTTTCTGATCCCGGCGATACTGGTCGGGGCTGTGGCTTTCATTTCCTACATGCTCATGCGCGATGAGCCCGCGCCGGGTGAAGACGTGGGGGAAGAAGAGATAGGGCTCGATACTGCCCCGCGGGAAAAGAGCACTATGCCTCTCAAAGAGATGTTCATGAAGACAGGCCTTATCATGGTGCTGGGCTGCTGTGTCTGCAACGGTTTCGTCCGTGACGGCATCATCGCGTGGGGGCCTACGATACTCTCCAAGCTCGGGGGCGAGGGTATAGGTTCTGTGCTCACTTCTCTTATCATACCGGTGCTGAACCTCGCGGGGATGCTGATGGGACGCAGGATCTATACCTTGCTGGGCTCGAATGCCCGCCTGAGCGTTGCTGTTCTGATGGCTGTCAGTGCTGTGCTTGCCATCGGTCTTCACCTTGCGGGAGGAGCACTTCTCAGCTGCGCCTTAGTGCTGGGCCTTTGCTGCGCGGCGACTTATGGCATCAACCCCATGCTCACCCAGTTTATCCCCATGGAGTATGAAAGAGCGGGCCGCGTAGGCCTGGCTGCCGGCCTGAGTGATTGCTTCATCTACCTGGGTTCTTCGCTGTCGGGTGTTGCGACAGGCGCGCTCAGCGATGCCGCAGGCTGGCCGCTGGTCTTTACCGTCTGGTGCGCGGTTGCCGCTGCCAGTACCGCTTTTGCTGTTTTGTCCGTCCGAGGATGGAAATACCTCTGGCATTATTGACGATGAACTTGCCTTCGCATGGACACACTGCCGGACTTATCATAATGCATGACGCCATAGGATATTCAAAAAAGCTTCGTATTATACTTAATCCTGGGAAGTGGAATACTGCCTGAATGATGGCCATTTTACTAAGCTGTATATGTGTTGAAATTTGATCAAAAAAGACTGCCCGACGGGCAACCCTTTCTTTTGTACCGATCAATTGAGGATTACTTTGCAGAAGTGCGATCATACATGCTCTGGTAAACAGCGAGATACTGTTCCCAACCAAGTTTTTCAAGTCTTTCACAATAAGAATCCCATTCTTCGTCAATACCGCCTTCTACAATCCACTTTGCATGCATCTGGTTGCAGTAAGAACGCAGATCCTGTCCCTCATTGGCAAGATAATCGGTTTCTGCACTGTTCCACCTTTCGAACAGGTTGGACTGATCCGCATAAGGTGTATAATATTCCTGGGCAATGGAAAGCTTGTTCACGTCTTCTTCCATAACCTGGATGGTCTTGCCCCAGTCTGCCGCATGGATGACGCAGGGAACATGCACCGGGCAATTGCCATAACGGAATTCAGAATAGCTCAGTCCTTCCGGAGTGGGGATATAATCGAGCATACCGCTTTCTGTGCGTTCAAGCGTGGTACCGATGGGTCCGAGGAAGAGCTGGATAGACATTTCCGGGTCAAAGTGACAATCCAGCCAATTCATGATAGCGGCTTCCTTGCCGGAGGCTGCTACTGTCATGACGAACTGATTACCGTTGATATTTCCATTGCTGACAGCGTTCCACAAGTTGTGGCGCTCTCCTTCAGGTCCAGCCAGCTGCGCTATTACATCATAGGAATCGTAGCGCTCTGCGGGAATAACAAATGTCTCATCAAAGGCAGAAAAGGAGCAGAGCACCGGAGTATCGGCGTTGCCTTTGGCATTGAGGCTGGTCTGATCGATCGAAGTAAGGCCTTCCACGTCGAATAGTCCTTCCTCTACCATGTGATGCAGCCAGTTGAGGGCGTTTTTGTATTCTTCGGTATTGGCGATGAATACCAATTCTCCGCTTTGGTTTTTGATCACATAACTTGCATCAAAAACTTGGCCGAATGCACCGAAAAAGTTGGAATAGGTATAAGCTTGATTCCACTTATCAAGGTTTCCGAAGAAGGAATAGCCGATTTCGTCAGCCTGTCCATTTCCGTTGGCATCACCATCCACCATTATGCGCAGGGCCTTTTCATATTCTTCGAGAGTCGTGGGCATTGCCAGGTCGAACTTGGCAAGCCAGTCGGAATTGATGTAATCGACAGCACCGGTGTACTGTACAGAACGTTCTGCTGCGCGGGCTACCTTAAAGATGCGTCCCGTATCCTGATCGACGCAGACAGCTTTGTAGTTAGGCATTTCCTCGAAGATGTCTGTAAGGCGCGGGCAATACTGTGGAATGAGATCCGTGAGGTCGATCAGAGCACCCTGTGCCGAGTACTGTATAACGTCTGTCGCGTTGAGCGCGTTCATGTAGAACACGTCCGGCAGGTCGTCGCCGGATAGGACCAACTGCTTCTTTTCACTCCAGGTAGCATTGGCGTAAATCTGCCACTCCACCTCCACATTTGCAGCATCGGCGAGGGCTTTCAGGATCTCCATATCATTGGGATCTCCATGCCAGACCTGTTGTAGAAAAGTTGCGCTGAAACGGGTTTTTTCCGTTTCGGCAGCGCCGGTCTGCGATACCATTCCCAATCCGAGCACGAGAGCCAGCGCGAGTACGAATGCCAGTAAACGCTTCATGAATAACTCCTCCTTTATATATATCCTAAAAGCGCATTGGGCGCCTTTAGCCTTTGACAGCGCCGATCATCACGCCTTTGACAAAGTATTTTTGAATAAAGGGGTAGATGACCAGCATTGGTATGCTTGATACGATTACGCAACCGTATTTTAGCAGGTCGATCAACTGCGTGCTTTCGGCAACGGTAGTGGCATCCTCACCCATGGAGGAAGCCATCTGGTTGCTGATGAGGATGTTGCGCAACACCATCTGCAGAGGGAACTTCGACGGTGTGTTAAGGTAGATCATGGCATTGAAATAATCGTTCCAGTGGGTAGCTCCGTAGAAAAGTACCATGATAGCGATAATCGCTCCGGATAGCGGCAAAGCCACGTGGATGAAAAATCTTGTATAACCACAGCCGTCCAGGAAGGCAGCTTCTTTGAGTTCTTCCGGGATGCTGTTAATAAAGAAGGAGCGCGCGATTATCATATTATAGGTTGCGATGGCTGTGGGCAGGATGAGTGACCACATACTGTCCAGGATACCGACTTGCTTTACGACCAAGTAGGTAGGGATGATGCCGCCGTAAAAATACATTGTGAATACGAACAGTTTCATGAGAATGCCGCAGCCTGGCATCTCCCTTCGGGAAAGGATGAATGCCAGGGGTACAGTCAGAATGACGTTTACTGCGGTTCCTGCAACAGTATAAACAACAGCATTCAGATAGCCTTGCCAGATAGAACTGTCCGAGAAAATTTTCTGGTAGCCTTTGAGCGTTGGTTCACTGGGCAAAAGGATGACTTTGCCTGCATAGATCGCCTGGATTGAACTGAATGAAGCTATCAACATGAAATAGAGGGGGTAGACCGTCAGCACGAGCACCAGGCAAAGAAGAACGGTGTTAACACGATCGACGATGCGGTCGGACCGTGCACCGAATTCCGGATACGATCGTTTTCTGCTCATCAGACATGCCTCCTACCAAAGTGAAACATCGTTGACGAACCTGCCGAAACGGTTAACCAACACGAGCAGCAGGAAATTAACGGCTGACTGGAATAAGCCTGCGGCGGTGGCATAACCGAAATCACCGTTGATAAGACCTTTTTTGTATGTATAAGTGGAAATTACCTCCGATACATCAGAGTTGATGGGATTCTGCAGGAGGAGTATCTTTTCATGCCCGACCGTCATTACCTGGCCGGAACGGAGGATTAGCATGGTGACGATGGTCGGGAGTATACACGGAAGGTCAATATGCCATACGCGTTTGAGCCTGGTGGCACCGTCTACGATGGCAGCCTCGTGCAGTTCAGGGTTTACGCTGGCAAGCGCGGCCATGTAGATAACAGCACCCCAGCCTGTTTCCTGCCAGATGCCGGATAAGATGTAAATGGGCAAGAAGTATTTGCTCTTGGCCATGAAGTAAACCGGTTGTCCGCCTAATTTGCGTATAACGATGTTGACTACGCCGCTGTACGGGGAGAGCACTGTTAACACGATGCCGACCAGTACTACTGTGGAAATAAAATGAGGGGCGTAGGTCACAGTTTGTACAACCTTCTTAAGCCGCTGACTGCGCATCATGTTGAGCATGAGCGCAAGGAGAATGGAAAAAGGCATTCCGATCGCTAGTTGAAGAAGGCTGATGCGAATGGTATTCCCAATCACGCGTATGCAGTCTGCTGAGGCGAAAAAAATGTTGAAGTTGCGCATACCGACCCACGGACTTTTCATCATCCCCAGCCAAGGGGAGTAGTTGCGGAAGGCGATCTGCATACCGTAGATTGGCCAGTATTTAAAGATCGCATAGAAGATGAGTGCCGGGATCAGGAAAAAATACAGCTCCCTTGTTGCATACATACGTTTTCGCAATGCGGAAAAGCGTTTCCCTGCAGTTGATGGCGCGTGAGTCATCAGTATCCACCTCTCCTTCGGGATCCGTCATTCAAACAACTCTTCACTGATGATGCCGGGTCCGTAAGGCATATGGGCGATCATAATATATGGGTTGATATAGGTATCATGGTTTGCCTTTGCAAAACGCCACAGTTCTTTTGTCATGTCCTGGATCACACCGGCGTAGCGTTTATCTCTTGCGAGATTTACGAGTTCGCCCGGGTCATTCTTCAGATCGTACAGTTCGTCATAGTCGAAGCCATTGAAGACATATTTCCAATTGTCGTCAGCGATCGAGCGCTGTATGCCGTAAAGCTCGTTTCCGTTGGACTGCGTGTAGGTGAATGCAGGCGTATCCTGCTGTGATTCGCCGCGCAGGTAACCCGCTAAAGAACGACCGGCAAAGCGCCTGCTGTACGATACATGGCACAGATCCAACAGTGTTGGGGCGATATCGGCAAGAGACGCACGGTCGTTTACAAGGTAAGGCTCTGTCCGTCCGGGTATGCGTATGACCATGGGTACGCGGTAAGCTTCACGGAAACAGGGAAGGCCTTTAGTCCATAAGCCGTGTGCTCCGACATAATCCCCATGATCGGAGCAATACATGATTACGGTATCCTCATATATCCCGCTTTCTTTCAGTGCGTCCACCAGTCTGCCGAAGCAGTAATCTTCATAGGTGCAGAAAGCCAGGTAGTGACGAATCGCCTCTTTATGCTCATCATCTGACAACTGTGAGAAGTACGACTGTGTTTTTTGGTACAGCGCCGGTTTGTCCAGCAGGTTGTCACGATAGTTAGGTGGCAGTTTGATATCATTGATATCATATAAATCAAGAAAGCGCTTGGGTAGGAAGTAAGGATCATGCGGGCCTAAGTTACCGACATAGAAGAGCCACGGCTCTTGGCTTGCAGACAGTTTCTCACGGA
The DNA here is from genome assembly GCA_002309235.1 of Christensenella sp. UBA1224. Lineage (GTDB taxonomy): Bacteria > Bacillota > Clostridia > Christensenellales > Aristaeellaceae > UBA1224. The sequence goes on along the minus strand of DBXA01000105.1, from coordinate 34,447 downwards.
TGTGAGTGACAGAAGCATCAATCACATTGTCATCGCCGAAGGGGTTTTCCTTTTCCCCGTACAGCTTGTAGCGTGGGTAGCCCGGTCGCTTAATCTCTGCCTCTTCCCGCGGGGTATCGATATCACACAGGTTGTCACGTCGGTAAGCCTTTTTCCATTCGATACAATCCGGAATGCGTGTACGTGCTGCGGACTGTATCCCGGTATAGGTCTGGAGGTGGTATACATTTTCAAAGCCGCGGTCCTGGGGACCTTCTTCGGCAGATACGTGCCATTTGCCGCTGAAAAAGAGCCGGTAACCAGCTTCCGCCAGATCTTCACTCCAGAGTTTCACGCCCTCACTGAGTCCGCGGGAAATGGTGTTCCCGACATTTACATTATTCCAAACGCCGTGATCTGTCGGGTACAGACCGGAAAAGAACGTGGCTCTGCTGGGACAGCAGTGTGGAGATGGGCAATACATATTGGTAAAGATGACACTTTCCTGCGCGATGCAGTCCAGATTGGGCGTCAAGCAGCGGTGGAATGGGGGAGCCATATCGTAACGTTGATGATCTGTCATGAATATCAGTACATTAGGCTTGCTTTTTCCCATAATACATTCCTCCCTTTTGCTTTCATTTTACAGATGGAAATATGCCGCGTACAGATTATTGCTGGTATAATACATGTATAAAATGGTAAAAGAGGGTGCTGAAATATGCCAGGAAAGGCGCCGCGCTTCATGCCGTACCATATTCGCAACGGAAAACGGGTCTATGATGTCACAAATGGAAGCCCGGTCTGCGCTTATATCCGCAAGGATGCAGGCTGGAACAGATACAACCAAGTACTCCATAAATACAGTGGTGTTTTGGTGCTTAGTGGGAATGGTGAATTTATAAACAGTGAAGGTATTAGTTATGACCTGCGCCGGGGTTGTTTTTTTCAACGGATTCCGGAAAGACCGCATACGACCCTTGTGCTGGAGGGAGAAGAGTGGACGGAGATTTGCTTTAACCTACCCAGTGCGCTCTACCGTTCCCTTGTCAGTGAGCGGATTCTTTCCTCAAATGATGTATTGTATCCCGGCATCATGGAGGACCTCCTGGCAGAAGCAGACAAGCTCACCTTTATGGAGAGTGCAAGCCTTAGTATAGGCGCGCCAGAATTGTATGCGAGAGAGATCCCGATTCTGCAGAGGCTCACGGCAGCAGGTCGTTTCCAGGCTATGAGTGGGGAAGAACAGAGGATGGAACAGGCCTACAGGATGCTTTCTTCGGATTTTGAAAAGCAGATCAGATGCTCCGAAGTAGCTTTGGCGATTGGGATGGGATATGAAAGCTTCCGCAAGCAATTTGTAAAATACTATGATATTCCGCCACGCAGGTTACGGATCGAACAGAGGATCGAAGCAGCAAAAGCATGGCTGCAGTTCGGATTACCCGTCAAACAGGTTGCTGATATATTCGGTTACTGTGATGAGTTTGCTTTCTCCAGACAGTTCAAGGCTATTACCGGCTATACACCGAAGGAATATATCAGAAGCAGGCTTTCTGGATGGGGAGACGACCGAGAAAAGGGTGAATGATCGGGTGTGAACAGAAGGAATATAATGTCCTTCAGACTGCCCATATGCATCAGCTTGTGGTACAATATGGAAAAACACAATGGGATATTCCGCTTAGGTAAAGAATGGGAGGAATAATATGCTTACACTTGAAATGGCAAAGAAACTGAATGCATCCGCTATGACGGAGGAACACCTTTTGCTGCACGCGCTGAACGTATGCTATGCTATGGGGGCCATGGCAAAACACTTCGGCGGCGATGTGGAGCATTGGCAGGCTGTCGGCATGCTGCACGANNGACTATGAGAAGTATCCGGAGGAGCATCTCAAGCATACCGAAGGGCCGCTGCGCGAAGCAGGCGTCCCGGAAGAGGATATACGCGCTATCCTCAGCCACGGCTGGGGCATCTGCTCCGATGTGGAGCCTGTGACCGATATGGAAAAAAGCCTGTATACCGTAGATGAGCTGACGGGCATCATACAGGCCTGCGCCAGGATGCGTCCAAACGGCATCAAGGACCTTGAGGTGAAGAGCTTCATCAAAAAGTTCAAGGATAAGCGCTTCGCTGCCAAGTGCGACAGGGAACTGATCCTGAAAGGCTGTGAGATGCTGGGAATGGAGCTTAAGGATGCAGCGGAGATCTGCATAGAGGGTATGAAGGAGCATGCCGAGGAGCTGCAGCTGACCGGCAGCGCCGAAGGCTGAGGAACTGTTTTATGCGGCAAAAAGGGACTGCCTCTTAACGCATTCGGATGGCGCTGGAGGCAGTCCTTCTCGATTCAGGTGATCTGCCTGTCTCAGGGCAGCTTCACAGCCTCGGTAATTCCCTCGGAGAATGTCGGGTGCGGTCGGATGACGCTTGCGAGCTCGTCCAGCATGCTGCCCCGTACCAGAGCCTGGGTCATTTCGCTGATCAGATCCGATGCCCTGGCGCACATCATCTGGGCACCGAGGAGCCGGCGGCTCTCTTTTTCGTAGACTACCTTGATAAAACCGCGCTCCTGTTCGGAAAGCAGGCTCTTTCCGTTGGCGGACATGGGGTATTTCCGGCTTTCAGCCTGTATCCCTTTTTCGCGGGCTTCCTCGAGCGTCATGCCGACGGATGCGATCTCCGGATCCGTGTAGATACAGGAGGGGATGATCATGGATACAGGGGGTGTCCTGCCCAGCATGTCGGCAAGCGCGCAGCGCCCCTGGGCGGATGCCGCATGGGCCAGCATCATGCCTCCGGTGACATCTCCTATGGCATAGATATCCGGACGGCTTGTCTGGAAATGCTCATTGACCAGGATATGTCCCCGGTCCTCTTCGAGATGGAAGCCTTCTGCGAACAAGCCTTGCGTATTGGGTCTGCGGCCTGCTGCGACCAGTATCCCATCGGCGATGAATTCACATTCTTTGTTTTCACGTATGCAGGTGCAGTGCAGAGCTCCGTCTTCCTGTCGGATCTCCTGTACCCGGGTATCGCATAAGGCTTCGATACCGCGCTTTTTCAGGAGCATTTTCAAGCTCTGGCCGATCTCTCTGTCCATATTGCTTACAAGCCTTGGCAGAGCTTCCACGATCGTGACACAGCTGCCAAGCGCGGCGAAAACGGAGGCGAACTCCACGCCTATGACGCCGCCTCCGATGATGAGGAGCCTCGGGTAGATGCCGTCCGATCTTTCCAAAAGGGTATCGCTCGTTTCCACATGCGGGCATGAGATGCCGGGAATAGGCGGGAGCACCGGCCTGGAGCCCGTTGCGATCAGGATACGGCCTGCTTTGAGCAGCGTTTCCTCATTTCCGTTTACCCGGACGGTATGTTCATCAAGTATGGTTCCCGTTCCCTTCAAAACGGTGACCTTTTTCTGCTTCATCTGCATGGCGATCCCATCGCGGAGCCTTTGGATCACCTGATCCTTGCGCGCATACATAGCGCCGATATCACAGGATACTTCGCCGCATTCGATGCCGAAGAGACTGCTTTTGCGGATGGACTGCAAAAGCTCAGCGGAGTGGAGCAGTGATTTGGTGGGTATACAGCCGCGATTGAGGCAGGTGCCGCCCAATTCTTCTTTTTCGACAAGGGCGACGCGCATGTGTCCGGCAGCTTCCAGTGCTGTTTCATAGCCGCCGGGGCCGGCGCCTATCACGACCAGATCATATTCCTGCATTTTACTTTCCTCATCTTTCGGATATTTTCAGGATAAGCTCTTCCAGATCTTCCCGCATGCCCGGCTCCGGTCCTTCCGGCAGGGAAGAAAAGGCTTTACGGATATCATCGGGTACAAAGCGGATGCCGGGCAGGGCTTTCTCCAGTTCCTCCGTCCAGAGCGGGTCCATCGCATCGGTATAACACCTTATGGCGCGGATCCTTCCGCTTTCCACGGAGAGCTGTATATCGGCCTCACCCCAGGAGAAGCGGGCCGTTTCTTCCAGATCGAAGGGGATCCTGCGGCCAAAGGTCCACTCCCAGGAGGAGAAGCGCTCCTGCAGGGCTTTCATATTGTCGAGGTCTGCCGACGTGAGCCGGTCCTCCCGGATAAAAGGCTCGGGGGTCAAGGCATACTCTTCACCGAAAGCGTTTTTGAGAGCTTCGCGCAGAGAGGGGATCGTCAGGGAGGGGAAGCGTTCTGCCAGGTTCACGATCCGGGAATGTACCGAATCCACGCCGCGGGAGCGGAGCTTCAGAGGAGATACGCATAAATACTTTTCCAGGGCATCCCGATCGACCTTCAGCATCAGTGTGGCATGGTGGCAGGAGGCTGCGCCTTGCCTGTAGTAGGCATGGCCGGAGAACTTACGCCCGTCGATCTCCAGATCGTTTCTCCCGCTTGCAGAAGCCCGGATGCCCAGGCTGCGCAGAGCGTTCAGCATGACCTGTGTCTGGCGAGGGATATCCTCATCCGGCCGTGATACGCAAAAGGAAACGTTGAGGTTGCCCCGGTCGTGAAATACGGCGCCGCCTCCGGACAATCGCCGGACAAGGGTGCCGCCGTCCTCCAGCAGAGGCTGCAGGCGGCACTCCTTCCATGCGTTCTGGTTTTTTCCGATCACTACGGTCTTTTCATTCTGCCACAGGAAGAGTATGATCTCACCCGGCGCGGCGCAGCTTGTCAGCGCGGCTTCGGCTGCCAGGTTTTCCGGCGCGGATAAGGAACGGCTCTCAATTACCGACAGCTTCGAAATCATAGCGGATACGCGGGCTGCGGGCTGCGGCTACTTCATCCGGCCTGCGGATCGGTGTCGTCTCCGGCATGAGATGCAGGGACTGGGGGTCCGTGTATGCCCTGTCGCAGATACTGCGAAGTACCTCGATAGCTTCATCCAGCGTCTCGCGTGTTTCCGTTTCGGTCGGCTCTACCATCAGTGCCTCGTGTACGATCAGGGGGAAGTACATTGTCGGCGGGTGGATGCCGTGGTCGAGCATGGCTTTGGCGACATCCAGGGCGGATACGCCTGTTTCTTCCTTCAGCTTTTCCAGCGTCATCACGAATTCGTGCATGCAGATGCGGTCATAGGCCATTGGGAACAGATCAGAAAGTCTTGCGCGCATGTAATTTGCGTTCAGCACCGCATGCTTCGCGGCCTCCGGAACACCTTCTCTGCCGATGGTAAGAAGATAGGTGAGAGCCCGGATGATGACCAGGAAATTGCCGCCGAAGGAGCGTACGTTCCCGATGGAGTCAGGCGTATCTCTTCCCGGAAGATACGGCTCCAGGAATTTCTTGCAGCCGCTGGGGCCGCTGCCGGGGCCTCCGCCGCCGTGGGGNNACGAGGCTGATGGAGACGCCGACCGGGCCGGAGCCGGGGCCGCCGCCGCCATGGGGCGTGGAGAAGGTCTTGTGCAGATTGATATGCACCACGTCGAATCCCATATCTCCGGGGCGCGCGATGCCCATGATGGCGTTCAGGTTGGCGCCGTCGTAATAATTCAGTCCGCCTGCCTCGTGTACGATGCGGGTGATCTCCAGTATCTGCGGGTCAAAGAGACCGACGGTATTGGGATTGGTCAGCATAAGGCCGGCGGTGTCTTCTCCGACTGCAGCCTTCAGCGCTTCCAGATCCACAAATCCGTGTTCGTCCGATGCGATGCTGACGACTTCAAACCCTGCCATCGCTGCCGATGCGGGATTTGTCCCGTGTGCCGAATCGGGTACGAGGATCTTTGTCCGCGCATCGTGCCCCATTGCCCGGTGATATGCCTTGATGAGGAGCAGCCCCGTGAATTCCCCGTGGGCGCCCGCTGCGGGCTGCAGCGTCATCGCATCCATGCCGGTGATCTCACACAGCATGCTTTCGAGCTTTTCACAGGCTTCCCGGCAGCCAGGCGCGGTATCCGCTTCCTGCAGCGGGTGGATCTGGGTGAAGCCGGGTAAGGAGGCCGTGTATTCATTGACGGCGGGATTGTATTTCATTGTGCAGGAGCCTAAAGGATAGAAGCCATCGTTCACGCCGTGGGTGCGCTTTGCCAGCATGGAATAGTGCCGGTCCAGCTCCACTTCGCTGAGCTCCGGCAGTCTCAGAGGTTTTTCCCGCAGAGCGCCGTCGATCCGGATCTCGGGCACATCGCATTCGCCGATATAATCCGTATTACGGCCGGGATGACCCTTTTCAAAGATCAGCTTCATCGGTCGGTCACCTCCCTGACGATCCTGGCGACACGGTCCATTTCTTCACGGGTGTTCATTTCCGTGGCGCACCAGAGCATGCGGTTTCCTTCCAGAGGAAGGCCGCCGAGTATGCCTTCGGCGCGCAGGGCTGTGAGGAGCTTTTCCGCGTCCGGGCATTCCGTTACGAATTCGTGGAAGAAGCTGCGGTCCGGGAACACAGGCGGGAGGCCGGCTTTTTCCAGCTCTTTCTGCAGATAATGTGCTTTTGAGGCGCACTGCAGGGCAGTTTTGCGCAATCCCTCCGGCCCCATTGCCGCTAAGTAGGCGGCGGCACGCATGGCGCAGAGAGCTTCATTGGAACAGATGTTGGAGGAGGCCTTTTCCCTTCGGATATGCTGCTCTCTGGCCTGCAGGGTCAGCACAAAGGCGCGGTTCCCTTCCGTATCCTGCGTTTCTCCGACGATCCTGCCGGGAAGCTTTCGCATGAGCTTTGCGGTTGTTGCCATAAAGCCGAGATAAGGACCGCCCCAGGAAAGCGGTATGCCCAGGGGCTGGCCTTCCCCGACGGCGATATCCGCGCCGCATTCGCCGGGTGTCTTGAGGAGCGCCATCGCGATGGGATTGCAGTGTACGATGATCTTTGCTCCGCCGGCATGGACACTCTGTGTCAGTACGTCCAGGTCTTCGATGCAGCCGAAATAATTGGGCTGCTGCACGACCAGACAGGATACATCCTGCCCGATCAGCGCAGGCAGGGCGTCTGTGTCGGTCACGCCCCCCGGAGCAGGCACCAGGTCTACCTGTACGTCCCGGCCGAAGGCATATGTGCGGATAACGGACAAGACCTTCGGGTCGACGCTTTCCGATACCAGGATCCGGCTGCGCTTTCTATCTCTGCACATCTCGCAGGCTTCCGCTGCCGCGCAGGCCCCGTCATAAACGCTGGCATTTGATGCTTCCATACCGGTCAGCTCACAGATATCGGTCTGGTATTCGAAGATCGACTGCAGCACGCCCTGGCT
>DBXA01000105.1:27120-27240 GCA_002309235.1 Christensenella sp. UBA1224 | reverse complement strand
ACGGTATCTACAATGGCGGGTATCAGGTGCCTGTATGCGCCGGCACCGCGGAAAACATGCGGGAATACGGTGTTCCTGGCGGCAAGTCTTTCCATTTCCCGCCGGACGCTGATCTCAGCC
>DBXA01000105.1:26849-27112 GCA_002309235.1 Christensenella sp. UBA1224 | reverse complement strand
TTTGTCAGTTTGACGGCTGCGGGTATATCTCCGTACAGATCATCAAGCTTTGTGAGCCCGCATGCTGCCAGCATGGACTGTTCTTCTTCCCGGGTGGTTGGTACATAAGCTGCCATGTTATACCTCCTGCGGTGTCAGAGGGCCGCGATAAAGGATTGGTAGGCGTCTGCGTCCATGAGTGCCGCGCGGTCTGTGATATTTGCTGCTTTGATGAACCAGCTGTCATAAGGCGCCTGGTTCATGCGCTGCGGTTCATCTGCCAG
>DBXA01000105.1:26080-26817 GCA_002309235.1 Christensenella sp. UBA1224 | reverse complement strand
AAACGGCCTTGACGGATTCCACGTCGGCAAAGGATTCGCCGGCATTGACCGTATCACCGGGTTCGGGCAGATTGACAAAGACAAGATCCCCCAGCTGATCCTGCGCGTAGTCGGTGATGCCTATCAAGGCGCTTCCGTCATCGTTAAACAGCACCCATTCGTGTGATTCGGTATACATCAGGTTTTTCGGGAATGTCATAACGTGATCCTCCTTTATTCGTCCTTTGTCGTTACTTGGTCTGAGCGGATGCGGGTTTCTTGGGTCTCTTATAGAAGGGGAGGGGAACGGTTTCCGCTTCCACTCTCCGTCCGCGGACGTCGACTTCGAGCCTGGCGCCTTCAGAAGGTATATCGGCATTTACCAGGGCCATGGCAAATGCGCCTGCGAGGAATGGGCAGAAGGTCCCGGATGTCGTGATGCCGACAGGCTTTCCATCCGCGTAAATGTCCTGGTGTTCCCGGATAATGCCCCGGGAAGTGACCTTCAGGCCGACCCTGTGCCGTTCAGGCGAAGCGTGGGCCAGAAGCGCTTCCCTGCCGATGAAATCCGGCTTATCGAGCTTTACAAAGGAAGCGAGGCCTGCCTCCAGCGGTGTGATGCTGTCGCTGAGTTCATGACCGTAGAGGGGCATGGATGCCTCCAGCCGCAGGGTATCGCGCGAACCGAGGCCGCAGGGGACGAGCCCGAATTCCTTGCCCGCGTCCATCAGGAGTGTCCACATGGCTTTTGCCTGGTC
>DBXA01000105.1:12631-26031 GCA_002309235.1 Christensenella sp. UBA1224 | reverse complement strand
TATACAGGGGATCCCGCCGACAGTGCCGTCGAACAGGGCGGTATAATACTTTGCGGGGATACGATCTGTCAGCTGCCGGAGGACGGCTTCCGCTTTCGGCCCCTGCAGTGCGATCTGCGCATATATGTCCGAAACATCGGTGACCTGCACAGACCCGGATTCATGCTCCTTTATCCAGGCGTAATCCTTGTCCTTGTTGGATGCGTTTACGACGACGAAGTAGCTGTCGTCCCGCATCTTGTAGACGATCAGGTCGTCCACCGTTCCGCCGTCTTCCCGGCACATGGGGCTGTAACGGGCCTGGCCCGGCCGCATGACCGTATAGTCATTGGTCAGAAGCCTGTTGAGATAGTCGATCGATCCCTCTCCTTCCACGAGGATCTCTCCCATATGAGAGACATCGAAGAGGCCGCAGGCCGTACGGACTGCCATGTGTTCGCTGATCACGCCGGCTTCGTACTGGACCGGCAGGCAGTATCCGCCGAATTCCACCATTTTCCCGCCGGATGCCACGTGTACATCGTACAGCGGGGTCTTTTTTCCGTCCATGTGCTTCTCCTCCTGTGTCAAAATGATAGGATATTCCGTTTCTGAAAGAAAAAAACAGGGCACAAAACCGCACACGAAGGTGAGGTCTGTGCCCTGTCTGTTCACCTGAAAGATTCGGCGGCCGCGGCTGCTTTACTTCGTCGGTGCATTGCTGCTTTCCAGGGTGCGTCAAGATCCGATCCTTTTGCCTGAGAGTTTTCTGCCCCTTCGGCGCCTCTTTCGGGAAAAACATCCCTTGGGATCTCTCTCGGATCCGTCATCCGCGCTGACGAATCCATTATATTCCGGGAGGAAGCCGGCGTCAAGAAAAAACATGCGGATATGCGGCTGTATTTCCCGCCCGGCAGGATGTATAATCATTTACAGGAATCTGTATATGCGTGGAGGGAGTATGGATTATTTTGTGGAAGGCCTGCAGGGCAGCGGCAAGAGCACACTGGTCAGTAAGCTCGCCGAGGCACATCCGGGGCACAGAGCCGTGCAGGAAGGGGATTATTCTCCGGTGGAGCTTGCCTGGTGCGCTTACATGGATGAGGGAAGATATCTTGATATACTGGCAAAGTATCCTGAGCTTAAGCAGGCGATGGAAGAGGAGACGTTTACCGAAGGGGATAAGAGGATCGTATGCTATACGAAGGTCAGGACGGACGACCATGCCTTTTACAAAGACCTGGAGCAATACGAGATCTATAACGGCCGGACGTCGTACGACGATTTCCGGTCGATCATACTTTCCAGGTTCCGGTCATGGAATACAGGCGATATGATCTTTGAGTGCTCTCTCTTCCAGAACATTGTTGAGGATATGATCCTGTTCCGGTGCTCTCCGGATGATGAGATCATCGGCTTTTACAAAGAGATCAGGAAAGCGCTCGGCGGCAGGGATTACCGCATCGTATACCTGAAAGTCAGCGATATAAAGGGGAACCTGGATGTCATCCGGAAAGAAAGATCCGACGACAAGGGGAATGAGATATGGTTCCCGCTGATGCTCGGGTTCTTTGATTCGTCTCCTTACGCGAAAGTCAACGGCGTGCAGGGCGCAGAAGCCTTAACAGACCATTTCCGGCACCGGCAGGAGCTGGAACTCAGGATCTGTGAAGAGGTATTCCCCGACAGGTATACCATTCTCCCTTCGAAGGGCTTTGATCTGCTGAGAGGGTTGTGATCCGCTCCGCGGATCGGTGATATTCCCGCTGCTCTCGATATTCACCTTTGGCGGGCAGAGGGTATAGGCACAGGGTATACTGTCATCATATACCGTACCCGGTTTTATCAGGCAAGACTGATATTGAACGCGATACAATCCAGTATAAACCGGGTGCAGAGGTCCGTGAAACCCGTGCCGCCCCACTGCCAGGCGGGATCTCCCTCGCGCAGCGGATGCCTGTCGGATACCATGAGGGCGACGGTGCTGCTCATCCCGCGGAGACTGCACAGGTTGACGATGGCGGAGGCTTCCATATCCACGGCTGCGCATCCCTTTTCCCTCCAGACGCTTTCCTTATGGTATGTCTGACGGTAGACAGCGTCCGTCGTTACGGTCGCTTTCCGGAAGACGCGATAGCCTTTTGCTTCGAAACAGGAGGAGATCTCATCAAAGGGGATGGGCGGCCTCGGCTCCGCGAAGCCCGGCGACTCCATATAGTGGAAGCTTGTTCCTTCCTCGCAGAGTATCCTTTCCGGAAGGAGTACATCTCCTACGGACAGACACCTGTCGAACCCGCCGCACAGGCCGGCCAGGAATACCTCCCTGACACCCAGCACATGGAGCGTTTCAATGGTGCAGGCTGCCTGCGGGGACGCGTAGCCGCCATGCAGGAAGCAGACACCCGGGATGTCTTCTATTCCGAGCACTTCCGAATGTGTTATGAATCCGGGCAGCTTTTCCATAATGATATGACATGGATAATGCTCCCTCAGGACCGGCAGCCCCTTTCCCAGGCAAAAGACGACAGCTTTTGCGGGGAGAACGGGCATCTGCATCCCCGGATACTTGCCTGCGATCTGCTCCAGGGGGTTTATCACGGGTCTGGAATGGTCTTCCGGGTCAAACCACGGCATGGCGAAGCCTCCTTTTCGATCAGCGATATACACTTGCGGGTGCGTGAGTTATGGGAGTACGTCAGGCGCACATTCGGGTACCCCGGAGCTTTGACCGTCTTCATCCGGGTGCTGCAGGGCATAGATGTGCGCGCCAAAATACGTTTCTTCGCCCCGCTTTTTGCAGCTCGCCTTCTTGACCGCCGCAAAACTGAACCTGACAAGGAGGGTCATGGACGCGGCATTAAGATACGCAGCTTCGCATGTCACGGTTCTGCCGCCCTGCTTTCGGATCCGTCGGAGCAGCGCTTCCGGCATCTCGTTCCGGGTGGGCATAGTCCGCTCCGGCAGCGGAATGATCTTCTTGTTTATAGAGGATTATACCATATCGCTCATGAGCGGAGCGAGCGTATATCGGCTAAAAATACAGTCTTTATCGAAACAAGATCCAAGATCACTCACATGAAGCATGGCCCGCCGCGATAATCTGTCTTTTTCCCTTCCGATGAGTTTATTTCCGTTTCATTCCGGTATATAATAGTTCCGGAAAGAATGCTCCGTGCGCGCTGAGTCACGGATGCGCGCGGGATACTGTATTTGTTTGGGAGGTTTACCGCAATGAAAAAGATACTCGCTTTTCTGCTCGTGCTTACGCTTTCCATGGCTGGTTTTGCCGCATTCGCGGACGAATACCGGGATATGGCGAAAGCTTTGGATACCGCGTTTGAAAGTGACGGTCTGATCCTCACCGAAACGGGTTTTCCGGAGATCTCCGTGGAGGATTTTGAATTTCCCGATGAAATGTGGGAGGCTGTCGGCATGGAAAAACCGGCGGACGCCGTCAGTGAACTCGCAGGCGAGTTCTCCCATACGGTATTTACTTGGCTCTCCCTATCTCCCGCGGGCAATTCCGGTCTGCTTGCCGTAGGGGGCAGGACAGGTATCTGTTATTATGGCGGTACATACCGGATCCTTTACCCGTCTTCAAAGCGCGGAACGGCGGATACGAACGGAAACCTCGCGAAGATGTTTTCGATACCGATCCAGAGGCTCATCGGCGAGGCAGGCCTTGTGTATTCTCCTGATGGACGATATGCTGCCATATATAATATAGAATATACGCTTTTAAAGGCGCAGTTCATTCTGGATCCCGTCATCATCGACTTGTCGACCGGAGAAATGATACTGACGGCAACGTATGCTGACAGGATGAGGGACGAAGGGATGGGTGCTGTGTCAACCGCGGCGTTTTCTGCTGATGGCAGGTATTTTTACTATATGCTTTACGGGAATACCGCGGCCTTCAAAACGGCGCTCTACCGGTACGATATAGCGGAGGATAAAACAGAGCTCTGCTATTCGGGCTCTGACACGAACTATTATCCGGACCTGTCGGAAACGGGCAGCGGCGCGTTCACGGTACTACGGGATACGCGCGACAGCATCGATTTCGCGGGGATCACGTATATCACATGCGAAAACGGGTCCTGGTCAGGCAGGGAATATTCATTTGACCTGCCGATGAGATACTGGAACTGCAACCGCCTGATCGGATCGAAAGATTCCGGCTGGGCTGTCGTTCTGGGAAGGACCATGCTCTCAGACGGTTCCTGGCATGCCTTCCAGCCGGTAAGGCCCGATGAGGAATTTGCCGGGCTCGGCCAGTACGTGACCGTTTCCAAGGAAGACGGCCAGTTGCAAGCATATTCGGCTAAAGAACTGTATTCTCTGTTCAAAGACCTGAAGGAAGGTTCCGCCTTTGGACTGGAAGTGCCTTTCCAGATCATTCTTGCCGCGGCACTTTCGCCGGACGGAAGGTATTTATTATTAAATACCCTGGATTCCGGGACGGGTGAGAATACTTCCGAGGTTAAGCACCTGTACCTTGTAAGGCTGGAGGACCTTTCCATAAGGGAAGTCGGCGGGATCGATGCCTCCTTGATACAGACAGGCAATGCCGCCGTGAACTACAGGCCTGTCATTGAGTGGAATACGGATACGCTGATCATCGGAACGGCGAACGGCACACTGGCGTACAGATTCCGGCTGCCGTAAGGGGCGTGATATGGGTATATGATACTGTGACAGTCTGCTTTTGCCAACAACTTCACAGAGCATTACTGGATGGATATGTCTTTTGATTGCAGGCATATCCATTATTTGCTTTCTTCGGCAGGATGGTTTTCTTGCATAATACCATAGATAAGCGTGGAAGCCCGTTCTTGTTTATATGTAGAAAAGGCTAAGCAATTCTATCTGCTTGAATCAGAATACTTAATACACGATATGTAAAGAAAATAAACAGTTTTTTACTTGTCAAAAATCAACAATAGACAAGCTTTATACAGGTGATTAAAATCGAAAGTGTCAGGTGACTGTATGTGGTATGGAATCGTCGGATACTAACGGAGGCGCTGACATGATTCGATCAATTGCTACAAAAAAGGCTGGAAGAGTGCGAAAACATCTCTGGGCTAGCAGATACCTGTATTTATTCCTTTTGCCTTCAATTATCTATATACTCTTCTTCAACTACGCTCCATTATATGGGATACAGATTGCGTTCAAGTATTTCCAGCCAATCAAAGGGATTATTGGAAGCAGATGGATAGGTTTTGACAATTTTACGAGGTTGTTCAAATCATACTATTTCGGCCGCTTATTGAGGAATACTGTCTCATTAAGTCTGTATAATCTCATCGCCGGATTTCCTTTTCCTATTTTTCTGGCACTTCTGTTCAATGAGATAAAAAACGAAAAGCTGAAAAAAGCAGTTCAGACAGTTTCTTATTTGCCTCATTTTATATCGATCATAGTTTTGGTCGGTATTTTGAATCTCCTTCTGAGCCAATCTACTGGTCTTCTCAATACGTTCAGAGTAAAAATGGGTATGCAAACTATACCGTTTATGGTAAGTGCTTCACTGTTCCCCAGTGTGTATGTCTGGAGTGGAATATGGCAGCATGCTGGGTGGAATGCCATCATTTATATTGCTGCTCTGACGAGCATTGATCCGCAATTGCATGAAGCAGCCCAGATTGATGGCGCCAGCCGCCTTCAAAGGATATGGCACATCAACTTACCGGGTATCAGGTCTACAGCGGTAATACTGTTTATCATGAATGTCGGGCATGTGATGAATCTGGGATTTGAAAAAGTATACCTGATGCAGAATGATATGAATATAGAGACTTCTCAGGTCATAGCGACGTTTGTATATGAATCAGGACTGATAAAAGCTGATTATGGCTTTTCAACTGCGATAGGATTGTTCAATAATGTGATCAATGTGATCCTCCTCGTGATTGTTAACTCAATAGCGAAAAAACTGGGAGAAACAAGTCTGTTTTGATATTATTCTAGGTGGAAGGAGAGGCTTTGATGAAAATGCGCCAAAGCAGGGAAGACAATATCTTTTCTGTAGTCATTGCTGTCATGACTTGTATTTTTATTGTCGTGATATTATACCCGCTCTGGTTTGTATTGGTTGCTTCTTTTTCAGGGCCGGTGGAAGTTTTTGCTGGACGTGTGTGGATATGGCCTGTAAATTTCAACATAGAGGCATACCGGCGAATCTTTATGGATGGGGAAGTATTCGTCGGGTATCGGAATACGATTGTCTATACGATACTCGGAACATTTGTGTCAATAATTCTGACGTTGTCCGCCGCATATCCTCTTTCAAGGAAAAAATTATATGGAAGAAATATTATTATGGGTCTATTTGCTTTTACGATGTTCTTTGGAGGGGGATTGATCCCGACTTATCTTATTGTAAAAGGTGCAGGTTTGTACAATAATCTGTGGGTCATGATACTGGTCGGAAGCTTGTCGGTATATAACGTTATTGTCGCAAGGACTTTTTTGCAAAGCACTATCGTTGAGGAAATCTACGAAGCATCAGACGTTGATGGAGCGAACGATATAAAGGTTTTCTTTACTGTAGTATTACCGCTGAGCGCTCCTATCCTGGCAGTTCTTACGTTGTTTTACGCAGTGGGCTTCTGGAACAATTATTTTACGGGACTTATCTATCTGAGGGACAGGAGCCGATATCCGCTGCAATTGTATCTCCGCGAAATACTGGTTATCGATACTGCGGACAATGTGGTCGAAACGTTAGAAGTGGACATGAACAGGGTACTTGTCAAAGAGAGCATTAAATATGGGGTCATCATTGTTTCGAGCGTTCCGATGCTGATCCTGTATCCATTCCTGCAGCGGTTTTTCGTTAAGGGTGTTATGATAGGTGCGATCAAAGGATGATCACGGTTTGTTCTCCGTATGGAGATCAGATAAATAGAAAATGGGAGGTATTACTATGAAACGGTTATTTGTAGTTTTCATTGCTTTGCTGCTTGCGGTTGCGTTATCAATGCCGGTAGCATTTGCACTGACGGTCTCAAAGACAGATCTTCCTGTCGTTGATGAAAAGATTAACCTGACAGGTATGGTATCGAAACATAATAACACGGCCGGTTGGAATAACCAGCCCGCAATCGTACATTTCGAAGAACTGACCAATGTTCATATTGACTGGGAGGAAGTACCGGACGGTAACTTTGTGGAAAAACGAAATCTCCTTCTTGCTTCGAATGATCTTCCGGACTTGTTTATGCGTGCGAGACTGAGTGCTACAGACCAGGTTATATATGCCAGTAACGGCCAGCTGGTTGCACTTGATGCACTGTTTGATTACGCGCCTTATTTTTCTGAGATGATGGCAAACAATGCTGGCATCGCAAAGTGTATCACCATGCCTGACGGGCATATCTACGCTTTACCGCAGATAAATACAACAGACGGCAACCTGATAAATAATTATTTTATCAATACTGTATGGCTGGATGCGCTGGGCTTGGAAATGCCGACGAATCTGGAAGAATTCCATGATGTACTTGCTGCATTTGTGACAGGCGACCCAAATCAGAATGGAGAGGCTGATGAAATAGGTTATGCCGGGAGTGCGCTCAGTAATTCATACGATCTGTTTATAAATTTTTATGGCTCTTTCGGATTTGGTGGAAATCATGGAATTATAAATGGATTCTTTGATATTGATGATGATGACAAAGTCAGACTGATAGCGATTCAGGACAAATATAAAGAACTCTTGATATATTTTAATATCCTTTGGAGTGAAAACCTCATCGATAAAGACAGTTTTGCGCAAAATTATCAGACTGTTTCAGCGAAATGTGCTTTGAACCAAGTAGGTTTCGTGTCTTATGGAAATAATACGCAGTGGATTGGTGCAACTCGTGCTGATTTTGCACAGCCTCCTGTTTTAGCGGGATCTAACGGAGATAACTACTGGGTAAATGTCTCCGGAAATGTGCAGACTGTCGGTACGGCTGCGATCACATCTGCTAACCGGTATCCGGAAGCGACAATGCGGTACCTTGATTATTTCTATAGCGAGCACGGCACAGTAACTATCCGAATGGGGATAGAGGGCGAGAGCTACTATATTGATGTGGATGGCAGTTATAAACTGTTCGACTACATAAAGCATGATCCGAATGGGTTGACTCAGGATCAGGCTGTCGGAAAATACGGGATTATGGGCGGTGGAAACGTACCGCAGAACATATCTGACAGAGTCGATCAGAGTGCAGCACAATTGCCGGAGACAAAAGCGGATGTGGAAACGATTAGAGCGACAGGTAAACTGGTACCATATGAAGCGATCACAAAACTATCTTATACAGAAGATGAAGCTGTTGACCTGAGCAGATATGAGACTGATATTCTCTCTTATATCAAAGAGAATTCTGTCAAATTTATCACCGGGGAACGTGAGTTTTCTGAATGGGATCAGTATGTCCAAACATTGAAGAGCATGAACCTGGATGAATACATAGCTATTTATCAGGCGGCTTATGACCGTTGGAACAGTTAACAACCTGATGAAAGACAAGGGGAGAGCGCAAGCTCTCCCCAATGTGCGTTTCTGATAGTATCGGAGAAGTTGTCAATGGTCTGTCTATCAGGCTAAAAAAGGGTATCATATCTGGTGTGGGAGGCTGTGAATGTCTGATCTACATCGAAAAAGCAGATACAACAGTAAAACTTACCGAAAACTCTTATCGTCATCTATCCTTACGGTTATCATACCGCTTGTGCTTTCTGTTATAGTGAGCATGATGCTTTTGTCATATAGAAATGACTATGTAAATAAACTCTATTATACGGCAGCTTCTTCTGTTAATGATGTTTTTTTACATATAATGGATACAATATGCGGTCAGTTCAACAGTTTGGCGACAAACAGCAGAATCCGTGAGTACAGCATGACAAAAACCAGAAGGTACTGGAACGAAGTTAAAATTTACGAGACATTATTATCTACGGTTACGAATAACAAAGATATCAGGAATGCAGTATTGTATCTTGAACAATACAATCTGTTCCTTTCAAACATCGGTGCCGTAAATACCGAGTTGTACTGTCGCATTTCCGGGATTTCCCAGTATAATGATTACATGGATATGTTCCGCTCGGCTGCACATAATATGCAGGTAACTACTGCTGATGATGGAAGAGTATATGTCGTCCAAAATCTGTACAAATCAAATGACGGGAAATATCTTGTCGCATTGGCTTTTGAAATAGATGTGGATAGCCTTTGCGGGCAGCTGCGATTAAGAATGGTTGATGATGATGATGAAATTATCATCACAGCAGATGGAGTAAGACTTCTTTCATCATCTGACATTAAATTAATCGGGCCCGGTTTAGGTGAAAAAGTCGGAGGCAGTGATTATCGGGTGTTCAGCAGCGGGTCTAACGCGAAACGATATGAATGCCTTTATTTGGCAGCTAAGGATGATCCTGCTATTCAAAACGCGTCTTCGCCTTTTCCGGTACTCTGCCTTATGATGAGCATCGTACTGACGGTTGTGCTCGCTGTTTTGATGACAGCTCGGAACTATTCACCTGTAAAGAAGATATCTGAGATGCTGGATTTGCATGTTATTGACAGAGGAACGGATGAGTACGAAAACATAGAGAAGACAGTTTTGAAATATGAAAACCAGATTCAGAATCTGCGACAGGCTATGGATAACAATGCAGACGCATTAAGGGCTATGTACCTTGAAAAGCTGCTGCTTGGTAATATCACGAATCAAAATACGATCCGGCAAGGCTGTAGATTGTACGGTATTGATTTTCCTTTGGACGGGATAGTCTTTTTGACGATTGATCTTGATATCATGTCAGATATCGACAATGAAGAAGCAGATAAAATAAAATTGATGCAGAGCATATCTAGTTTGATTGAACCAGTTGCTGAAAAAGATGCAGGTATGTACATCTTAGAAACGAATGGAATGCTTATTTATGTTCTGAATACCAATAATACGGTCAACAAAGAAAAAAAATTGACTGATATTATGACGACACTGAACTCATTGACTGGTTATAGTATTCCCTATTCTATTGTGAAAGGTATTCCGGAACCAACGTTATTCCATAGTTATTTTTCTGAAGCTCAGCATCAGTTGGAAATGACAGTTCCACTTTTACCAAAGGATATACAGGATGCTGAATCAGCAGGGGATACGGATATAAATGTGGAAGCGTGCATCAAAATGATAGAGGACTCATACAGCAATGCAGGATTTGGCGTAACAGAAATGTCGCTACAGTTGAGGCTGAATCCGGCTTATATTTCCAGGATTTTTAAACAGCAAACCGGTATTGGGCCGCTGGAATACC
The DNA here is from genome assembly GCA_002309235.1 of Christensenella sp. UBA1224. GTDB lineage: Bacteria > Bacillota > Clostridia > Christensenellales > Aristaeellaceae > UBA1224. The sequence goes on along the minus strand of DBXA01000105.1, from coordinate 15,717 downwards.
TTAATAGATATAGGATCAGCATAGCAAGGCAGATTATCACTGAAAACCCGGATGTACGAATAAAGGAACTGGCTGCAGCGACCGGTTTTAACAGTGAGGCGACACTGATCAGGGTTTTTAAAAAGTATGAGGGGATTACGCCAGGTAAATATAAAATGGAATGTGAGAGCAGTGAATCTGGTTAATCTGTTGATGAAACAATGTATAATAAACTTTATGTGTTTTATGGAGATGAAAGGAGGAAGCAATGATGAATCTGTTATATATCCATACACATGACTCTGGGAGGTATATGCAGCCGTACGGGTATCCGGTCCCGTCGCCCAATATCATGGAGCTCGCAAGGGAATCGGTGCTGTTCCGGAACGCGTTTTGCTGCGCGCCGACCTGTTCGCCCAGCAGGACCGCGATGCTCACGGGGACAAGCGCGCATACGTCCGGCATGCTGGGGCTTGCGCACAGGGGGTTTTCTATGTCGGAGCCGCGCCACCACCTGTCGTTTTACCTGAAAAGCCAGGGGTACGAGACGAGATTGTTCGGTGTCCAGCATGAGGCGGCGGACGCGGGGAGCCTGGGATATGGTGTATACAGTAATGCTGCGATGAAAGGTAAAACGAGGACTGATACGGATAAAGAAAACGCTTCAGCAGTCTGTCGATTTCTTCGAGAAAAGCATGAAAAGCCTTTCTTTGTATCGTTTGGTATGTTCAATACTCACAGGCCGTATCCGCCGGTGGATCCTTCCATTGATCCGGATTATATCCTGCCTGCCTGGCCGCTCGCGGATACGCCCGCAAACAGAGAAGATATGGCCGCGTTCATGTCGTCCATGAAGATCGTGGATGAATGCGTCGGCAGGGTGCTTGCGGCGCTCAGGGAAAGCGGGCGATCAGAGGATACGCTTGTACTCTTTACCACGGATCATGGGATCGCGATGCCGCATATGAAGTGCAGCCTCTATGATACCGGGACAGGCGTCGCCCTGATGATGCGGTATCCGGGCAACCCCGGGGCGGGAAAGGTGCGCGGCAGTATCGTTTCTCAGGTGGATGTCTATCCGACGATCTGCGATATCCTTGGGGTAGAGAAACCGGAGTGGCTGCAGGGCGTTTCCCTTCTGCCCGTCATCCGGGATGATACGCCTGTCCGGGAGGCTGTGTTCAGCGAGGTGACCTACCATGCGGCATACGAACCCAAGCGCATGGTGCGCACGGACAGGTATAAAATGATCGTGCATTTTGACTGGCACAACAGGGTGGTGCCCGCCAATATCGACGCTTCGGCGCCGAAATCCGTACTTGTGGAAAACGGGTACCTCGATACGGTCGTTCCGAAAGTGGAACTGTACGATCTGCTGCTCGATCCTGTGGAGAGGATCAACCTTGCGGGAGACACGAAGTACAGTGAGGTCAACCAAAGACTCAGCAGGATGCTGCGCGAATGGATGGAGGAAACGGACGACCCGCTGCTGAAATATCAGCACAGGGTGCCAAAGCCAAAGGGTGCACGTATCAACCTGTTGGAGGATATTGATCCGAATGAGCAGCATTTTGAACCGCAGGACGTCTGATCTCGCATGAACACATCCTGCGATCTTTGAGATACAGTTATATTAATACCACAAAAAAACAGGCCGGCAGCTTCGTTCTGCCGGTCTGTTTTGTGTGAACCTGTCAGATCTCCGCTTTCCACAGGCTGTGCAGGTTGCAGTAGGCGTACGCGGCGACGGGTTTATCGTCCTCGGTAAGGGCGAACGAAGCGCAGGGCTTGTCGCCTGGGGCAAGGCGCTTGCGCTGCATGCCCTTTTCGGTCTCCAGGGCGATCCATTCGATGTAATGCGCTTCGAGCATCGGATGCTCCACGCTGCCGACAGCAACCTTTACAAGGTTTCCTTCGCAGGTGATCACCGGAACATGCTTTTCACCTGCCGCATCAAATGTGTTGGGAACCAGCACTTCCATCTCCTCGCCGCAGCAGCGTACGTTGCAGACATCCTTTTTGAGGTATGCGACCATGTTGCCGCACTTTTTGCACTTGTAGAAATCCATTGGTCTTCCTCCTTTTTGTCGGTTGGTATTATAACGGGATATGATCATCCGGTGTTACCGGCTGAGCGGCTTACTGTCCGCGATCTTCAGCAGTATGAAGCCTGCCATGAAGAAGACCGCCAGAGCGGCTACGGCCACGTTGATCGTGCCGCCGGCGAGCTTTACCCACGCGATGACGGCGCTGCCCAGGAAGGACGCGCCTTTGGCGAAGATATCATACAGGCCGAAGTATTCGCCGGAATTTTCCGGCGGTATGATCTTGCTGAAATAGGAACGGGAAAGGGACTGTATGGAGCCCTGGAAGCAGCCGACGCCGAAAGCCAATATCGCAAAGCCCACAAGGCTCTTGAGCGTCAGGGCGTACAGGCATACGGCGAAATAGCCCACGATGCACGCGAGTATCAGGTTCACGGTACTGTGCTTTTTGGAAAGCCTGGCAAACACCAGGGAGCCTATGCAGGCCACCACCTGCGTAGCCAGCAGCGTAATGACCTGGCCTACGGTGGAAAGGTTCAGGTCTGTGCCGATATTGATGCAGTTGTCGATGATGGTGCCGACGCCGTCAATGTACATGAAGAAGGCCAGCAGGAAGAAGAACACCTTCTTGTCCTTCAGGGCGATCTTTTTGAGTGTCGCAAATATGCTGGCAAAGGCACTGCGGATGGCATGCGGTTGCCTTTCCACATAGTAGGATTGTTTATAGTTCTTCAGCAGCGGCAGTGTTACGATCAGCCACCAGACGGCTGTCACGACAAAACCTATGATCATGGAGAGCCGGTTGGATATGACGCCCGCCATATCCGGCCCCAGCACATAGGCGATGAGCGCCAGCAGGAAGGGTATGCAGCTGCCGGCATAGCCCCAGGCAAAGCCGAAGGAGGAGACCACGTCCATCCTGTCTTCCGTTGTGATATCATGCAGCATGGAATCGTAGTAGATGAGGGAGATGCTGTAAAAGATCTTGGTGAGTATGAACAGCACGATGAAGAATACCCAGCCGGCGGCAAAGCCGTTGAGCACGCAGCCCGCAACGCCCAG
>DBXA01000105.1:462-12592 GCA_002309235.1 Christensenella sp. UBA1224 | reverse complement strand
CCGATGATCGGGCCCAGCAGCGCCACGACGATCGTGACGATGGATATGGCAAGGGAATAATAGGCGGTCGCGTTGTCCGATGAGATCTGCCCGGGGGCGGTTCCGATCGCAAGGCTCTTGAACCAGATCGGGATCAGCGCGCAGGCCAGCATCGTAAAGGCGGAATTGCCCACATCGTACAGCACCCAAGCGAATTCCTTCTCATTCAGGGAACGGAATATCTTCAGCCGGTTCAGTGCCTGGAACAGGGATCTCTTCTGCTTGTCCATGTTCATTCTCCTTTGTTCTTCACTTGCATCACATATTTGTTTCCGATGCATACGGAATGTCTATTCATTATACATCAGCATGCCGAAAAAGGTAACGGTATCCTTTCCGTTGATATATTTCATACCGGCAGCGGCGGCAAGATCCGCCACGATCAGCCCGTAACCCTCCAGGGAACCGTGCTGGTCTTCCGGAAAACGGCACGGTGCATCCGGATAGGTGCATTTTTTGCAGCGCGTGCAGCCCTCATTGGAGAGCAGGCAGAAGTCCAGGCCGGTCTTTCGCAGCTTTTCGTGGAAACGCTCCGCTGTTTCGGCGAAGGCCCGGTGTCCTTCCATCATGCCCTCGTAGTCGAAGGAGTCCTCCAGGTCGGATTTCCGGGAAAAGAGGAGGAAATTGTCATAAAGCATGAGCTTTGCCCTGCATTCCTCCAGTGTTCCGAGGCCGGGAGGACATGACCAGGTCGTTCCGTATTTCCCGCAGCCGTTCCCGGCGCAGATATCGCGTACCTCCTGTCTGCAGATAAGGGCTTCTTTCCCGACCCAACCGGCAGCGGTGCAGCCGGAATCCATAGCCATATCATACAGTGTCTGTCTGTTATCCATACAGCGTCTCCCTTTATCTCAGACTCAGCTCCGCCAGCAGCTCCCCGAGTCCCAGACCGCTTTCGTCTGCCAGCTTCTTCAGGTCGTCGTATTCATATTTTTCACGCTTCACGCCATAGCCGGAAACGACTTTTTTACGGATGTCGCCCCTCTTTGTATGTACGGTCTCGATATGGCGGTCCAGCAGATATCTGTCGCAGACCGTCTGGCGGATGCCGATGGTCGTCGTGTGGCGGAACAATTCACGAACGAGTTTTTCTCTGTTGTCCTCGCGGCAGAGCACATTGATCACGATGCCGGGGCGCGATTTTTTCATTCCGGCAGGGGTTGTATAGACCTCCAGTGCGCCGGCGGAGAAGAGCCTTTCCATGGCATAGCCGGCCATTTCCGCGGTCATATCGTCGATATTGCATTCCAGCTTGAAAACGGTATCCCGGGCACCTTCCGTTTCACCGAGTATGGCACGCACACAGTTGGCGGCAGGGAAATCTTTTTTGCCCATACCGTATCCTATGCTTTTTACCCGCATGACCGGCATATCACCGAATTCCCGCACGAAATGCTTGAGGAGCGCGGCGCCCGTGGGAGTGCAGAGCTCTCCCTGGATCTTTCCTCCGTAGATCGGGACATCTCGCAGGATATAGGCTGTCGCCGGTGCGGGAACAGGCAGTATCCCATGGGCACAGCGTACTTTTCCGCTGCCCACATGGACCGGCGAGGCGATGATCCTGTCTGGAGAAAGCGCGTCAAAGAGCAAGCACACGGCGGTAACATCCGCAATAGCGTCCATCGTGCCTACTTCGTGGAAATGGATCTGTTCTACCGGCATGCCGTGCACATGGCCTTCCGCTTCCGCGATAAGCCCGTATACCGCCAGCACATCCTCCTTTACGGAAAGGGGGATATCAAGCCGTGAAACGATAGCCCGGATATCACTGAGACTTGAGTGATGATGGCTGTGCTCATGGCCGTGCTCGTGTTCATGGTCGTGCGTATGCTCATGCTCATGGTCATGTTCATGCTCATGGTCATGTTCATGACCATGGTCGTGCTCGTGATGATGTTCGCGTTCATGGTCGTGGTATTCGTGCTCATGATCGGGAGAGAACATCCCTTCATCTTCTTCGGCGCCTTCAAACGTCACATGCATATGTGTGCCTGTGATACCGCATTTGACAGAGGGTTCACTTTTGAATTCCACGCCCGGTATGCCAAGAGAATTGAGTTTTTGAAGAAAATCAGCCTGGTCGGGCATGAGTTCCAGAAGGGCGGCCGTCAGCATATCGCCGGCAGCACCCATTCCGCAGTCAAGGAAAAGCGTTTTCATTATTGTTTTTCCTCCGTTTGTCCATACTTTATGAAGATTATAGGCGAAAGAATGAAGGTGAGTCAACCCCGGGGACAGAAAGAGAGGATGGAATGTCTTTCCGCCGCCACAATGTGTTCATAACGGTTTTAAGATGGTGCGATATCATGTATAATAAAAGCAGACGATTACAGCCGCAGGGAGGGAGACCTGACAGAAGTGGATCGTGATATGAACGCGGCACAGGATACCAGGCCGCTTACGGAAACGCAGGATGAAGAGATGCGCGCCTTTATCACAGAGCATGAGAAGCAGTATTACGGTATGATGAGCTACTATGCCTGTGCTCTCATGCAGCTGGAGACAAGGATCAGAGATCTGGATATCTCTCTTGCAGAACGCCTTGACAGAAGGCCGGTCGAAAGCATACGCAGCAGGCTCAAAACGGCTGACAGCATCATGGCGAAGCTGCGGCGCAAGGGGATGCCGCTCTCTCTTGAAAACATATGGGAACACATCAGGGACGCTGCGGGAATACGCGTGGTATGCTCCTATGCGGGCGATATCCGGGCGCTGGAGGAAGGTCTTCTCGCAGGAGAGGATATGAAGCTCCTCGAAAGAAAGGATTATATCCGGGAGCCGAAGGAAAACGGCTACCGCAGCCTTCACCTGATCGTGGAGACGCCTGTGGCCTTGTCTGATACGGTAAAAAACGTAAAGGCGGAGATACAGCTGCGCACCATATCCATGGATTGGTGGGCAAGCCTTGAGCACAAGATACGCTATAAGAAGGATATTGCAGATCCTGAAGCTATCGAGCGGGAGCTTCTGCTTTGCGCGGAGATCGGTGCGGAACTGGACAGCCGCATGGAAGCCCTGCAGGAGATCGCGCTAGTGAACAGCCAGATAAAAGAATAAAGATCCCGCAGGCGGCAGGCGCGATGCGGCGCTTTGAAAAAAATTTTTCTGAAAAAATCATTTCAGGGAACCTTTTTTGCCCGGAAACGGTATATAATATAGGGTACAGAAAAAAGTGATCAAAGGAGATGCATTTCCATGAAAAAGAGGCTCGTATCGATCCTCCTGCTCATCGTCCTCGTACTGGGCGCCTTTTCCGCAGCTTCCGCGGAATCCATCAAGCTTGCCTATGCGAAGGGCTCCATCAAGCTGCGCAGCAGCAAGACCAACAACTACACAACGGTTACATGGCTGAAGGACGGCCAGAGCTGCACTGTGCTGGAAAAGGGAGACGTGTTCTCCAAGATAGAACTGCCCAACGGAAAGAAAGGCTATGTGAAGAACCTTTATATTTCCGGCATCGGCACCATATATGCCGACGGCACGAATTATACCGGCAAGTGGACCGCCTATATCAGAACGAAAGGCGGCAGCGCCGCCATGAAGGCCGGCGCGGATGCTAAGACTCCTGCCATCTCGACTATCCCCAACGGCACCAAGGTGAACAAGCTTGGCACCAACGGCGCCTACACGCTGATCGAAGCGCCGGATGGGACTCAGGGCTTTGTGGCGAGCAAATATGTGACGACTACGTCTCCTTCTTCCTCTTCCTCAAAGCCTTCCAGCACCTCCAAGAAGACTGCTGTGGTCACCGGTGCCGGCGTATACCTGAGGCAGGGCGCATCGAAGAACACGAAGCCGCTGAACTGCCTTGCGAAGGGCAGCGTTGTCACGATACTGAGCACATCCAACGCCAAATGGTGGAAGGTACAGTATAAGAGCCAGGTTGGCTATATGTACAGCGCGTACCTGAAAAAGAATTAGATCAGATCACGAAAGCCCGGGCTGCGGTCCGGGCTTTTTCTTTCGGAACATCGCAAGACGACAGTTTAAACCGGTGTTTTTACCAGACACGAGTGATAAAATGAGGTAAGGATCTGCTCTCGGGAGCGATCCCAAGAGTGAAAGGAGGATATCTATGGAAAGGCTGCAGCTTGGCGTGGCTTATCATTCCAATCGCATCGTGAGGCATGTGCGGGACGACATGCTTGCCCTTGTGGAGGAAGGCTTTGACAGCGTACTTCATATGTTTACCCACAACGATATGGAGCGTCACCGTTCGGTAATGGCTGATATCATTGCCCTGACACAGGAACAGGGCCTCGAGGTATGGGTGGATAACTGGGGGCTCGCAGGTTCGCCGGGGGATTCCTCCCATTTTCTCAGCTACCAGCCGGATGCCCGTCAGATCTACAATACAGGTGAACCATGGCGGAAGATGGTGTGTCTGAACAGCCCTGAATTCCTGGCATTTACCAAAGAATGGATCGATATGGTGTACGATTGCGGCGGGCGAAAGATATTCTGGGATGAACCCTGTCTGACTGCAAGGGATAAGGTCAACGGCGTTTACCGTCAGTGGACCTGTGCCTGTCCGCGCTGCCGAAAGCTCTTTGCGGAACGGTTCGGCCATGCCATGCCGGATGAACTGACGCCGGAGGTGGAGGCGTTCCGAAGGGATACGGTTCTCGGCTATTTTTCCGGTGCCGCAAGCTATGCCAAGGAGAAGGGGATGGTGAACACCGTATGCGTCATGCTCGGGGATTCCTTCGGCGTGGATGTGGACAGTATTGCGGGACACCCTGCCCTCGACAACGTGGGTACGGATCCGTACTGGACCGGGCACGGTATTTCGGGAGAAGATGTATACCGTTTCGTCTACGAGGCCACGCGTCATAATCTGGAGCTGTGCAGCCGTTATGGAAAGGCACATAACGTCTGGCTGCAGGCTTTCAATATCCCCGCCGGACGTGAAGAGGAGATGTTCCTGGCTGCGGATGCCATCTACGAGGCGGGCGCGAGGAGCATCTGGACATGGGGGTTCCGGGCCGGTGAATCCAATGATTATCGCTGCGGACGGCCGGATATCGCCTGGAAAACGGTATTGGACGCAATGGCGCACCTTCGCAGGCGTCACCGCGAGGATACGCTGGTCCGCTGCCGCGGGAACCTCGGGGACCGTTGATCCGCTCTTTACCGTAAGTAGGCAGTCCCAGACGTTTTTTTCGCTGTTTCAGACAATCCTCGGTGTATGTGCTGTAAAATAGCTGTAGACAGAAGTTAACAATTTGTGGTATCATTTTAAGGTACGGGACAAAAGCCCCGAGAAGGAGGAATTTTCATGAAAAAGGTACTCGCATTGGTTCTCGTGCTGTGCATGTCGCTTGCGGTATGCAGCGCTTTTGCCGAAGGTGAGCCCGTCGGCGTCGAGTGCAAGGGAACGGGCATTGAGCTGACCGTTTATACGAACTCCGGTTCCGACGGCCGCAAGGAGTGGCTGGAGGAGCGCGCCGCGAAGGACGGCTATAAGCTGGCCATCATGGAGACCGGCGCCAACGGCGTACAGGACCGCCTGAAGAACGAAGCCGCCAACCCCATCGCGGATGTGGTATTCGGCCTGAACGCCATCATCTGGAACGATCTCATCGCCCATGATGTTCTCGTCGCCTACGACGCGCCTTCCTGGACTGCGGATGTGGATCCCGGCCTGAACGACCCGAATGGCTACTACTATGCCATCGTCATCCAGGCGATCCTGCTGGCTTACGATACCAACCAGATCGATCCGGAAGCAGCGCCGAAGGATTGGCCGGATCTCTGGGAGAAGGAAGAATTCTGGGGCAAATACGAATCCCAGATCAAGCTGACGGGCGGCACTACCCGCAACGTACTGGCCGGCATCCTGAGCCGCTATGCGGATCCGGAAGGCGAGCTGGGCGTTTCCGATGAAGGCTGGGCCGCGATCGAGGCGTTCTTCGCCCACGGCACGCCCGTCGAGGACGGCGTGAACCTCTACGCGCAGATCGTCAACCCGGATTCCCCGGTCATTATGGGCCAGATGTGGTCTTCCGGCGTGCTGCAGTATGACGGAACATACGGCACCGCTACCGGCGTCGCCGTTCCCGAGTGCGGCATACCCTACGCTGTGGAAGGCATCGGCATCGTGAACAAGAAGCAGGACGATGCCAAGATGGCCGAGATCAAGAACTTTATCGAGTGGTTCGGCTCTCCCGAGATCCAGGGTGAGTGGTGCGAGACCTTCGGAACCATGCCCGCCAATACCAAGGCTGCCGAGAAGGCCGATCCCAGGCAGGTAGAGCTCTGCTCCATTCCGGCGCAGAACATCGACTGGGCTCTGGTCGCCGCCAACATCGATGCCTGGTGCGAGCACATCACCCTGTACTACATGCAGTAATACCGCCGATACCTGAATAACGGCACTACGGAAGGGCAAGGGAAACCTTGCCCTTTTTCGGAAGGTGCCGGAGGGAGGATACCCAAATGATATATCTGAATGACATCGAGGTGCGTTTCGGGGATTTCACCGCGCTCAAGGACATCAATATCCATGTGAAGGAAGGAGAGTTCTATACCTTCCTGGGGCCTTCCGGCTGCGGAAAGACTACCACGCTGCGCACCATCACCGGTTTTATTGAGCCCACGAAGGGCACCGTCCGCGTGAAGGACAAGGATATCACCCATGTACCGGTCGAGAAGCGCAACATCGGCATGGTGTTCCAGAACTACGCGCTGTTCCCGACCATGAGCGTGTTCGAGAACATCGCCTTCGGCCTGAAGGTGCAGAAGGTGAACAAGACCGATATCGCGAAGCGCGTGAAGGAAATGGCCGCCAAGGTGGATCTTACCGAGCAGCAGCTCTCCCGCAAGGTCGCGGAGCTTTCCGGCGGCCAGCAGCAGCGCGTCGCCATCGCCCGTGCGCTGGTCACAAATCCGGAGATCATCTGCCTGGATGAGCCGCTTTCCAACCTGGACGCGAAGCTGCGCGTGCAGCTTCGCGAGGAGCTCAAGGAGATGCAGGCGAGGTTCGGCATCACTACCGTCTACGTGACGCACGACCAGGAGGAGGCGCTCACGCTTTCGGACTGCATTGCCGTGTTCAACAAGGGCTTTATCGAGCAGATTGGTACGCCTAACGAGATCTACAGCCAGTCCAGGACGGAATTTGTATGCAATTTCATCGGCGATATCAACAAGCTTTCGGAGAAGACGGTCGCCGCCATCGCCGGCCAGACGGGCCGCGCCCTGGATCCGAAGAAATCCACGTATGTCCGGTTGGAGCGCATCCGCGTGAACGCTCCCGGCAGGGAAGGTTCCGCCTCCTTCAAGGCAAAAGTAACCGGGCGCGAGTATTTCGGCCTGTACGTCAAGTACATGCTGGATATGCAGGGACAGGCCATCAAGTGTATCGACAAGAACGACGGCTTCCAGCTTCTGCACACGGGTGACGAAGTCACCGTGGCGATCGACCCGGATGATCTCATGATGTACTGAGGAGGGGGAGCGTATGGCACAGTCGTCAACCATCAAACAGCGCCTGCGCAGGCTCACGCTGCCCAACGTCATCATGCTGGTCGTCTTTATGTGGGTGCTTCTGGCATGGATCATAATGCCATTCGGGAACCTCCTGAAGACGGTCCTCATGTCGGACGGCCATTTCTCCCTGGAGCCGTTCCAGAAGCTGCTCAAATCCAAGCGGGCCATGAAGGCGCTGGGGAACTCCTTTATCCTGGGACCGACGCTTTCGGTCACGGTGGGCCTTGTGGGCATCTCTCTGGTGCTCATTACGGAGTATTTCGATATCAAAGGCGCGAATATACTGCGCCTCGGTTACCTGACCACGCTGATCTACGGCGGCGTCACGCTGGTATCCGGCTATAAGTTCATTTACGGTTCCAGCGGTATGCTGACGCAGGCGCTCCGCCAGATCTTCCCGGATATGAACATCAAGTGGTTCGAGGGCTATTGGGCCGTCCTCTTCGTGATGACCTTCTCCTGTACCTCCAACCATATGATCTTCCTCCGGAACGCAATGCGCTCCGTAGATTTCCAGACGGTCGAGGCGGCGCGCAACATGGGCGCGAAGCAATCCACCATCCTGTTCCGCGTGGTACTGCCGGTTCTGCTGCCCAGCCTGTTCGCCGTTACGATACTTACCTTCATCACGGGCCTTTCCGCCATGTCGGCGCCGCTGCTCGTGGGCGGGACGGGCTTCCAGACCATCAACCCCATGATCAAGGCCTTCGCGGAGACCCAGAACTCCAAGGACCTGGCCGCCATCCTTTCGCTGGTGCTCGGCATCGCGACGATGATCCTTCTCGCCGTCATGACGCAGATCGAAAAGCGCGGCCACTATATGTCCGTCTCCAAGGTGAAGACGAAGATCGTGAAGCAGAAGATCAACAACCCGGTGGTGAACGTGCTGGTGCATATCTACGCGTATGTGCTGTTCGTGATCTACCTGGTGCCGGTCGTGCTGATCATCCTGTTCTCCTTTACGGACAGCATGCATATCGCGACGCGTACCCTTTCCTTCGACGCGCTTTCGCTTGAGAATTACAGGGCGCTCCTGGAAAAGGTGACCAACTACAAGCCGTTCGTGGTATCCATCGTCTACTCGGCGCTGGCGGCTGTCATCGTCGGCCTCATGATCGTGGTGGCCTGCCGCTACATCCAGAAGAACCGCCGCAGCCTTACCGGCAACATACTGGAATACGGCCTGATGATCCCCTGGCTTCTGCCTACCACGCTCATCGCCCTGAGCCTGATACTGGCCTTCAACGTGCCTCGCTTCTACATGTTCGGCCAGGTGCTCACCGGTACGCTGACGATACTCCTGATAGGCTATGTGATCATCAAGATGCCGTTTACGATGCGCATGACCAAGGCGGCCTTCTTCTCGCTGGACAACGCCCTGGAGGATGCCGCGCATAACCTGGGCGCGGGTGAATTCACCACCTTCCGGCGCGTGATATTCCCGGTCATACTGCCCACGGTCATGGCTATCGCTGCGCTGAACTTCAACGGACTCCTAACGGACTATGATATGTCCGCTTTCCTCTACCATCCGCTCAACCCGACGCTGGGCGTGACCATCAAGAGTCTGACCGACGACATGGGCAACCCCAACGGCATGGCCATGACGTTCGTATACGCGGTACTGATGATGATCATCTCCGCGGTGGTCCTGTACCTGGTCTACGGCCGCGGCAGCAGGGACAATACGACGAGCAAAACGAAGTAGGATCGCATATGACATACGGACAGAAGCAGTTTGAAGACATCAATTCCCTCCTGAACAGCCGGATCGAGCGGAAAGGGCACCTGATCGCGGTGCACCGCGGCAGCTGGGGAGGCAATATCATTCAAAACACCATAGCTTCCTATATCTGCGCCCTGAAAATGGGCGCAGATATGGTGGAGTGCGATGTGAACTCATCCACGGACGGTGTCCTGTTCTCCTTTCACGATGGATATGAGCCCTATCTTCTTGGAGTGGACAAGAGCATCAAGAAGATGTCCTCTGCGGAGATACTGGAAAACCATCCCATCAACACCACGGGGAAGCGCAGCCCAAAGCCCATCGACACCTTTTCCGATATACTGGAATGGCTGCCGGAGGGCGTTCTCCTCAATATCGACCGCTGCTGGGATATCTTCCCGCAGGTGCTCTCGGAGATGGACAGGCATAAAAGCTCTCTCCGCCAGACGGTCCTGAAGGCGCCGGTAAAAGGCGAATTCCACGGCGTGCCGGTGGAAAACGCACTGAAGGCGCTGGAGGAGCACCCGGTCAAGTACATGTTCATGCCCATCTGCTACAGTCTGGAGGATGTGGACGCGATCCTCGCACGGCCGGAAATCAATACCGTGGGCTGTGAGTTGATCGCCCGCAAGGAGACGGATGAGCTGTACAGCGATGAGGCGATCTCCTATATCCATTCCAAGGGCTTATACTGCTGGGTGAACGCCATACAGCTAGGCAGCTGGAACCGTGACGGGCTGTACGGAAAGCTCGATGACGATATCTCTGTACTTACGGATCCGGACCTTGGCTGGGGCAGGCTCTTTGATAAGAAGATCGAGATCCTGCAGACAGACTGGCCTGCGATCCTGCGGGATTACCGCACGGCCCGCGAAAACAGGTGAGAGATATGAGTTTCCTTGAAGAATACTATAACAGCTACGACGAAGAAGGCAGGCTCCTTTCCCGTCACGGCAGCGTCGAATACCTGACCACCATGCGCTGTATCCGCGAATGCCTTGCCGGCATTCCGGCGCCTGATATCCTGGAGGTCGGCGCGGGGACCGGGCGGTACAGCGTGGCGCTGGCAAAAGAAGGCCGTCGTGTTACGGCGGTGGAACTGATAGCACATAACCTTGAGATACTCAGGTCCAAGCTGGATGGTTCGGAGCCTATCACGGTGATGCAGGGGAATGCGCTGGACCTTTCGGCCCTGCCGGACGAGGCGTTTGACCTGACGATGCTGCTCGGGCCGATGTACCACCTTTACACAGGGGAGGACAAGCTAAGAGCCCTTACGGAAGCGGCAAGGGTAACGAGACCCGGCGGCTTTATCCTGGCGGCCTATTGCATGAACGAGCCGACGGTCGTGCAGTATGTCTTCGGTGCGGACCACCTGAATGAAGTACTGGAGAAAGGGATGCTCACACCGGACTGGCACTGCATCAGCGAGCCGAAGGACCTTTTCGCGATGGTCAGGCCGGAGGAGATCGCCTCCCTCGATGCCGGGATACCTGTTGAAAGGGTCAAACTCGTCGCGACGGACGGCGCAACGAACTATATGCGCGCCGTGATAGACGCTATGGATGACACCTCTTTCGAAAAGTGGATGGAATACCATTTTTCGATCTGTGAACGGCAGGACCTGATCGGGGCTTCACACCATACGCTGGATATCCTCCGGAAGATATAGCTGCTTCCGCTATCCGGCTCGCGGACCATCTGCGCACCGTTTTTCTTTATGCCCGGTTCCCGTTTTTTGTGGGAACCGGGTATGTTTTTTTCCTGAAAGCTTGACAGGGCAGCGGATCAGTGGTATATACATAGTGTATCTATGCATCGAGAATCTATGTATTTCGGAGGCTGCCATGAAGATCCGCAAAGAGCTTGCCAGGGGGAGTACCGAACTGATGGTGCTCAGTGTGATAGCGTCACAGGATATGTACGGCTACCAGATCATAAAGACGATCGAGGAAAGGAGCGAAACGGTCTTTCAGATGAAGGAGGGTACGCTATATCCCATCCTGCATGCCCTTGAAGCGGGCGGCTGCCTGGAATCCCGTACAGAGGATGCGGAGGGCCGCAGCCGGAAATACTATCATATCACGGAAAAAGGAATAAAGAAACTTGCCGAACAGAAGGAAGAATGGGAATTGTATTCTCGGTCTGTCGCAAACGTGATAGGAGGTGCGGGCCTTGCCAGGGGATAAGTTCGAAAAACTCCTGGACAGTGCCTGCTCCGGCATTATCCAGAGAGATACCCGCAAAGATGTACGGGGGGAGCTGCTGGATCATCTTCTCAGCGAACGGGAAGCGATCATGCGGGGCGGCGTTTCCGAAGAGGACGCAACAGACATGGTGATCCGCAATTTCGGCGATGAAGCGGAGATCCGCGCTGGGCTAGCCCGGTCGCACGGGAGGGAGAATGCCGAGGCCATACACAAAGGCATATTGGTCTCCATACCTGTTTCCGTAGTCTTATTCCAACTGGAAACACTCATGTTATGCTATTTTGATCAAGAGGATGCCTACACCTGCATTTCCAGCCTGCTGTTCATGATACTGGGCATATTGTCATACCATTCCGCCCGTGAAAAGAAGGTTGTGCTTCCCGTTGTCCTTATGCCGATGGCGGTGATCCAGTGTTTTTATATCGTCCAGTGGTATTGTACTCCTTTTGTGATCGCCGTACCTGAACTGCTGACCGGGCATCTGGCCGGCTTTCTCCGGGATATCGCTTGTGGGATGGTTTACCCGACGACGGCATCAAAAGGGATCGGGATCGCGTTTATCCTGCTGTATGCAGCGTTGAACCTGGTGATCTCGATTACATCCTTCCGGAGCAGGACCGGGCGGGCAAACAATGGAAAAGCGGCAGCAGCCGTAAAGAAAGCC
>DBXA01000105.1:246-390 GCA_002309235.1 Christensenella sp. UBA1224 | reverse complement strand
GCGGTTCCACGATACGCAGTATTACCATATCGTTCCCGCTGACAGCGTTGAGGAGATCCGCGATATGCTGGATTTTTATGATGCGCAGGGGATAACCAAATATAGTGATATCAAAATGTATGAGACGCATGAAGAGGCGTATGT
>DBXA01000105.1:0-200 GCA_002309235.1 Christensenella sp. UBA1224 | reverse complement strand
GGTAAAACCATATTACAACGGGCGGTTTGACCAAAAACTGTATGATCAGGACAACACGATAATTGAGGGGGTTACGCCCTGGGACAGCATGAGGAGACATATGATATGGGAGGATAGTTTTTACACTGTGTGGGGAATAAGGGCTGTGATCAGGCCGGAAAAACGTACCGGATATCTTGTTGCAGTGCCATATACGGACG
>DBXA01000031.1:1163-6719 GCA_002309235.1 Christensenella sp. UBA1224 | reverse complement strand
CAGCCGCGGTCGCCGAAGGCATCGTTCTGCCAGGTGCCGCCCATATACTCCATGACGAAGTAAATACCGCCAAGGCCGGCAATACCCGCGCCGAGCGTGGTCATGAGGTATTTGAGCTTCATGACCGGTATGCTGGCAGCATCCGCAGTGGCAGGGCTTTCGCCTATGGCGCGCACCGCAAGGCCCGTACGCGTCGTGGATAAGAAGCGGCCCACGAGCACCGCGATAAGTATCGCAAGATACGTGAGGAATCCATAAGAGAAGAACATGGTGCATACCGCATTCAGGAAGGGATTGTTTACAACGGTCTCGCTGTTCACAAACGGGAGACACGCTTTGAAGGCCTTTCCCGTGAAATAGACGGTGATCTGCCCGGATTTGCCGGCCATTTTCATGATGGAGCCGCCAAGGAAATTGCCGACGCCCACGCCGAATGTGGTAAGAGCGAGCCCGGATACATTCTGGTTGGCCCGCATTGTCACCGTCATCACACAGTAAATGAGGCCGCCCAGCATAGCAGCGATCACAGCGCAGAGAAAGGTGATCGCCACGGCAATGAAGGCATTCGGGGCTGCCGCGGCGTTCTCATAGAGGAAAGCACCGGTAAGCCCGCCTATGGCGCCCAGGTACATGATGCCCGGAAGTCCCAGGTTCAAATGACCGCTCTTTTCGGTCATGATCTCGCCCGTAGCGCCCAGCAGCAGCGGTATTCCCTGTGTTACGGAAGCACGCAGGAACGCAGCCGTAAAAAAGTTCTGAAGTACGGTGATGATAAACTGCATATCAGTTTACCTCCTTCCGGCTGCGGAACACCAGGCGGTAGTTGATGAAGAATTCACAGCCCAATATGAAGAACAGGAGTATGCCCGTTATGATATCGCTGAAGGCCTTGTTGAGACCGCAGGCCGAGGCAACACCCTTCGCACCGTAATCCAGGAACACCAGCATGAAGGATATCACGAGCATGATAAACGGATTGAACTTGGAAAGCCAGGCGACAATGATGGCGGTAAAGCCGCGCCCTCCGGCGGTCGTAGTGGATATGGTATGGCTGGAGCCGGATACCAATATAAAGCCCGCCAGGCCGCACAGCGCGCCGGAGATCATCATGGTGCGTATGATGACGCGCTTTACGTTGATGCCGGCGTATCTGGCCGTATTTTCGCTCTCACCCACGACGTTGATCTCATACCCGTGTTTCGTATAGCGCATATAGATGAATATGAACACCGTGAGCACCAGTACGATCATCACATTGATGATGTAGTTCTCACCGCCGAATACGCCGGAAAGCCACTTGGTGGTCATATGACCGGCCTTTGTGACCTTGTTGATGACGCCTATGGCGCCGGACCCCTTCTTCGCCTCCCAGATGATAGAGAAGGCGGAAACGATCTGCATGGCGATATAGTTCATCATAAGCGTGAACAGCGTCTCATTGGTGTTCCAGCGCGCCTTAAAGAGCGCGGGCAGAAGGCCCCATATCAATCCTGCCAGCATACTTGCAGCGATCATTGCCGCAAAGAGCACCCATGTCGGCACCGATGTATCCAGATAGCGCATGACGGCTGCGGTCGCAAGGCCGCCGATCAGTATCTGACCTTCACCGCCAACATTCCAGAATTTCATCTTGAAAGCCGGGGTCAGCGCCAGCGCCACGCACAAAAGTATCATGGTATCGCGTATGGTATTCCATATGGTGATCAGGCGAAACTCCATCGCGATACTGGCAGAGCCGAAGGTGGACTCCCACATGATACGGTAAACGTACAGGGGATCGAGCCCGGTCACCGTATAAATGACGATCGAGCATACGATGAGCGCCGCAAGCACCGCACCGACGTATACGCAGGCTGTCTTCCAAGTCGGCTGCACGTTTTTCTTAACGAGATGGACAAAAGGTTCACCCGCCAATCGCAGCACCTTCTTTCCTGTACTTTGTCATGAGCAAGCCTACCTCTTCTTTATTGGTAGAGCGCGCGTCCACAATGCCCGATATCTGGCCCCCGCACAGCACCAGTATCCTGTCCGCGAGTGAGAGGAGCACATCCAGATCCTCGCCAACGTATACTACCGCGGCGCCGGATTCCTTTTCCCTGTTCAGGAGAGAATATATGGTGTAACTGGTATTGATATCAAGGCCGCGCACCGCATATGCCGTCATGAGGACCGTAGGAGAATTCGCGATCTCTCGCCCCACGAGCACCTTCTGCACATTGCCGCCGGAAAGACGCCTGACAGGCGTATTGACGCCAGGCGTCACTACCTCTAATTCTTTTATGATCTGTTCGGACAATTGTTTTGGCTGCCTGCGTCTGGTAAACAAGCCCTTGCCGGCCCGGTAAGAGCGTACCATCATATTGCCCGTCATGCCCATGGAGCCTACAAGGCCCATTCCAAGACGATCCTCCGGGACAAAGGATAGGGCGACGCCCATATCGCGTATCTGCCTGGGGGATTTGCCGATGAGTTCCTCTTCCTTCCCGTTTTCCGGCGGATAATACCGTATGGAACCCGCCGATACGCGCTGCAGACCGGCCACAGCCTCGAGCAGCTCCTTCTGACCGGAGCCCGCTATACCGGCTATGCCCAGTATCTCACCCGAATATACATCAAAGGATATGTCATCCAGCGTCTTCTTTTCCCCGGTCTTGTCGTACGCGGTGACATGCTCTATGCGGAGGCGCAGCTTTTCATCCCTGGGCTCCTGCCTGTCGATATCCAGATCGACCTTGCGGCCCACCATCATCTCCGTCAGGCTCGCTTCCGTAGCATCACTCGTCTTGATATCGCCTATGTACTCGCCTTTGCGCAGCACAGCCACGCGGTCTGATATCTCGAGCACTTCGTGCAGCTTATGCGTGATGATGATGATGGCCTTGCCATCCCTCTTCATATTCCGCATGACATCAAACAGCTTGTCCGTCTCCTGCGGCGTGAGAACGGCCGTAGGCTCGTCCAGTATCAGTATGTTCGCCCCGCGGTAGAGCACCTTCAGTATCTCCACTGTCTGCTTTTCGGAAACGGACATGTTATAGATCTTCTTGTTCGGGTCCACCTGGAAGCCATACCTTTCAGCCAGCTTCTTCACATCAGAGGCGACCTCTTTCAGGTTCAGCTTCTGCTTCCCGGGGATACCCAGCACGATATTCTCCGCGGCAGTAAAGATATCAACCAGCTTGAAATGCTGGTGGATCATGCCGATACCGTTGGCATAGGCGTCCTTCGGTTCGGAAATGAACACTTCTTTGCCGTTGATCAGTATTTCTCCTTCATCCGGGTAGTAAATGCCCGCGAGCATGTTCATGAGCGTGGTCTTGCCGGACCCGTTCTCCCCGAGCAGGGCAAGTATCTCGCCTTTTTTGACCGTCATGCTGATCTTTTTGTTTGCGACCACCTTGTTCCCAAATCGCTTGGTTATCGAGCGCAGCTCTATCGCGTTCTCACACGGCTGTTCCTTCTGCATCTGCTTAAGTCACCTCCAGAGTACATATACACGGGGGACAAATTATGCATCCAGTATACACACACTGCGTTATGTTTACTTTACAGACAAGGTTTTTTTACGGTTCATCCCTCGGGAGAAAGCATGTTTTTCAGCTGCTCCAATATCTCCTGCACGCTTTCGACGCCATCTGCACCGATCTGTTCAAGGATTTCTCCCAGATAGCCTGTAAGCTCTTCCACCCGGATGGAGCCTGCGATCTCCCCTATGCTGTCAAGGAGTCCTTCACACATTGTCTCAAATCGGGAAAGGTAAACAAGCGCGGTGCTCAGTATATCCTCTGCGGGGATCCCCTTCGATTCCGCATAATCGATCAGCGCATCCAGCACTGCCTGCGCATCCCCTTCGCCGTATCCCATGGAGGCAAGCTTTTCTTTGAAAAATGCCTGCAGACCTTCCAGTGTTTCTCCTCCCGCGCTGCCGATCCGGGCAAAAGCATCCGCAAGCGATTCGCCCGCTTCTCTGCCTATCTCCCTCGTTCCCTCCAGAAATCGGCTTAATATGGCCTCTCCCTGCTCCGCCGCGCCGTTAAACGCCTCTCCGATGGCCTTAGACGCATCCTCACCGGCACTTTCCAGGAGACCCGAGAGATCCTTCCAGATCACAGGGAGATTATCTGCTGCCTCTGCGAGGGCTTCAGAAGCCGCTTCACCGGCACTTGATATGTCATCCCCGGCCTGTTCCAACGCCCCGGAGACGATATCACCTGCATCCGACAAAGCCCCCGCTATGCTCTGCCATATATCCATGCTCTTCTCTGTCTCCGTCCAGCCGCCTTCTCCGGCAGCGGTACCGATCCCGCCAAGCAGCAGTACAATTGCCTCAATAAACGCGATCATGCGCCTTTTCACAAGATTTCCCTCCCTGTAATATTTTCCTGACAATTATAGATAAGCCGGGCCGACCATGTCAATCAAAAAAGGAACCGCCGCACTACGTCCGTGCGGCAGTTCCCCTTTCGTTGGCTATGTTCTTTATTCTTCCTTGGCGGGCACCTCCGGTGCGCCAGCCGCTTCCGTGCCCCCGATCTTGCCGGCCACACGGGAGATGAGCTCCGTGATATCCAGCCCTGTGGATTCCCTGAGTGCCTCCATGATCTGGTTGGAGGAGCCCATGACATCCTTCATCAGGCGTGTAGAATTTCCATCACCATACATGACGATCTTATCCGTCTGGGCAAGAGGCAGAGCCGCGTTCTTTACGACCTCGGGCAGCGCCTGCAGGTACATATCGATGATGGATGCTTCGCCCATGAGCCTCTGCGCTTCCGCCTTCTTGCTGATGGCTTCCGCTTCGGCAAGGCCCTTCGCCCGGATACCTTCGGCTTCCTGCTCCATGGCGTACCTGGCGGCATCGGCTTCTGCTTTGCGGGCCTGCGCCTCCATCTCCGCCTCATACTTCTGGGCATCGGCGGCCTTGCGGACCTCCGCATCCAACCTGCGTTCCTGAAGGGCGATCTCCTTTTCGGCGAGCTCGGCCATCTTTTCACGCTGCGCGATATCAGCGTTTGCCCTGGTGATCTCTATGGTCTTGCGCTGGCTTTCCTGCTGGATCGAATACGCGGCGTCCGCTTCTGCGCGCTTGGTATCCGCCTTGACCTGCATCTCTGCCTGCTGCACAGAAAGATCCGCGTTCTGTTCGGCTATCTTCTTTTCGGCCTCAGCCTTTACGGCATTTGCCTCCTGCTGCGCATTGGCAGATGCGATGGCGATATCCCTCTGGGCATTCGCCTTCGCGATCTGGGCATTCTTGCGGATCTGCTCCACATTGTCGATACCCATGTTCTCTATGGTACCCGCGTTGTCGCGGAAGTTCTGGATATTGAAGTTTACGACCTCGATGCCCAGCTTCTGCATATCCGGCACCACGTTTTCGGTGATCTTCTTGGCAACGCCCTGGCGGTCCTGCACCATTTCCTTAAGGCCTACAGAGCCTACGATCTCACGCATGTTGCCTTCCAGCACCTGCGTTACCATGGAGACCAGCTGCTGCTGCTTCATACCCAGCAGCGCTTCCGCCGCCCTTGAGAGGAGCTCCGGATCGGAGGAGAT
>DBXA01000031.1:0-1078 GCA_002309235.1 Christensenella sp. UBA1224 | reverse complement strand
AGCTTATCCACCCTCTCCAGGAAGGGGATCCTCCAGCCCGCCTTACCGATCAGGATACGCCTTTTCCCCATACCGGAGATGATAAAGGCCGTGTCCGGCGGCGCTTTCAGATAACCCAGCACAAACAGTACAACAACCGCTACGACAGGAATAATGATGAACATCGGATCCATGCCGATCCCTCCTTTACCCTAAGGCCGTCTGTTTTTCCCGACTGCGTGTACAGGATAACAGGCCTGAGGCGTCTTTTCAACACAAGAATGCCCAATCATACACCCGGCTGCCTGAAATGTCACAAGGCGCGCATTACGCCTCCCGAGACTTACTTTTCTGACATATACGGGTACGCGATCGCCGTGGAGGGAGAGAAGGTCTCCTTCACACTGTGAGCGCTGACCCAGCGGATCATATTGAGCCAGGTACCGGCCTTATCGTTTGTACCGGATGCGCGCGCGCCGCCGAAGGGCTGCTGCCCGACCACGGCACCAGTGCACTTATCGTTGATGTAGAAGTTGCCTGAGGAATGCCTGAGGGCATGCTCCATATGCGTGATCGCCTGCCTGTCCTTGGCGAAGATAGCGCCTGTCAGCGCGTAAGGCGATGCCTTGTCGCAGATATCCAGCGTTTCATCCAGTTTATCGTCATCGTAAACATAGACGGAGACGATGGGCCCGAAGATCTCGTTCACCATGGATTCATAAGTGGGAGAAGAGCACTTGATGATGGTGGGCTGCACAAACCAGCCCATGGAGCCGTCATAGGCGCCGCCTATCACGAATTCGCAATCCGGCGATGCCGCCGCACGGTCGATATAGCCCTTGCAGGTCTCAAAGGAGGCTTTGTCGATGACTGCCGCCATGAAGGTATCGAATTCCCGCACATCGCCGACCTTAAGGGAGGATGTCATCTCCACAAGGTTCTTTTTGACCTCCGGCCAGATGCTCGCGGGGATGAAGGCACGGGAGCACGCGGAGCATTTTTGCCCCTGGTATTCAAAGGAACCGCGCACGATAGCCGCAGCGAGGGGCTTCACATCGGCAGTCGGATGGGCGAAGATGAAATCCTTGCCGCCGGTCTC
>DBXA01000083.1:13152-14266 GCA_002309235.1 Christensenella sp. UBA1224 | reverse complement strand
ATGAAGAACGTGGAGGCCTGCGGCAAGGTGCAGAGCTCTGCCTTCCAGAGGTATGTCAATACCCCCGGCGTCAAAAAGCATAACTGGTTCCTCAACAGGGACGGGCAGCTTATCTTCTTCTATTTCGTGAAGAACAATGTAAAGCATCTCATGATCGTGGAGCTTTCCGAAGAGATGCAGAAGATCATCCGCAGTCAGAATTATCTGGGGTTCGGCGTATGGCAGGATTGAGATACGCCTATCTTGACAACAGTGCCACCACAAAGCCAACCGAGAGTGTGATAGAAGCCATGGCGCAGTGCATGCGCGATGGCTTCTATAATCCATCCTCGCAGTATGCGCCGGCGGTGGAAAGCGAAAGGCGCATGAATGCCTGCCGGGAGGTGATCGCCCGCTCGCTCAGGGTGTCGGCGCAGGAGATCACCTTTACCTCCGGCGGGACGGAGGCAAACAACCTGGCGATACTCGGCATTGCCGCCGCTTACAGGGGCAAGGGGCATTTCATCGTGAACGCTACGGAGCACCCGAGCGTGCTGGAAGCCTATGAAGCCGTGCGCGCGATGGGGCATGAGGTGACGGTATTGCCTGTCGGGCAGGACGGCCTTCCGGATATGGATGCCTATGCCGATGCGCTCAGTGAAAAGCCGGCGCTCGTCAGCATCATGCAGGTCAACAACGAGACAGGCGCCATGGCGGATATCGGCCGCATGGCGGCCATGGCAAAGGCAGAGGGGTGCCTTGTGCATGTGGATGGGGTGCAGGGCTTCCTGCGCGTTCCGTTCGATGCGCGCAATGTCGATCTATATACTCTTTCGGGTCATAAGCTGCACGGGCCTAAGGGGATAGGGGCACTCTATGTACGTAAGGGCGTGCGCCTGGCTCCCCGGCAGATCGGCGGCGGGCAGGAGAAGGGCATGCGGTCCGGCACGGAGAACACGCCGGGCATCGCGGGCCTTCTGCAGGCGGTGACCGATCTCAGAGCCATGAAGGACCTTGGTCCGGAGCTCATGGCGAAGAAGCTCTTTTTTATCGACAGCGTTTGCAGGCTTGTGCCGGAGACACTGGTCAACGGGCCGGAGCCGGCAAGCGCTGCGCCGCATATCGTGAATCTATC
>DBXA01000083.1:7223-13107 GCA_002309235.1 Christensenella sp. UBA1224 | reverse complement strand
TGCTCTACCGGCTCCGCGTGCTCGAGCAAAAAGAGGCATGTAAGCGCGGTCCTTACAGCGATGGGGATCGGCGGGGAAAGAGCGGAAGGAGCTCTGCGCTTCTCGCTTTCGCCGTTTACGCAGAGGGAAGAATTAGAGTACGCGGCAGAATGCATCGCGGAAAGCTATGTGCTGCTCAGTCAATACAAAAGGAGATGACACCATGCGCGAGGTACTGCTCGTACGCTTCGGTGAAGTACATTTAAAAGGCGCGAACCGCCCATATTTCCTGCGCATGCTCACGGAGAACGTGCGCCACAGCGTGAAGGACTTAGGGGCCGATGTTTGGCTGAGCGATTCCCGCATTTATGTCGCGGATGTGCCGGATATCATGGAGGCGGCGGAACGGGTAAAGCGCGTTTTCGGCGTGCACAGCGTGAGCCCTGCCGTAGAGACGGATAAGGATATCGACGCGATAGGGGCAGTCTGCGTTTCCATGATGCAGGGGAAAAACGGCACATTTAAGGTGTTCGCCCGCCGCAGTGATAAATCCTTCCCGATGGATTCCAATGCGATAGCGGCTGAGATGGGGCACCGCGTGTTGGAGGCCTGTCCCGGCCTTACTGTGGATGTCCATACGCCTGAGATAAAGCTGAACGTGGAGATCCGCGACAGGGCATATATCTGCTGCGAGGATATCCCGGCGGTTGGCGGTATGCCGATCGGCACAGGCGGCAGAGCTTCTCTTCTGCTTTCCGGCGGCATCGACAGCCCCGTAGCCGGCTATTCCATCATGCGCAGAGGCGTCAAGATATCCGCCATCCATTTTGAGAGCCCGCCTTATACAGGCGAGCGCGCCAAGGAAAAGGTGATGACGCTCGCGAAGATGCTGGGTGCCTTCCAGGGCGGCATGCAGGTATGCGTGGTGCCGTTTACGAAGATCCAGCTTGAGATCCACGCGAAATGCCCGGATGAGCTGGGGACGGTGCTCATGAGGCGCTTTATGATGCGTATCGCGGAAAGGGTGGCCAAGGCAAACTTCAAGGCGCAGGCGCTCATCACAGGGGAGAATCTTGCTCAGGTGGCAAGCCAGACCATGGACGCCCTTTGCTGCACGGATATGGTGGTGGAGGGCATGCCTGTGTTCCGCCCCCTGATCGGCTATGATAAGCTGGATATCATACGCGAGGCGGAAAAGATCGGCACTTATGAGACGAGCATACTCCCGTATGAGGATTGCTGCACGGTATTTACGCCCCGCCACCCGGATACGAGACCGAAGCCGGAAGCCTTAGTCAAGGCGGAAGCGAAACTGGATTATGAGGCGCTCCTGGCGGAGGCCGTGGAGAACGCCGTCATCGTGAACGTCTGAGGCGTCATATGAAGACAGCGGTCATATTTGACATGGACGGCGTCATATTCGATACGGAAAGGTTGTATCTGGATGTCTGGCGGGATCTCGCCGTGAAATACGGGCTGGAGGATATCGACGGCGTCTATATCGGCTCTATTGGCGGGACGGACGCCATGTATCTGAAAGAGCTGAAAAAGCGCTACCCCGAAAGGCCGATGGACGATATCTACGAAGAGGGCAGGGTGGAATTCGCGAGGCGCACGCGGGAGTACGGCCCGCCTCTGAAGCCCTTTGTCCGGGAAACGCTGGATATGCTGAGGGAAAAAGGCATTCCCTGCGCGCTCGCATCCTCTACAGTCGCTTCCCTGGTCAGAGAAGAGCTGGGAAAGGCCGGCCTCACCGGCTATTTTGCGGCTGTGATAGGCGGGGATGAGGTGAGAGAGGGAAAGCCCGCGCCTGATATCTTCCTGAAGGCAAGAGAAGCCCTGCCGGTTGATGCGGGCAGCGTCTTCGTGATAGAGGATTCCTTCAACGGCATACGAGCGGCTCACGCGGCGGGCCTCAGGCCCCTCATGGTGCCGGATATCTTAGGGCCGGATGAGGAGATACGGGACCTTGCGGAAGCGGTGCTGCCGGATATCCTGAAGGCCGCGCGTTATATATTGGACCGAACATAAGAGACAAGAGGAGAACACGGATTTGTTCAGATACGAGCTATTGCACGTCTGCAAGCAGACAGGTGCGCGCCGCGGAAGGCTGCATACGCCCCACGGCGTGATCGAGACCCCGGTTTATATGCCCGTAGGTACGCAGGCATCGGTTAAGACCATGTCGCCTCTGGAGCTGCATGAGACGGGCAGCCAGATCATACTCGCCAATACCTACCACCTGCACCTGAGACCGGGGGAGGATATCGTGAAGGAAGCCGGCGGCCTGCATAGATTTATGAACTGGGATGGGCCTATCCTTACGGACAGCGGCGGGTTCCAGGTGTTTTCCCTTTCGGAGCTGCGCAAGGTCACCGAAAGGGGCGTGGAGTTCCGATCCCACCTGGATGGCTCAAAGATGTTCATGGGGCCGGAGGAATCCATGGCTGTGCAGCGCGCGCTGGGCAGCGATATCGTGATGCAGTTTGACGAGTGTTCCGCCTGGCCCTGCGATGAAAAGAAGGCGGAGGACGCCATGTACCGCACGCTCCGCTGGCTCGACAGGTGTATGGATTTCGGCGTGAACGAGGACCAGGCGCTCTTCCCGATCGTGCAGGGTGCGTTTTACGAAAGGCTGCGCCGTGAGTGCGCAAGGCGCATGGCGAAGATCGATGCCGTGGGTTACGGCATCGGGGGGTTGAGCGTAGGCGAACCCAAGGACATCATGTATAAGCTCTTGGATGTGGTCTGTCTGGAGCTTCCGCCGGATAAGCCGCGCTACCTGATGGGCGTAGGCTCCCCCGACTGCCTGATCGAAGGCGCTATGCGCGGCGTGGATATGTTCGACTGCGTGCTGGCGACGCGCGTAGCGAGAAACGGTACTGCCTTTACTGTAAACGGCCGGCTTGTCGTGCGCAACGCAAAATACGCGCGCGATTTTACCCCCGTGGAGGAGGGCTGCGACTGCTACTGCTGCCGCAACTTCACCCGCGCCTATGTGAGGCATCTCATCAAGGCGGATGAGATATTCGGCTTAAGGCTCCTGAGCGTACACAATATCCGCTTCCTCAACCGCATGATGGAGGAGATACGCACCGCCATTGAGGAAGACAGGCTGGGAGATTACGCGCAGGCGTACTACGAGAAATGCGGAAAAGACAAGTGGTAAGAGTGTATTGGGCTACGCATGGACAGCCCTTCCCATGTCATATGCTTCCGCAAAAGCGGGGGTATTGCGGATCTCGCCCTTTTCAAGCGCTCCTGTTCCGTAGATGACGCCCATCTCCTTTGCGCCTTTTACGCAATCGGCAAACCCGCGCATGCAGGCGATTGTCCGCTCCTGTATCTCCCGCTCTTCCTCCGCACTGGAAGCGATGTAGTAGAATTCCTTGTCCTTTATTTCCGCGCAGCGCGCCATGGAGCGGTCTATGACGGTCTTGAGCTGCGCGCTGAGGGAATAGAAGTAGACGGGGCTCGCCAGCACGATGACATCGGCCTCCACCATCTTCTGCAGGATCTCCGCCATGTCATCCTTCTGCACGCATTCGCCGCCTGAGCGCTCGCAGTAATAACATGCCCTGCAGTATCCGATCTTCTTTTCCGCAACACGGATCTTTTCCGCCTGGCAGCCCGCGTCCAGAGCGCCGCGCATGAATTCATCGCACAGGAGATCAGAATTGCCTCCCTTTCGGGGGCTTCCGGACAGTATCAATACCTTTTTGCCCATACGTGTTTCCTCCTTGTCAGTTCTCAGGGTCATTGAGTATATCCAGCACGAACGAGAGGGCGTCTCTTTCGGACTTTGCGCCATCCTGTCCCCGGAAGCCGTGGCCGGCACCTTCATACCGGATGAGCTCTGCATTTGGGAAAGCCTCTGCTGCGCGCTCGGAATAGGAGATCGGGGCGATCATATCGCGGGTCCCGTGCAGGATCAGCACCTTTCCCGGGTAATCGGGGATGATATCGTAGATATCGAAGGACATGGCATCCGCATTGTAGATCCTGCCTACAGTCATGCCCAGCAGGCTGATGGTCTCCGGTATGTTATCTGGATCCGGCGTCTGCTTCCGGGCGTTGTCCTGCAGGACATAGGCGGGGTATAAGGCGATCAGCCCGGCGATATCGCCTGGCCGTGTCCCTGCCGCATACGATGAGACGAAGCCGCCCTGGCTGGCACCCAAGAGAAAGATCTTCTCCGGATCGATCTCCGGGAGGGCTGCCATATGATCCAGCACGGCGCTGAGATCCGCCGCTTCGGTCAGAACGGACATCTCCCGCATGGTCCCGTCACTTTTGATGCTGATGCCTCCGCCGATGAAATCAAAGGAATACGCTGCGATGCCGTTCCGGGCAAATGTTTCAGCATAATTCCTCAGGTGCTCATGATTGGCGCCGAAGCCATGAGAGAGGATCACGAGGGGCAGGGGGCCTTCCGCTTCCGGGAGGAGCAGCTCCCCGTAAATGGACATCCCATCCCGTTCCACTGTCACTTCTTTCCGGGTAAAGCTCGTTTTTTCCTCTGCGAGGGCTGTGGATACGAACAGCAGCGCTGATATGGATAAAAGTGAAAGCAGACGGGTAAACATATCCGGTCACCTCCCGATACACATTATAAATGATAGACCTTCGGATTACCACCGTTTTTTCTGCGTATCCGAAAAGGAAGGGAAGGTTCCGCGGCTTTACGGTGTGTTTTCTCGGTCTCATCCGCGGCTTCCGCGTTTTCTGAATGCCGTATCGAATCTGCGGTACAAAATACAATCCGCGATCGTGGTGCCGGTCCCCCTTATGAACACAGCCGAAAGATACGCGATATTCAGGGATACCTCTCCGGCAACATCCTCTATGCGGATAGGGGTGATATCCTGCCGGACGATAGGATGAACAGCCGGGCGGAAACAAAGCGGCTGAGGACCGGCAGGACATACACAACAGGAGCCTCTGACGGATCCGGGCAGGCGTTTTGCGAGATCAATGCTTGCAAACTTTTGACAGATGATATACAGTTATAGTGACTTACCGGATCCGTCAGAAAGGTGAGCGGCTTCATATCGCCTCATTCTGTCGTTTTACGGGGATCGTTCATTTATCTGCCGGCCAAAGGCAGCAAATAAAGCAGCGAATAAAAAACTGGAGGAATGAACATGCGTATCGATCTGAACAGTATGCCAAAGCTCGGGTTCGGCATGATGAGGCTGCCGGAAAAGGAAGGGACTATCGACCTTGAACAGGTCTGCCGCATGGCAGATGCCTATCTGCAGGCGGGAATGAACTACTTTGACACCGCTTATGTCTACCATGGGGGCAACTCCGAGAAGATGGTGAAGGAAGCGCTGGTGAAGCGGCATCCCAGGGAAAGCTTCATGCTCGCTACAAAGCTCCCGGCCTGGTGCATGAGCAAACCGGAGGACAGGGACCGCATCTTCAATGAGCAGCTGGAGCGATGCGGCGTAGATTATTTTGACTTCTACCTCCTGCACTCTATAGAGGATGGCGGCAACGGCGAGACATATGAAAAGCTGGACTGCTATAGCTGGGGCCTTCAGAAGAAGGCGGAGGGGAAGATACGCCACTTCGGCTTTTCCTTCCACGGAAGCCCCGAATACCTGGAAAAGACGCTGGATGCCCACCCGGAGACAGAATTTGTCCAGATCCAACTGAACTACGCGGATTGGGAAAACCCGGTTGTGCGTTCCGGCGAGCTGTACGAGATACTGCACAGGCGGAACATCCCCATGATCATCATGGAACCGGTCAAGGGAGGTACATTGGCCAGGCTTATGCCGGAGCTGGAAGCAAAGTACAAGGCGGTACGGCCTGATGCTTCTCCAGCCTCCTGGGCCCTGCGGTTCGTGGGTTCCCTTCCGGGGGTCATGACCATCCTTTCCGGCATGAGCACCGAGGA
>DBXA01000083.1:6499-7068 GCA_002309235.1 Christensenella sp. UBA1224 | reverse complement strand
ATCCCGGATGTGTTCCGGGCGGTGAATACCATGAAGCTGTATGGGGATGAGTTCAGGCCCAAGAGCTTCTACAGGGGCCTGATCGGCTGGGGATACGGGCGCGCTTCCGACTGTATCGCCTGCGGCCAGTGCGAAGGCGTGTGCCCGCAGCATCTGCCGATCATAGACCTCCTCAAGGATGCGGCGGAGAAGCTGGATACGTAAAGGGAAGATAAAATGATCGAAGGCGTTATACACACCAAAGAGGACCTTGCCGGGATGATAAGGGCAGTCGGGATACTGCCCTTCTTTACCAACTCTGTGAGGGGCTGGTCAGTGGAGGAGCATATCGACCCATCCGTCTGGTTCACGGATGCGGATGGCCCTTGGGAATGGAAAGGCACCCTTGCGGCGGATAAAACATGCGTATACGGTAAATTCATCCGGAACAAGGCGGCATTCATCAGCCCGGAATGGTTTGGAGACCTTGCGAATTGGCGCAGGGACGGCTATGAATGGGAATCCATGGTGGATGAAGGCTTAGTCTCCTATAAGGAGCGCCTGCTGATGGCGTATCTGGAAGAACACCC
>DBXA01000083.1:0-6489 GCA_002309235.1 Christensenella sp. UBA1224 | reverse complement strand
TTTACCAAGGGCTTCGATGCCGTGCTGACCAGACTTCAGATGCAGACCTTTGTCGTCACCTCGGATTTCCGGTACAGCCTGACAAAGGAGGGCGTGCCCTACGGCTGGGGCAACGCGGAGATCAGCATAGCGGATAAGTGGCTGGGCGTTGAGATCGCGCGTGTTCCGGAGGACAGGGAACCGGAAACATCCTTTGAGCGGATGATCTCGCATCTGATGAAGGTCATGCCTGAGGCGGATGAAACGATACTGAGAAGGGAGCTCAGGTGACATAGTACTGCGCCTGGGCGTTCCACAGCTCCAGGTATTTGCCGTTTTTCTCCTTCATAAGCTCCTCATGCGTTCCCTTCTGGACGATCCTTCCCGCATCGAATACCGTGATCTCATCACAGAAGCGGCATGAGGACAGCCTGTGGCTTATGTAGATGGCCGTCTTGTCTTTGACCATGCCGTCAAAGCCGGCGTATACCTGCTGCTCGGCGATGGGGTCCAGCGCGGCTGTCGGTTCATCCAGCACGATGACAGGCGATCCCTTGTACAGGGCTCTCGCCAGCGCGATCTTCTGGGCTTCTCCGCCGGATATCTCTATGCCCTTTTCGGAAACATCCCGGTAGAGGATGGTTCTGAGCCCATCCGGCATGGCACGGTATCTTTCGGAAAGAGCGGCCTTCCGGATGCATTCCTCCGCCCTGGCGGTATCGTAATCCCTGCCTGCGGCTATGTTCTCTCCAAGGCTGAGGGCGAAAAGCGAAAAATCCTGGAATACGAAGGAAAAGAGCTTCAGGTATTCCTCGCGGTCGTATTCCCGTATATCGATACCGTTGAGAAGGATCTGCCCTTCTGTGGGCTCGTAAAGGCGGCAGAGGAGCTTTACAAAGGTCGTCTTGCCGGCGCCGTTAGCGCCTACAAGGGCCTGCTTTTTGCCGGAGCGAAGCGTGGCGGTCACGTTTTTCAGTACAAAATCCCGGCTGCCGGGATAGCGGAAGGAGACATTCCGGAATTCGATGGTATATTCCCCTTCATCTATCTTGCCGTCTATGGGCAGTGTCCCCTGGAGCCTAGCGTCCGGGGTGTCGAGATAAGCGAACAGCTTTGCCAGATGTTCCGTATAGATCCGGTTTTCGGAGAGGACGAAGAACAGTTCACCTATGCACCGGACCAATTGTGTGAGCGCTCCCGTATACTGTACGATATACCCTACCGGGAACGCGCCGAGACCGGCCTTTGCCGCTGCAAAAAGAGAGCACAGCGCGCCCGCGGTCTCCTTGGAAAGCTCCCCAAGCCCCTGGCAGGCGCTCATGCTGCCCAGGGCTTTATCATCCTTTCTGTTGTGCTCTTCAAGAGCCTGCATCTCCCTGTCGGCAGCCCTGTCCTGACGGTAGAGCCGTACATCCTTTGCCCTTGCGGTCTCCGTATAGAGGGCATGGCCGTAGAACATGAAGGAACGGTTGTACCATACGGTGCTGTCCGTCCATTTTTCAAAGATGCGGTCTTCCTTTTTCTGCAGCCTGGCGCTGATGAGACCGGACAGTATCAGTATCCCCGGGATCACGATGAGCCATACCCGGGAATCCATGACGGCATTCCCCGTCTTTGAGGTGAACAGGGAGGCGCTCATTGCCGCGGACGCGGTGATCCCCACCAATACCCGTACGGCAGACGGTGTATCCCAGATCAGCTGGCCTAAGCCGTTGCCGAACATGAACAGGTCNNTCCATGGCCTTCTGCCGCTGCTTCTGGATAGTCTGGTCTTCGAGACTAGCGTAATCCATTCGCATCTGCTTATCGGAGAAGATCTTCTGGAAATCGTTCCACATTCCGGATTCCTTCAGGCGGATCACCCTGTCAAGTGCGTTTCGGATCATCGAAAAGGCAAAGCCGAGCGCGATGGCGGCAAGCACCAGAATGACCAGCCTGCCGGCGTTCCGGCTGCCTGTCAGTTCACCAACGACCTGTGCGGAGGCCCAGATCGCGATGAAAGGCGTGAGAGCCTCCGCGCAGGCGCTTGCCGTCTTTGCCGCGATCAGGCCGGGGCAGTATGTTTTCAGCATACGGTACCCGCGGCGGGTGACAGATATCCTTTCCCGCAGCTTCATGGCAGGACCGCCCCCTCTCCGGGTGCTTCGCGGTAGTATTTCGCCTGGGTCTCAAAAAGCTCGTAATACCGGCCTTTGCGGGCGAGCAGCTCCTCATGGGCGCCTTCTTCGAGGATGCGTCCGTTTTCGATCAGCACGATGCGGCGGCAGAAACGCGTGGATGCCAGCCTGTGCGATATGAAGACGGTGGTCTTTCCCTGCATGATCTCATCATACGTCTCATACAGGCGGTTTTCGGAAACAGGGTCCAGCGCGGCCGTAGGCTCATCCAGCACTACGATGGGGGACTGCCTGTACAGAGCCCTCGCCAGCAAAAGCTTCTGGATCTCTCCGCCGGAAAGATCGATCCCGTCATCCCAGAAGGCTTTGCCGTATCTTGTGCGCATGCCCTCCGGCAGGGAGGATATCTTCTCCCAAAGCCCGGCCTGCCTCAGGCACTTTTCGGCCCTCTCCCGATCAATAGAGCCTTCCTCTTCTTCTGCAACGATCTCCGCTATCGTGACAGGCAGTATCGAATGATCCTGGAAGACAGCGCCGAAGAGGCGGTACCAGCCATCCCTGTCATATTCCCGTATATCGGTACCGTCATAGAGAACGGCCCCTTCCGATGCCTCCGTGAGGCCGCAGACCAGCTTCACGAGCGTCGTCTTGCCCGCGCCGTTGAGCCCGACTACCGCCAGATGCTCACCCGGCTCCAGCGTAAGGCTCAGGTCGTGGATGACATCCGGACCGTCTTCCCCGTAGCGGAAGGAGACATGGCGCATTTCGAGCTTTTTTGGGGCGGAAGCGCTTTCGATCGGCTTTCCCTTCTCACGCAGGTAGCTCTCCGGGTATTCCAGATAGGAGCGGAAGCGGTTTATGGCATGGTTCAACCGCTCAAGATCCGTTATTTGCCCGAGAAGGCTCCCGAGCCATGCCGAAAACCCGGCGACAACGTTGAAATACAGCACGAAATCTGCCGCTGATATCTTCCCCTCAAGCGCCAGATGCAGAAGGTACGCATAGGCGACAGTCTCCCGAATGAGGGCAATGGCGCTGCCCGCCGCGGCCGCGCCGAAGAGCTTCGCGGTATACCTCCTGTACCAACCCAGGAGCTTTTTCAGGTTTTCCTCGTAGATCCCGTTCAGCCAGGCAGCCATGCTGTAGAGC
This sequence comes from Christensenella sp. UBA1224, assembly GCA_002309235.1. Taxonomy (GTDB): domain Bacteria; phylum Bacillota; class Clostridia; order Christensenellales; family Aristaeellaceae; genus UBA1224. Next base: position 3,244 of record DBXA01000083.1, on the reverse strand, counting down.
CTGATATCCTTCGCAGCCCGTGTATCATCGGCGGCCTGGACCACATAGCGCATGCGCCTTTCATAGCCTGCCTTCTCATCTGTGTTTTTTTCTAACCAAAGGCTTATCCTGCAATCCAAGAAAAAGCCGGCTGCTGTCGTGAGGGCGAGGAACAGTATCAGCAGGGGGTTGAGTGTGACGAGTATGGCGCCGAAGGCGAGGAAGCCCATCAGGTCGGACAGAAAACGGACAAGTGCATCGTAAGTCCGGGCGTAATGGGAAAAGTTTCCGTTGCAGCTGGCAAAGCTCTCATCCTGAAGTGTACGGAAATGCTCATCCTCCTGGTTGCGGTAATCGGTCGTAAGGCCCTTGCGGGTGATGAGGCGCAGGAAAAACGCGTTCATCTTGAACTTGTTCCAGTAGATCAGCCTGTCGAGGTATTTCTGCAGGGCAGCCGCTCCCGCCAATGCGAAAGCAAGGCAGCCTGTGACGGCAAGAAGCCGCCCGAGAGGGCTCCCGCCGGATATCTCATCGATGATGACCTTCGGAAGGAAAGAAGTGATCACAGGCACAAGGCAGTTGACCAGTATGATCAGCGGACAGAAGACCAGGAGCTTTGCACAGCCCTGCTTTGTCGCGCGGATCAGGTAACAGAGGTTCCGGAGGATAGGGTATTTCCTGTCCTTTTCCATGTGCTTGCCCTCCTTTCCCATCTTCCGCCTTCCCGGAACAGTATACCACGCCCGGGCGGATATAGGAAGGGACAGCGGCACAGGCGTATAATAGTGATACCTTCACAGATTTCCATGTCGATCCAGATAAACGGCATCCATGAAGACCGGGATGGCATACTGTACCGGAAGGGTTCGGATACATTGTATACCTATCTCTTTAAGAGGATATCATCTGCTGTCACCGTAAGCGGAACAGAAATCGCAGGTGGTGCTTTCTGCAGCAACAGTTATGTGACGGACGTAACGACGGCGGAAGGGATGGAGCAGATAGAGGGAAGTGCCTTCGCGGGATCGGATATCACGATCCTTGCCCCTGCAGGGAGCTATACGGCTGATTGGGCACAGAGCCGCAGTATACCCTGCGTGGAGGAATAAGATTCACTGAGATAAGGTATCGGCGTGATCATAGCGATCCTTAAGCCTGCTATATCAACGGTCAAAGAACGGCCTTCCGGGATCAAACCGGAAGGCTGTTTTGCGGAGTGATGTTTGATATAAAGCTTGAAGATGAGAGCGCTCACATTTGCGGACTGATATTCCGCAGCCATAAAGATAATTCCTCTTCTTCACTTCCCCTTGACCTTCCGGCACAGATGGTCTATCATTCTCTTAGCATATTCGAACAGGGAGCCGCAGTACCGATGGCTGAGATCATATTTTCGGATGTCAGAAAATCCTTTGAACAGGACCGCGTCATACTTGACGGGGTCTCCTTTCAGATCGACAAAGGCGAAAGGGCGGCGATCCTCGGGGACAACGGCACGGGGAAGACGACGCTGCTTAGGATGATCACGGGGGAGCTGCAGCCGGATTCGGGCTATGTTTCCGTGCCGAAGGCCAGAAGGGTCGGGTATGTGGCGCAGCTCAAAACCGCCCGGAGCGGGAATACCGTGGAGGATGTGCTCCGCCAGGCTTACCGGGAGGTCATATCGATAGGGCAGGAGCTGGATGCCATGCATGCGGATATGGCAGGTGTTTCCGCCAACAGGTATGATGAGTTGACCAGGCGCTTCGAGGTGATGGGCGGGTACGACTGGCAGGCGGAGCTCGCGCGCATCGCCGCGGGCCTGGGCATCGATGCAGATCTGCGCCAAAGGCCCTTTGACAAGCTCTCCGGGGGAGAGCAGACACGGGTGAACCTGGCCAGGATCATCATGGAGAAGACGGATATACTGCTTTTGGATGAACCTACCAACCACCTGGATATGCAGGCGATGGAATGGCTGGAGGAATATCTGGACACCTATAAGGGCACCGTTCTCCTGGTATCCCACGACAGGTATTTCCTGGACAGATGCGTAAAGCGCATCATAGAGCTTGACAACGGCAAGGCGGATCTTTACAGCGGCAATTATACCTTCTACGTGGAGGAAAGGGAGCAGAGGCGCAGGCTGCAGCTGCTCCACTACGAGCAGGAGCAGGCAAAGGTCAAACAGCTGGAATTCCAGATCGCCAGGCTCAAGGCATGGGGCTCCGTATACGATAATCCCGCGCTGCATAAGAAGGCTGCCGCCATGGAAAAACGCGTCGAAAGGGTACAGAAGACCGAAAAGCCCACAGAGAAGCGTCAGCTGAGCGCGGATTTTTCCTCCGAAAGCTTCCGCGCGGACAGGGTGCTGCGGATCGAGGGCCTTTCCAAAGGCTTCGGCGGCCAGAAGCTGTTTGAAAGCATCACCTGCGAGATACGCGGGGGCGGGGAGAGGGTGGCTCTTCTGGGGCCGAACGGCTGCGGAAAGACTACGCTGCTCAAGATACTCACGGGGGAGACGGCGCCGGATACGGGCACATTTGCTTTCGGACCGAGCGTGAGATGGGCTTACCTTCCCCAGATCGTTTCCTTTGATCATCCGGAGCGCACGCTCTACGATACCATGCTCTACGAAACGGACTGTACGCCCCAGGAGGCGCGGGACAGGCTGGGTTCCTTTCGATTCATCGGGGATGAGCAGTTCAAGACGGTTTCGCAGCTCTCCGGCGGGGAGAAGACGAGGCTCAGGCTCTGTATGCTCATGATGCGGAAAGTGAACCTTCTGATACTGGATGAGCCTACCAACCACCTGGATCTCTCTTCCCGGGAATGGGTGGAGGAGGCAGTTTCCCGCTTTGAAGGGACGCTCCTCTTCGTTTCCCACGACAGGTATTTCATTAAACGGTTCGCCGGCAGGATATGGGACCTGGACGGAGGCTTCCGTGACTATGACGCGGATTACGAGCGCTACAGGCGTATAAAAGCCCTTGAAGCCGCGAAGGAGAAGGAAGCAAAGCCGGATAGGCAGCCGTCGAAGCAGGCCGAAAAGCAGCCGGAGGAGAAGCCTAAGCGGGATCCCAGGACCGAAAGGCGGCTTGCGGCGCTCGAAAGGGATATTGCCCGGCGTGAGGCGGAGCTCGCGGCGTTTGACGACCGTATGGCCGAATGCGGCTCGGATTACGAGGCGCTCCTCAGGCTCGGCGAGGAAAAGGAGCAGCTCGAAAAGGAGATAGAGGCCATGTACGGCGAATGGGAAAGGATGTCGGAAGGGCTGTAATGATGC
>DBXA01000158.1:15065-15292 GCA_002309235.1 Christensenella sp. UBA1224 | reverse complement strand
GGATCTGAGCCGAAAAACGGGTCGATAACATAGTATTACGACTCAAATCACTGAAGCATTGAAACGGATCGCATTGTTCAGCATCTCCTTATAAGCTTGTTGATGGACAATCCGAAAACCCTCATATGCTGCCGGGCTGCTCGGTATATATTCCCATCATTTCGGGATCGCCGTTTACGATACAGGCGATAACATGCCGTATATCTGCAGGCTTGATATCTGAGCAT
>DBXA01000158.1:14855-15022 GCA_002309235.1 Christensenella sp. UBA1224 | reverse complement strand
CGCGGAACCTGCGTTCCGCGGCAGTCGCTGTTTATTGAGGTTTGATATCAATACATCTGGTTGAGCTCGGTGATGCCGTCGATGATGAAGGAGAAGGCGGGAGCGGAGCCGAGGGTCAGATCGGACTCGGCAAAGTAGGTCACGCCGTTCTCATCGGTGAACATGTG
>DBXA01000158.1:0-14661 GCA_002309235.1 Christensenella sp. UBA1224 | reverse complement strand
GAGATGTCCTCGCCATCCAGGATGCACTGCACCGCATAGGTGTAGTAGGGGCCCCAGTTGTTGGTGGAGGAGCACAGGGTGGTGTTGGGAGCGGTATCGAACATGGCTACGTTGTAGCCGACGTGGAGAACGCCCTTTTCCTCACAGGCGGAGGNNGTATCGGCGTGCTGGCTGATCAGTATGCAGCCATCCTCGATGAGGGCCAGCGCGACTTCACGCTCGATAGCCTGGTCTGCCCAGGAGCCGGTGTACTTGACTTCCATGGTGATGTTGGGGCAGATGGAGCGGACGCCCAGATAGAAGGCGGTGAAGCCGGAAACGACTTCCGCGTAGGAGTAAGCGCCGACATAGCCGATCTTGGCCTCGATATCAGCACCGTAGACTTCCGCCAGCTTCATGCCGGCGACGATGCCGGAGACATAGCGGGCCTCGAAGATGTTGGTGAAGTAGTTCTTCATGTTGGCCAGACCGGAGGAAGCGGCCTGATAACCGGTTGCGTGGCAGAAAGTCACGGTCGGATAGGAAGCGGCGGCTTCGATCATATAGTCTTCATGGCTGAAGGAATCGGCGAAGATGATCTGGCAGCCCTGGGCTACGAGCCTCTTGGCCGCGTCGAGGCATTCCTCATTTTCCGGGATGCCGTATTCGTAGATGACCTGCTCGTCGGAAAGGCCGAGAGCAGCCTTCATGGCTTCCACGCCGTTGATGTGGGCAAGGTCGTAACCGATGTTTTCATCGTGCAGCAGGATAACGCCTACTTTGAGATCTTCTTTGGCAACACCTTCAGCAGAGGCTGCGGTGAATGCGCAAAGAGCAAGTACCAGAACAAGAACGATGCTGATAAGCTTCTTCATGAATGGGACCCTCCTGTCAAAATATACCGGGTATGTTTTTTCCGGATGGTGTTATGATACCTTTCACGTATTTTGCCTGATAGCATAAAAATGTTAAAAAGGCGAACATTTAATGGCAAGATATATTGATAATGAGAGTATTTGCCGAAAGTAAAGGCTGTCAGGACGGCCAATATCCGGAAAAAGCGCCGTAATTTGCGTTTTTTCGGGTTTTGTGGCACAATATTCGCGAATAGCAGATGGGGAGGCACCGCGATGGGCAAAAGGGAAAACGTGACAGAGGAACAGCGCAGGGCGCGCATCGTTTCCATCATATCCGTCGCGGTTTTCGCGGCGCTTGCCGTCTTTCTGACGCTCACCGTAGGCAGGCAGATGATAACCCTTGTAGGGGACGGGCAGGCCTTCCGTGAATGGATCGCGGAGAAGGGGTTATGGGGAAAGGTCATATATATCGGTATGGTCTTCCTCCAGATCGTGATATCCATCATACCGGGGGAGCCCATCGAATTGGGAGGGGGCTACGCCTTCGGGGCCTGGCAGGGGCTTCTGCTGGCGGAAACGGGAATACTGCTGGCCAGCACGTGCGTGTTCCTGTTCGTAAAAAGGTTCGGCTCCAAGGCGGTATACGCCTTTGTGCCCAGGGAAAAGATAGAGGATATATCGTTTTTGCGGGATGCCGAAAAAAGGAACGTGCTCGTGTTCATCATATTCTTCATACCGGGAACGCCAAAGGATGTGATAACCTATTTTATAGGGCTGACGCCCATGACGCTTAAGGAATGGCTGATCATATCCACCGTCGCGCGGATCCCCAGCGTGCTTACATCCACGCTGGCCGGGGCTGCCGCGGCTCAGCAGGACTACAGGCAGGCAGCGCTGATATTCGGGATCACAGCGATTGTCTCCGTGATAGGCATTTTCGTGTACAGGCGGATACGGAGGAGTTCCGCCGCAAAGACGGAATGATCGAATTTACCGTTTGTTGCTGGTAATTCGGCATAGGATGGAGTATAATCTCATATTGGACTTACAATCACCCGGAGGTCATCAATGCAGAAAAGCAATGCGCCCAGAAAGCGCGTGAACGTATCAAAGCCGAGGCAGCAGAAAGCCAACCCCGTATCTGTCGTATTTATTGCGGCGGTTATGGTGGCGGCTGTAGTGCTGGGTTTTGTGCTCCAGTATAAAATATTCCCGGACGGGCTGTTCGCATCGGCGGGCAGCTCCCAGGATAAGGGAAAAAACGATACCCGCGTGACGGAGATCGCCGCTTCCGGCAGTGTGCGCATCAACGAGATCATGTCCTCGAACGGCACGGCCTGGTCTGATGAGAACGGCGATTTCGGCGACTGGGTGGAACTGTACAACGCATCGGACAGCCGGGTGGATATCACCGGCTGGATGCTGGCGGACCAGCTCTCCAAGCTCAATATATTCACCTTTCCGAAGCATGTGCTAGGCCCGGGCGAGTATGTGATCGTCTTCTGTGACGGCATTCTCAGGAATACGTCGGGTTATACCTACCATGCTCCCTTCGCGCTCTCCTCCGATGGAGACAGCGTGGTCCTTTATAACGCGAACGGCACCGCGGTACAGGCGGTCAATGTGCCGGCTCTCCGCAGGGACAACAGCTATGCCTTTATAGGCTCCTCCTGGACGACGGTTTCCTACTATACGCCCGGCATGCCTAATGAGGAAAGCTATTATTCCGCTATGCGGGAATACCTGACGGACGGAGCGGAAGGCGCGGGCGAGGTCATCATCACGGAGATCATGGCGGATAACGCTACGTACCTCAAGACCGAAGACGGCATGTACTACGACTGGGTGGAGATCTGCAATACGGGTTCCGCAGATGTCAATCTTGCAGGCTGGTCACTTTCGGACGATCCTTCCAATACCACCAAGTGGCGGTTCCCGGCCGTATCGCTGGGGGCGGGGCAGTACATGGTCATTTATTGCTCCGGGCTGGATATCAAGGATCCGTCGAATATCATGCATACCTCCTTCCGGTTGAATGCCGAAGGGGAGACGGTGGTCCTGAGCAATGCCCAGGGGCTGGTCCAGAGCACGGTGACGTTTGAAAACCTGAAGATCGACCGCTCCTACGGCCTGTACGAGGGCAGCTATACGAAGAATATGGCACCGACGCCGGGATACCCGAATACCGCAGCCGCGGCGGCTGTGATCGAAAGGCAGTTCGCCCAGGCGAACCCCTATAAGCTGTATATCAGCGAGGTGAGCGCGGGGCTTTCCCGCGTTGAGGACAATGAGGGCACTTCGAATGATTGGATAGAGATCTACAACGATTCTGCGAATACGGTGGATCTGGGCGGGTGGGGGCTTTCCGATGAGGCGGATCAGCCCCGCAAATGGCAGTTCCCGTCCGGATGGAAGATATCACCTGGGTCTTACACCGTGGTGGAGCTGACCGGCGGCAAGTTTCCGGGGTTCGGCATATCAACTGTCACAGACGCATGCGAAACGGTCACGCTGTGCACGCCTGAGGGCACGGTAGTGGACAGGGTTCCGCTCCCGAAGCAGTACGCCTCGATCAGCTACGGGCGCATGGACGGGAGCGACGGCTTTTTTTATTTAGGCAAGACGACAAAAGGGGAAAAAAACTCCAACGTCGGCTTCGCTCTTAGGACGACAAAGGCCGTCCATTCTCTCCCGGGCGGCATGTATGACGAACCGGTGACCCTCACCCTGACCGCTCCCTCCGGCTCCACGCTCCGCTATTCCACGGATGGCAGCGTGCCTACATCTTCCTCTCCCGTCTATACGGGACCTATCGGGATCAGCGAGACCACAGTCATCCGCACGCGCGTCTTCAGGGATGGGGAATACCCCTCCGAGACGACGACGGAGACATACTTTATCGGCGTCAGCCATACGGTGAACGTGGTAAGCTTGGTCATGGACCCGGCCGATCTCTGGTCCAACGAGAAAGGACTGTATGTCAAAGGCCCGAACGCCCTGAAGGAACGCCCCTACGGTTCCATCAACAAAGGCGCCAACTTCTGGATGACATGGGAAAAAAGCGGGAACATAGAATACTTCACCCCCGGCGGCTCCGTGATACTCAGCCAGGGCTGCGGCGTAAGGCTGCACGGGCAGTATTCCCGCAGCGAGGAGCAGAAGGCCTTCAAGATCATTGCCCGCTCCGAGTACAGCGATGAGGACCGTTTCTACGCGGAGCTGTTCTCAAAGCGGCCGTATGATTCCTATCAGTCGTTCCTGCTGCGCTCCTCCTCGCAGGATGGGGATAAGACCCGTTTCCGCGACAGCGTCCTCCAATCCCTTGCGGAGAATATGGATCTGCTCTACCAGGAGACGGAGGTCGCCGTGGTTTATCTCAACGGCGCCTATTGGGGGCACTACAACCTGCGCGAGCGCATCAACAAGTATTCCATCGCCCAGTTTGAGGGGTGGACGGATGTGGACCACATAGACCTGATCAAGGCGAATACCAATGTGCTCCAGGGCTCCAACAAGACCTACGCGGATATGCTGGCATGGGTCAAGTCAAACGGCGTGAAGAACGATGAGGCGCTCGCCAGGGTCGAAAAGGTCATCGACATGGATAACTTCATCGATTACATGTGCTGCGAGATCTTTACGGGCAATACGGACACCCTCAATGTAAAGCGCTACCGCTCCTCCACCGAAGGGGACGGGCGCTGGAGATGGGTGCTGTTCGACCTTGACTGGGCATTTACCGTGGATACCAACTCTATATCCCGCTGGATCACGGCGGGAGGCATGGGAAACGGGCTGCGCACGGACAACACGCTGTTCGTGGCTCTCATGAAGAACGCTACGTTCAAGGACAGGTTCCTGACGCGCCTGGGTGAGCTCATGGCTACGGATTTTACAACGGCGAACATAAAGGCCAAGGTGAACGAAAGGATTCAGGTGCTCCTGCCGGAAATGGACGCCCACTGTGCCCGCTGGAAGTTCTCCATGACCAAGTGGAAAAAGGAGATCGCTTCCTTCATGTCCTACGCGGAATCCCGGCCGGAAAAGCTGCTGTACTATACACAAAAGAAATCACTGAACCTTTCCGATAAGCAGATGCAGAAATACTTCGGCGATGCCTTGAAGGCGATAGAAGCGTACAAGGCTTCCGGATCATAAAGGAGGCTTGGAATTGCAGCCGAGACACGAGATCAAATTCCGGATAAGCCCTCTGGATGCCGAAGCCCTGTCAAGGCGTCTGGAGGCGGTCATGTGGCGGGACGCCCATGCCGGCAGGGATACGGGAGAGTATACCGTGCGATCCCTCTACTTCGATGATGCGTATGACAGCGCCTTTCATGATAAGCTGGACGGCGTAATGGACCGCGATAAATACCGCATAAGGGTCTATTCCGCGCCAAAGAGCCCTATTACCATAGAACGAAAGCGCAAAACAGGCGATCTGATTCAAAAAGACCAGGTGCGCATCACCGAAAGGCTGGCGAGGCAGATCATTTCGGGCGATCCCTCGGGGCTGGAAACGATAGGGAAACAGCTCCTGACGGATGTGGCGATGAGCATGCGCACAAGGCTCTTAAGGCCTGCCGTCATCGTGGAATACGACAGGGAGGCTTTTACCTATCCCGCGGAGGATGTGCGCGTGACCATCGATAAGCGCGTGCGCACAGGCCTTTACAGTACGGAACTGTTCGATCCGGATCTGTTCACGGTGGATGTCATGGACAGGGGGGATTACGTGCTGGAGGTCAAATACAATGAATATCTGCCAGGCTTCCTGTCGGGACTGATAGCCGGCATAGCCGCCGAAAGGTGCGCGGTATCGAAGTATACGCTGTGCAGGCGCTTCGAACCGCTTCTCGGATAAATGATACGGATAAATGATTAAGGAGGATTGACCCCATGGACAAACTGGATCTCTCTACACTCTGGAGCTCTCAGACGATCACCCCGGCTTCCTGGCCGATCGTCGTCTTCTCTACGCTGATCGCCTTCGCGGTCGGGCTGTTCATCTTTTGGGTATATAAGACGAACTACCGCGGCGTCATGTATTCCGCGGGCTTCGGCATGACGCTCGTGCTGCTGACGCTCATCACCACTCCTGTCGTCATGTGCATACGCGAATCCATACAGCTTTCCATGGGCATGGTAGGCGCCTTGTCTATCGTGCGCTTCCGCACGGCGGTCAAGGATCCTCTCGATACCGCGTATATGTTCTGGGCGCTCACGATGGGCATACTGCTGGGCGCGGGCCAGTTCTTCCTGGCGATACTGGTGGTCGTGATCATATCAGCGCTCATATTCGTACTCACCAGGCTCTCCTTCAAGGGGGCGGACAGCTTCCTGCTGGTCGTGCGCGGGGAAGCAGGAGCGGAGCAGCAGCTCTCCGGGCTCCTTGCCAAGGCGAAGCTTTCAAGGCTCAAGAGCAAGACCGTTACCGCCAGGGGATACGAGATCACGTTCGAGGTGCGCGTGGACAAGCCGGATGCCTTCCTCAACAGGGTGCTGCAGGTGAACGGCGTGCAGGATGCCACTCTCGTCGCCTATCAGAACGAGACGACCTGACGACATGAGCCTTCAGGCATGAACCAAAATAGCGTAATACATTATGCAAAAAACCTCGGCAGCCGATGGTACGGCCTGCCGGGGTTTTACACTGAAAACGCCCTGTGACGGGGCTTGGATGACGATTTGCGGGGAAAGAGGCTTAGATGATGAACATATTACTGCTCAGCTGCAGTACCGGAGAAGGACACAATCACTGTGCCAAAGCCGTAAGGCAGGCCCTTGAGGCGATGGGGCATCACACGGATTTTTTCGATCTCATGCATCTGTTCGGTGAGCCGGGGCCGCTCAGCATAGAATCGCTTCTGAACCGCATCTCCACAAAGACGCCGGGACTCTTCGGCCTGATGTACAAGGCGGGGGAGAAAGTCAGCGCGCTGGGCGTCACATCGCCGGTATATCTTGTGAATACGAACTACGGGCGCAGGCTCAGCGATCTCATCAATGAAAAGGGATATGACGCGGTGATCTGCTCTCACCTGTTCCCGATGGAAACGCTCACATTCATCCGAAGACACTACCATATCAACGCCCGCTGCTACGGCATCCTTTCGGATTACACCTGCATCCCGTTTCTCGCGGAGACGGATATGGACGGCTATTTCCTGCCGCATGAGCTGGTGCGCCTGGAATGCGAGCGTGCGGGGATCCCTTCCGAAAGGCTTATCGTAACGGGTATGCCCGTGGCGGAGGCATTCCGGAACGGTGTGACAAAGCCGCAGGCAAGGGAGCTGCTGGGCATACCGGCCAGGGCAAAGGTCTACCTCATCATGACAGGCGGGATCGGCTGCGGGGATGCCATAAGCTTATGCGATGCGCTGATGGAGCTGCCGGATGAGGATGCGGTGATATGCGTGCTTGCCGGCAGAAATCAGGAGCTGCTGGACCAGCTGAAGACAAAATATAATGGATGCGGCAAAGTCCGGCCGGTCTCCTTCACCGATCAGGTTGATATCTATATGCGGGCTGCGGATGTGCTCCTTTCCAAGGCGGGTGGTATCTCAAGCGCGGAAGCTGCGGTAGTGAACGTGCCCATCGTTCACACGATGATGATCCCCGGTGTCGAAACGCAAAACGCCGCTTTTTTCCAAAAACTGGGTATGTCTCTCGTGGCGGACAGTTATGAAAAGGCTGCCCGGTTCGCGGACCGGATCGTGTATGACGGGAAAACAGGGGAGAGGATGAAACGAGCCCAGCGGGAGCATATGCCGCCGGACGGCGCGGAACGGATCGCGGCTGTCGTAGCGGGAAATTAGAATGAAAAACAGTCTCTCACAAAGCTGGTTGCTGTAGTCAGATGCAGCGGGAGCAAGAAGGCTCCCCTGTATTGAAGTGCAAAAACTTCCAAAAATAAAAAGATTTTGCTGTCGATTGAAAAACTTTGGTCATCTTGCATTTTTGAATTGTATGTAATATTATGTATGAAAAGCTGTGATTTGTTTATTGGCGTATAAACACCCAGAATATAAAGAAACAGAAGGCTTACAGCCTGAACAGACCATAAAGGAGGATCTCTGTATGAAGATTATCTGTCGGATGTTGGCTGTGATCATGATCATCGTTTTGTTCCCTGTGAACAATGCTCGGTCGGATTCCGTTCTGAACATGCCTGAGGATCTGAAGATCATAAAGGAAGAGGCTTTCTACGGATCGACATCTATCGGCAGGGTGGAATTGCCGGATACGATAGAAGAGATCCATGCGAGGGCTTTTGCGAACAGTTCGCTTTCGGAGATCAACTTGCCGGATTCACTTACATTCATTGATCCAAGCGCCTTTGATGGCCCCGATAAAGTGGATGTAAAAGTAAATCCCGGTACATATGCATATGATTGGGCGCTTGACAATCATTACATCCTTTCAGGCGGGGCTTCCAACGGAAAATGGACCCCGGTAACGGGAGAAGAGCCTGAGGGTACGGAATATTTCCTGGAGATCTGGGGCTTCTGGGGGATGCGCGGTGCAGTGGATGCAAATGGGAACGAGTGCCCTCGGTTCGTCTCCATACAGGATGATACGATGTATCGTGATCTGTCGATATCGGATGAAAGCGATCCGGAGGCATGGGTCAGCGGCAAATATTTATGGGATAATTACCTTGCGCAAGGGAAGCCGTACGAGACATATGTTCCCTATTATGTGTATGTCCGGACAGAAACCGAGGAACGCGTAGCGTGGTCGCTAAGCAGCCAGGGAGTGCTTACGATAAGCGGGACAGGCCAAATAACGGAAACTCCGTGGGATATAGACGAAGTGGTCAAACTGGTGATCGAGGACGGTATCACAGGTATTGGGATCAGCGCCTTCTCCGGTTACCCAAATCTGACCTCCGCGATCATTCCGGGTAGCGTTGCGGTCATCGGGAATTCCGCTTTCGACAACTGCAATGCGCTCAGCAATGTAATCATACAGGAAGGTGTTTCGGTTATTGAAAGAAAGGCTTTTCTCGGCTGTGACAGTCTGGCGGGGATAACCCTGCCGGAAAGCCTCGTTATTATCGACGGAGATGCTTTCTGGGATTGCGGGAGCCTGAGTGAGATCTACATACCGGCAGGTGTTGCCGCGGTCGGCGCAGGCGCTTTCGGCTGCTGCTATGAACTGCAGAGTATAATCGTTTCCGGGCAGAATCCGGAATATATGAGCGAGGACGGGATATTATACAACAAAGATCAGACGATACTTTGGGGCTGCCCCGCCGGAAGGACAGGCGATCTCACGGTCCCGGATGGTGTAACGACGGTCGGCAAGTGCGCTCTTCAGGGCTGTAAGGGATTGACAGGCGTGTATCTTCCGGACAGCGTTGTCTCTATTGAGGAGCTTGCGTTCAATGGCTGTAAAGGCATGGTCAGCATTACACTTCCGACAGGGCTGGAAAGCATCGGTGTCAATGCTTTCTGGGCATGCATCAATCTGAACTCTTTGACCATTCCGGATACGGTCACGTATGTTGGTGATTGGGCCTTTGGAAGATGCAGCAGCTTAACGTACGTACAGATCCCTTCCAGCATTGGAGAGATCAGCCGGGGTATGTTTAACCAGTGTTCCGGTTTGACAGAGGTACTGATAACGGATGGTATCACAGCGATCCGTGAAAAAGCGTTTGATGGATGCACAAACCTGGAAGGTGTGATCATCCCTGTCAGCGTCACGCAGATCGGAGACTTGGCGTTTATAGGTTGTGAGAACCTTCACGATGTATACTTTACCGGCAGCAGCGAACAATGGGATGCGGTTTCCATCGGATCGGACAACGAATGCATGACGAACATAGAGATCCACTTTGACTATACAGGCAACTGACCGGAAAGGGCCGGCGAAGTTGACGGATGCATGGGAAAACCGGCCGATACGGAGTCTTACTTATCTCGAACAGAGGAGGTTTATATGAAACGTTCGCTTTCCTTGCTGATTTGTATGGCTTTGCTGTTTGGCTGCGCGCTTCCGGCCGAGGCGGCGTATACCCGGGAAGACTGGTATGAGATGGGGCTGAAGGCCCTGGCGGAGATGACGCCGGAAATGCTTCCCCAGGCGGTAAGCAGTTTTGATGCCGCCGGAAGCATCGGGCTGGCCAGAAATTACAAGCAATACAGCCAGGCCCTGTACGATATACTTGCCTTGGAGAGCGGGGAGACAGACCCTGATATCATCATCTGGCGGCTGGAAACGCTGGCAGGAAAAGCAGGACTTTACCAGCGGATCTGGCGGAGAGACAATATCCATCCTGCAGCCAGCTGATCGGCTACATCGAAGCGCGAAGGCTGGAAGCGGCGGGAGACGCCGCAGGGGCCTGGCATCTCTATTCCGAGAATGATATCCTGGATGCCATGGACCGTCAGGCGGCGCTGCTGTCTGATGTGTATGAACAGGCGAAGCGGTATCTGGATGAAGGACGGTATGCCGAGGCAGCCGCTGCACTGGAGGGATTCCGCTTTAAGGACAGTGAGGAGCTGCGAAGGCAAGCCATCGCTTTGATGCCTACACCTACACCGAAACCTACACCGGTGCCGACGCCGGTACCTACACTGAAGCCAACATCAGTGCCGACGCCGGTACCTACACCGCAGTCGACTCTGGTGCCGACGCTGCAGCCTACACCGAAACCAACGCTAACACCGATAGCAAAGTGTCAAACAGGTGATATCGTTACCTTTGGCCATTATGAGCAGGACAATAACTTATCTAACGGTCAAGAAGGGATCGAGTGGATTGTGCTGGATAGGGTTGGGAAGAAAGTTCTGTTGATTAGCAAATACATATTAGATGCAAAGCCGTACAATACCAGATACAAAGATGTCACTTGGGAGACATGCACGCTAAGGGCATGGTTGAACGATGACTTCTTGAACGCAGCGTTCACAGTGCGAGAACAAAAAGGGATCGTTCTTACGACAGTGGACAACGGCAGTAACCAAGGGTCAAGCAAGTGGAATACCTATGGTGGAAATAATACGAAGGACAAAATTTTCCTGCTGAGTTGTGCTGAGGTTTATAAGTACTTTGGTGTAACGGTAGAAGATAACAGCAGTATGAAATCAAGAGCAGCACCAACGGTTTACGCTGATATGGCAGGTGTATTTACATCTTTCGACGCTATAACAGTAGAAAATGATGAGGCTGGGTCGTGGTGGTTACGTTCGCCTGGCAGTGATCAACGCCGTGCTGAAGCAGTCGCTTCTTATGGTGCAATACGCGACTTTGGTGCTATTTGGGATTATCTTTCTGTCCGCCCCGCTTTATGGATCGATCTTGAATCTGGTATCTTCTGATCTTTCATCTTTCCGGACAGATCCAGAAAACGGCAGGGAGGGGCTGGATCTTCCGACAGCATTGAACGTTGAAAAAAGTCTCCCTGAAAGGGGATTTCCGAAGAAAACGTTTTTCGATTTGGGAACTTGATATTTTGTCTGCAAAAAAGGCATGCAGAACGGCAGTGTCAGGATATTGCCTGCATGGCCTGCGATATAGTTTCCCGGCTTGAGCGCGCCGCCGACATGATGCTTTTCCGGGTGATCCGGTATGGTCCTGGTGCCTTTGGTATTGCCGGCGGCCTTTCCTTCCAAAGGTGTGCTTTTGCCCGGATATCGCATGACAAGATCGATCTTCAGGCCGGGATCCCTATGAAGATATTCTTCAAGGGATTTTTTCGGGTAGGCAGAATATTTTCCAAGGGACTTTTGATGCGTGACACGCTGTCTGTAACGTTAAAGCGTTCCCTGGGAGCGGTTTCATCGTCCCGAAAACGAATGGGTACATCGTGCGGCGGTCTTGTACTTCAAAAAGGAATTGCGCAGGCACTGTCAGGCTGATATAATACGTTTATCGATATTTGCATCAACATCAAACAGGGAGTGACAGTATGAAAAAAACGCGCACGTTATTTATCATTGCGTCTGTTCTGTGTCTGTGCCTGGCTGCCATTGGCGCGGAGGCAAGCATCGTAAATCCTGTCGTATCGCCATGGGGGATTTACCCCGTTGGGGATGAAAGTTATCTTCAAGTGATTTGCGGCACAAGTGTAACGCTGGCAGTGGAAACAGATTGTACGGATACGCTTACATACCAATGGATGCAATGGATGGACGGATCGTGGAACGAGATTCCAGAAGCGACCTCAGCAAGCTATGATCTGGGGCCGGTATTTCGTAATACGTCTTATAGAGTGTATGCCACGGATACGCAGGGAACGACAAGAGGCTTATCCTTCTATATTTATGTAGATAACGGCTTGACAGCGGAACCTCTGGACGGGCAGGAGGTCTGGCTTGCTCAGCCGTACGGATCTGTCGAATTGGCCGTGGAGGCAAGCTGCTATACGGGGAACTTGCATTATCAATGGGGTAAAAAAGTATTGGTCTATAATGAGGAATGGGATTACAATGATTGGGAGTTTGTTCCGATCGAAGGCGCGACGGGAAACACTTTTACTGTGGTGTCTGTTGTAGAAAATGACACGTATTGTTGCATGGTGTCCGATGATTATTCCGAGTACCCTGCAGGGGCCTATTTCTATGTACAGGTCGAGAACGGCTTATACGCCCGGGCTGTGGGTGAAACGCAATTCATAGTGGATACAAATGAGAGCGTGACGCTCGTCGCGGCAGGTGGGTGCCGCCAGGGAGAGGTCAGCTTCCAATGGTTAGGCAAGACTCCTCTTGACAGCGAATATGAGGCTATCGAGGGTATGACCGGTACATCTTTTACGATCGAAGCGGTCGATACGCACATGTGTTATGCCTGCGCCGTGACAGATCCTTTCGGTTCCGTGAAATGGGTCTACTATGATGTGGCGGTCAAAAACGGCTTCGAAGCACACGCGATCGGTCCTCGGGATCGATATGTTTTGCCGAACGAGACAGTAACTCTTGAGGTTTACGGCGCGGCGGATGACGGAAGCGTTGAATTTGAGTGGTGGTCCTGGGAAGAGGATACCTTTGAAGGGCTGGATACTTCTTCAAATATCTTAACGTTTACCTATACGGAGTATTTTCCGGATGTCGTTTACTGTACTGTTACCGCTTCGTACGGCGAGTGGGAGGAATTCCGCTTTTATCTTCACGAAGGCACAGAAACACGTGCAGATATCGCGCTTGATGCCCCCTTGTCGTTGACGGCGGGTACACAAGGCGGAGTATTCATGTTCCGCTTCGTCCCTGAATGGCGCGGGATCTATACATTCACCATATCGAACGTGGATGACATGAACCCCGTAACCGCTTTGAATGAAAGCCTGACTACAATTGCTGAGGGTGACCGGGAAGGAGATAACTGGGTCGTTTCCTGCCTGCTTCAAGCGGGGCATACATATTTCTTTACAGCGGATCCTTGGGATTGTTCTTTTGAAGCATCCCTTACGGGCGAACGGGCGGATGCTTCCGGGACATCGTTCGTACTTCCCGATTCCCTGAAGACGATCGAGCTGGAGGCTTTTGAAAACACAGCCGCATCAGAGGTTTACATACCGGATGGCTGTGTGTCGATAGGCAGCGGCGCTTTCGCGGCTTGTGGTAATCTGCGTATCGTGCACATCCCGAACAGTGTGATTTCTATCAATCGCAGCGCCTTTGGAAGCAATGTGCTTATTGTTTGCGATAACAGCTGGAGCTATGCAATGCAATTTGCCTCCGAAAACGGCTTGGCAAGCTGCGTTGGGGATTAACCGCTTCCCCATGTATGATATGCCAATAAGGCTTTCCTGCAGGAGAAACCCTGATATCGGGGGTTTCTCCTGTTGCTTTGTAAAGAGATGTAAGATGTAGTATGCGATGTCCATCTGTATGCAGATGCTGAACGCTGAAATCATTATATTCATTCTTGATTAAAATGGCGATTGATGATGACTTTTTACAGAAATATTGCGCATCAAGCCGACGTTGGTGTATACTTTTTCCGGATAGAAACGAAGGGGGATTGTTTATGAGGATCATGACCTATAATATCCGTTCCGGAAGGAATATGGAAAACGTTCTCGCGCCGGAAGAGCAGATAAAGGTGATAAAGGGCCTTGCGCCGGATATCTGCGCGCTCAACGAGGTGCGCGTGCATACGACGGATGTCGGCGGAATGGATATCGCCGCAGAATACGGAGAGAAGCTGGGCATGGAGCACCGCTTTGCCCGCACGATAGATATCAACGGCGGGGAATACGGCATCGCCATGCTGAGCAGATACCCGATCGTTTCCTCCCGCATCGTGCCGGTACCGGATCTGCCGGAGGAGGAGAGAGGCAGGCGCTTTGAACCCAGGACAGTGCTCGCCTGCGAGATCGATACGCCGGAAGGGCGCCTGTGCGCGATCACATCCCATTTCGGCCTGAGCGACGGGGAGAGAAAGAATGCTGCAGCTACGGTGCTCTCTCTCGTTTCGGAAACGGATATGCCTGTCGTGTTCATGGGGGATCTCAATGCTAAGCCGGGCGATGCCGTGATCGAAAGCCTGCGGGCAGCCCTTTATGATACTGCCGGAGATACGCCTCTTTCATTCCCTTCTTCAGGACCTGAGATACGCATCGATTATATCTTCACCTCAAGGCACTTCAAAAAGGCCGACATGCAGACCTTTGCGACGCAGGCTTCGGACCACCTGCCGGCATATATCGATACGGGCCTTGTGCGATGATGCGCATATTTCACTTCATCGACAAAGAAACGCGGCTTTTCCGTCATTGCGCAAGGCAGGATTTGGTGATATAATCAAATCCAACAATAAAAGGCATGTGCCTTCCCAATAGGGGGATAAAAATGGATAATTTTCTCGAAGAAGTAGC
>DBXA01000173.1:12508-14476 GCA_002309235.1 Christensenella sp. UBA1224 | reverse complement strand
TGTGCGAAAAATAGTATACCTTATCCGGCATAATCTTTCTGGTCCTGTTTTTACTGATAAAATCAGTATTATTCCAATTATTCTGGTTTATATCTGCGAGGGTGATTTGTATCATATATCGAGCATACATGAATCTCATTGTTTAATCTTTTTTACACTTAAATGGCAAATTGACACATTCTCATTCAATGATATAATCATCCTAACAAACGGAAATAGGCGGAGTGAATATATGAAACAGCAAAACAGCCGTTCCAGCAAGCCTCTCTCGTCATGTCCTTTTACGGGATCATGTCTGTTTCTTACGCAAACAAAAGCGTAGCACGATTTAGCAGCGCCCTGCGCTTTTCGTTTTTTAGGTTACCTCACCGAATAGGGTTATAAGTGTACCGAATATACCTTTGCCGACTCAAATGATGTGGCCTCTGTCGTACAGTCCGCCTGCGACAGCAGCGATGTTGTGTATATTCCCACCGACAACACAGCCGCTTCCTGTACCGAGGCAGTATCTTTCATACAGTTATGGGCATACCGCCTATCAATCGGCTGATCATGATGAACGAGGGACGGATCATACTGGATATTTCAGGTGAAGAAAAGCGCAAACTCACCGTAGAGATGCTCATGGATGCTTTTGCGCAGGTCAGCGGCGAAGCCTTAGCCAACGACCGTATCCTGTTATCCTGAGGACGTCGCCTGTCTTAACCCAACAGGATACGATCGTTATCCAGCATCCTGCCGGCATACTCCTGAAAACGAGCAATAAGCTGGGATACGGTCATACCGTCACGTTCATCTCCCGACACATCCAATACGATCTTTCCGCTGTCCATGACGATCGTCCGGTTGCCGAGTGCGAGAGCGGACTGCATGTTGTGTGTGATCATAAGACAGGTAAGAGAACGTTCCGATACAATACGCTGAGTCAGTGCCAGCACCTTCTGCGCAGTCGCCGGATCCAATGCTGCCGTATGCTCATCAAGCAATAACAGCTTTGGCTCTGCAATAGTAGCCATCAACAGGGATGCGGCTTGACGCTGTCCTCCGGAAAGAAGGCCCATCCTGGTCTTCAGCCGGTCTTCGAGACCGAGATCCAGACTTCGCAGCAGTTCCTTAAAGTATTCGCTGTCCCGCCTGTTTACCGCAAAGAAGCTTCTGCTCGCCTTGCGTGTATATGCGAGGGCAAGGTTTTCCTCTATAGTCAGGTTCGGCGCAGTGCCGCGCAGCGGATCCTGGTAAAGGCATCCGATATTCAGAGCTCTCCGATAGTCTTTCTGATGCGTGATATCCTCGCCATCCAGGATAATCTTTCCCCTGTCAAGACGGAATTTGCCGAGAATAGCATTGAACAGCGTAGATTTCCCGGCCCCGTTCGATCCCAATACGGTAATAAAGTCGCCTTTGGCTGCTTCCAGTGTAACACCGTCAAGAGCCGTTTTCTGATTTGGCGTGCCGCGCTCAAATGTTTTTTTGAGGCCCTTCAGGCTCAATCCTGTCAATCGGATCCCCCCTCTCTGTCAGATCGGCGCTCCGCAAGTATGCGTTTGATGCGAGGTATCGTAAGCGCAATCACGACGATGACCGAGCTCAGCAGTTTGACCGCGTAGCTGGGCATATCCACTTTATAAGCCAACTGAAGGATGATCCTGTAGGTCAAAGAACCTGCCACGGCGGAAACAATACCCGCCGTCACACCTCGCTGGCCGAAGAATACCTGACCGATGATCACAGACGCAAGACCGACTACGAGCATGCCGGAGCCGAAATTCAAGTCAGCATAACCTTGCTGCTCACACAGGAGCGCACCGGAAAGTGCGACCAGGCCGTTGGATATCATAACGCCCAGCACCCTGGAACGATCCGCATTGATCGACGAGGAACGCACCATTTCTTCATTGTCACCCGTTGCACGTATCGCCATGCCTGTACGGGTACGAAAAAAGACCGCCAGAACGAACACCGCCAGTA
>DBXA01000173.1:0-12471 GCA_002309235.1 Christensenella sp. UBA1224 | reverse complement strand
ACCATCAGGTTCCGAAATGCTTTATACAGCGTATCGCTGGAAACCTGTGTCTGAGCGCCTGCGCTGTTCAGCTCCATACGCTGGAGATATTGGTTGGACTGTCCTCCAAGCGCCATGAAGTTGAGCGTATACAGTCCTGTCATTGTCAGTATACCGGAGAGAATGGCATTGATACCCAGCTTTGTCTGCAGCAGCCCGGTAACGAAACCTGCGAGCGCACCGACCAGCATACCTGCTGCAAGAGCCAGATATGGGTGCCCGCTGATAGTTACCACAGCACAAGCGCACATCCCGGCAACAAAACTTCCGTCAATAGTCAGATCCGGCGTGTTCAGTATGCGAAATGCCACAAAAACACCCAGCGCCATCGGGGCATAGATCATACCCTGGCTGAGAGCGGAAAACAGGAGATTCAATGCAGTCATAGGGACACTTCCGTTCAAATGTTGACCGGGCGGGGATGCGCGATCCCCGCCCATTTAAAGGCTTATTCTCCGAAATGGCTGGTTCCGTCAGCTTCCACGAGTACGTTGTAGCTTGCAAGTATCTCTTCAGAAATCGCAATGCCGATCTTGTCCGCTGCCTGAAGGTTGACAAAGCGCGCATAGTCTGAAAGCGTTTCATAGGGTATATCTTCAGGCTGTTCGCCGGCTGCGATGCGCTCAACAAGATCCGCTACCTGCCTGCCCAGCTGCACATAATCCACGCCGATCGTGGCAAAACCGCCGTCTGCAACCATGGAATCAGCTCCGCAGTAGACAGGAATGCCATATTCGTATGCAACGTCGATATAAGTAGACATAGCCGAAGCGATGGAATTATCATTGCCGGTGTACAATGCGTCAACACCTTTGGAGACAAGCGTTTCCACAGCTGTCTGCAGTTCGGACAGGTTGGCAATGGAAACCTCTTCATACGCGATGCCGTTTGCGTCACAATAGGCTTTCGCGGCATTGATAGTGGATACAGAATTGGTCTCTGACGAAGTGTAGAGGAATCCGATCAGCTTATAGTCTGGCTGGAAATCAGAAATCAGGGTAACAATCTCAGCAGCAGGGATGTTATTGGAAACGCCGGTTATAAAGGCGCAGTCATCCCCGGTCAGTCCTGCTGCCACAGGGTCGGACACAGCAGCAAATACAACAGGAATACCTTCATCAGCAAAGACCATTTTGGAGGACTGAGCGGTATTCGTTGCAATGGGCACCAGGATGTCGATACCATCCGCCTTCACATTCTCGAGGATCGTAGAGAGTGCTGCGGAATCACCTTCCGCGTTTTTTGTGATGATCTCAAAGTCGACATCGCTTGCTTCGAGTTCAGAAATAATGGTATCGCGGATCTGGTTAAGAGAGGTGTGGCTCAGGGGCTGGACGACAGCCACACGCACAGTATCCGCGAGAGCACTGCCTGCCGTGAAAAGCAGTATGGCAAGCACA
This sequence comes from Christensenella sp. UBA1224, assembly GCA_002309235.1. Taxonomy (GTDB): domain Bacteria; phylum Bacillota; class Clostridia; order Christensenellales; family Aristaeellaceae; genus UBA1224. The sequence continues at coordinate 11,032 of DBXA01000173.1, read as the reverse complement.
AGAACCAGGGTAACAGTGATACGGGTCATTTTTCGATTGGACATTGTTTTTTTCCTCCTGTTTTTTATTCACAGGCTCGCGATGATCTCATCCGCGAGACGGGTGTACTTCTCAAGGACCTGTGCAGAAACCTTCAATGCTCTAAACTCGTCTTCTGTCAGCGGAAGTTCTATAATGCGGGAAATGCCTTCTCTGCCTATGATGCATGGAACTCCGCAATTGATGCCGGTTATGCCGTACTCCCCTTCCAGGTGTACAGACAGCGGCATGGCAGAGCCCGCATTTGTCAGTATCGCACGGCAAAGATACGCAGCCGTTTCACCGATCCCGAATTCCGTTGAACCCTTTCCTTCGATGATATCCATCCCTATAGAGTGGGTTCGCTCAAGTGCTCTGTCAGGGTCAAAGCCTGCCGCTTCTTTTGCCGGCCTGCCGCCGATCCTCAACGCAGAAAATGGGATCATAGAGGAATCGCCGTGTTCGCCAAGAACAAAGGCCTCAACTTCCTGCCGAGATACTCCCGTCTGCTCTGCAAGCACCCTGCGCAGCCTGGCTGTGTCAAGCAGGGTCCCTGTGCCGAAAGCACGGAAACGGTCCATTTTCAGTAATCGTCTTAGGCTGTCGGCAATGATATCGCAGGGGTTTGTGATGCTGATCAACAGTCCTCCGACACCATGCGGACCAAGCTGGTCTGCCAGTTCATAGACCATGCGTACACTGTCCCCCAACAGGTCCAGACGCGTCTGTCCCGATTCCCGCGCCTTTCCGATCGCGACTAAGGTTATATCCGAGGAAGCGCAATCCTCATAGCCTCCAGCCCGGATGCAGATTTCCTTCGGCGGAAAGCTCAATGCATCCGCGACATCCATAGCCTGTGCTTCGGCTTTGCCCGGCACTTTATCGATCAGGACCACTTCATCCGCCGCATTTTCAGCAGACAGCGCTCTTGCGATATGTGACCCGACATGTCCGGCACCTACGATGGATACCTTTGTTTTCATACCGTTCACATCCCTTTCAGGCAAATAAAAAACCCATCCCAACATACATGCTGGGACAGGACAGTTTCCTGCGGTGCCACCCGGCTTGACGCAATAACTGCGTCCGCTCTGCGCATACTTGCATATGCCGGCCATTGTTAACGAAGTGCCCGCTCCGGCTCACATACATTGCCTTTCGGCTTTCCGCTTGCCCTCAAAAGTCCATTCACCTGATCCGCTCTTACCGCCATCCCACCGCAGGCAGCTCTCTTGAAAGAACCAGGAAGAGGTTACTTACTCTTTTTCATCGGTTTTGCAAAATCATAGCACGGTAAAAATACGATGTCAATGCTTTATCATGTTAATTCGATGAAAACGACCGTTTCTCATCGATAATTCTGAACACACTCTTTATATCTCTCACCCTGAAAGCGACGTCGTCTGTCATATGCACGATTTTTCCTTTTCCCACGGAAAGCCCAGCGCTGATCTCCTCTTGCCTTCGATAAGGAGATGCGCTGTCTTCTCCTCCGTATCACAGGAAGCGGAACGTAAAAAGCCGATCATGCTGATACGAAGTCGATAAATGCAAACAGACCGCAATGCTCTGAAACGAGTAACAGTTTTTTGCCACCGCAAAGCTCCGTTTCTCATCCTGCTACCATCCGAGCCCTGACATCTGCAGGATCAGCAGGTACCGATACGCCTTCACAGTATCATACTGCTCATTCCATCCCCCGCCTGACGGAACGGCGCAGTCCCAAAGATTTTCCGTCACTGCCAGGACAGTGTACTCTTTCTCTTCCATGAGCCCGAGTATCACAGAAACCTTCTAACCCGGATAAGACGTACCTCCTGAGAGTATGGTCGTATGTCAATGCTGATCATGATCGACCGGAAATCACATAGAGTATCCACCCGTAATTCATATTTTCAGCTTGCGCAATGGCTTGAAAAATTGTAACATACATATTGAAACAGAAGGTACAACTTATGTTTGCACAGGCTGGCCCGAAAGGAAGGAACTTGCCTCATGGATCCCAAACAGCTTTTTAACAGGATCGATACCCTTTTCCCCGTCTATCTGGAGTTTTGGAAAGAGATCTGCAAAAGAGAATCCCCTACCAACGACAAACAAAGAGTTGACGTTCTCGGAGCCTATCTGCAGGAGCAGGCGAAGGAACACAGTTTCCAGGTAAAAGTGCACAATGAGGATGTTTCCGGAAACGCTCTGTGCTTTACAATGAACCCGGATACTGCGGGTACCCCTGTTTGCTTATCCGCTCATATGGATACCGTGTACCCCGTAGGCACCTTTGGGGAAACACCTGTCCGCACAGATGAAACTTACATATACGGTCCCGGTGTATCCGATTGCAAGGGCGGTATCGCCGCCGGTTTTCTCGCCATGCGCGCCCTTTCGGATATCGGTTTCAGATCCCGCCCTGTCCGGCTGATCCTCCAATCCGATGAGGAAGTGGGGAGCAGCTACAGTCAAAAGCGGACTGTCGCATTTATGAGGGAAATGGCTGAAGGCTGCGCTGCTTTTTTGAACCTGGAGACCCATGCGTCCAACCGAAAGCCCCTGGACGGTGCTCCTGAAAACGCGGAGACAGCCGTCCTCATGCGAAAAGGGATCATCCGGTACAGATTCCACATCCACGGGAAATCAGCTCACAGCTCCTCCTGCAGTGAAGGCATCAGCGCAGTTGCCGAGGCGGCCCATAAAATACTGGCATTGGAGGAGATGAAGGACGACGACGCCCTGACCTGCAACTGCAGCATGCTTCGTGGCGGGACAGCTGCGAACGTCGTACCGGATGAATGCATGTTTACCGCTGATATCCGTTTCCTGAACGATACCCAGCTGCGCAAGGCGCAGACGCTTGTACAGGAGATATCCCAAACATCCTTTATCTCCGGCAGCAGGTGCGAAGCCGAGATCATCAGCAGCAGATGCGCTATGGAGAGAAATGAGCGCAATGAAAGACTGCTTTCGAAGATGAACGCGATCTACAGCCGCCACGGCATGCCAATCCTCTATGCCGCCATGTCCAAAGGCGGCAGCGACGCGGCCGATATGAGCGCTGCAGGTCTGCCAACAGTAGATTCCATCGGTGTCACTGGTGAAAAGATACATTCCCCCGAGGAACGAGCCGAGCTCGCCTCTCTCGCTGCCTGCGCGAAGCGTATCGCGATAGTGGCTATGGAGCTTTGATCCAAAAGAAGCATACCAAATGATATAAAACGGGCAGGAAGAACGCCTCTTCCTGCCCTGCTTCGTCACGAAAAGAAATAAATCCTCTTTTCCGGCTTTTGTTCAAATATTACCCCTTTACCGATCCCAGCATAACGCCCTTCATGAAGAACTTTTGTACGAAGGGATACAGAGCAATGATAGGAGCGCTGGAGACAACGATCAATGCATATTTGAGCAGATACTCCAAGCCGATCTTACCTTCCAAGAGATCCGGGTCTTCAAACTCATTGAGCGATACACGTGTCGCCAGAAGTATATTGCGCAGAATCAGCTGCAGCGGCTGAAGCTCCGACCTGCGTATATAGATAAGAGCAGAGAAATAGGAATTCCAATGACCCACCGCGTAGTACAGTGATATGACGGATATGACTGCCTGTGAAAGCGGCAGCAAGACGCTGATAAAATAGCGTGCGTCCGAGCAGCCGTCTATCTGCGATGCTTCCAGCAGTTCTACCGGAACGCTGTTCATAAAGAACGTTCGCGTGATGATCATATTGTACACGCTCATCGCCCCCGGTATCAGCAGCGCCCACACGGTATTGACCATATGCAGGCTGTTGACCAGCAGATATGTAGGGATCAGTCCGCCGCCAAAGAACATGGTGAACACGAACAGGAACATAAAGAACCCTTTGAACGGCATATCCCTGCGGGAGAGCGGATAAGCGCACAGAAGCGTTACTGCCACGTTAATAGCCGTGCCCGCAAACGTATAGAAGAACGTATTTCGGAAGCCGATCAGCACGTTCTTATGGCTGAATACAGCTCTGTATCCCGCCAAAGTCGGCTTTACGGGCAATAGCAGCACGTGGCCAAGCTGTACCTCCTGCCCATCGGAAAACGAAGCAGAAATGATGAATATGATCGGGTACAGCACACAAAGCGTAAAGAGGAACAATATGGTATAAACGACGAAATAGAGGATCTTATCCTCGGTAGGGTTTTTTATCTTGCGCTTTTCGGCTTTTTGACTCTGCATGACCGCACCTCCTCAGAACAAACTGTTCTGGCCGCCGGATAATTTGCCCGACACGCCGTTGACGATCAGCAGCAGTATGCCGTTGATAACGTTATTGAACAATCCGACCGCGGCAGCATAGGAAAGCTGATTTGTAGTACCGCCTAAGCCGGTTTTATATACGTACGTCGCAATGATCTCGGAATAAACAGCGTTAACGGAGTTCTGCATAAGATAAGCCTTTTCAAACCCAACGCTCATGATGGAGCCGGAGTTCAAAATAAGCATGATAGAAGCAGTTGGCAAGAGCACCGGCAAATCGATATGGATAACGCGCTTCAGACGCGTGGCACCGTCTATCTCCGCCGCCTCGTGCAGCTCCGGATCGACGCCGGAAAGCGCCGCCATATAAATGATGGTATTCCAGCCCAGGTTTTGCCAGATACCGGACCATACATACAGGTGTACAAATGGTGTAGCTCTCGAAAGGATATCCGCAGGATAGGTATCCGCTATAAACCTACGGTAAAGGTTTCCGTATAACCCTGTAACAGGATTGAGGATCTGTGTCAGCATACCTACCAGCACAACAGTAGAAATGAAGTGCGGCATGTATGTGATGGTCTGAAAAGCTTTTTTGAGCTTTTTATTCACCACTATATTGAGCATCAGAGCGAAGGTAATGCTCAGCGGGAAATTCGCCAGCAGGTAATAGAGCGACAGACGTACGGTATTACCCACCGTCCTCGCAAAATAGAAAGAATTGAAGAACGTCTTAAAATGAGTAAGCCCTACCCAATCGCTTCCCCAGATGCCTTTGCGGGGCATGAAGTTGCGGAAGGCTATCTGCACGCCAACCATAGGCACATAGTGGAATATGATCAGCCATGTGACGGGGATCACCATAAACAGATACAACTGCCAGCGCCGCCTCGCCAGCTTCCACACGCTTGTTTTTTTTCTTGTTGCGAGCGTGGCTTTGCCCGTCATAGCATACACTCCTTTTGAAGGCCTTTCTCAAAAGGTTTGCTCCCTCCGCAGGAAGCGGAGGGAACAAACCGGATCTTATGCTTATCACATCAGATCGATCGTATCATATCAGCTGTGAGCGCGATCCCAGGCAGCCTGCGCACAATCGATCACAGTAGAGACGCCCAGCATCTCCAGATTGGTCTGGAAGGACTCCCAATCAGCATCGATATCCATCTCGCCGGTCACGAAGCGGGTCATAGTCTCGCGGACATAGGTGCCGATATCTGTAGCGAGAGTACCCAGCATCGCCTGCTCGTCGGCTGTATACGCAAGCGTGCCGACCAGATTCTTAGGCGCTTTGCCGAAGCGGGCGCGGATACCGCCGTTCCAGTCTTCGGTGTTATACTTCGCTGTCTCGGAAGCATAGCTTTCGGGAGAAGCTGCAGGAGTGAGTGCGGTGAATCCCTGGGGCTGCCAGGTGATGCAGGTGATATTCCAGATCTCGTTGGTCTCCTGGCCCCACGCGAGCTTCATAGGATAGTCGGGAGTAGAGCCGGTAATGTACAGCGGTTCGGTGTAGCCGATGTTGGCAGCGACATCCGCCCAGCTGCAGCCACGGGCCCTTTCTTCATCGGTGGGCTTACGCCAGTATTCACCCTCACGGCCATAGCGGGCTGTCAGTGTAGATTCCGTACTGGTCATGAAATCGAGTACCGCGAACGCCACATCGGGTTCCTCACAGTCACTGGTGATGAAGTTGATGTAGTTCGGTTCCACAGCATAGGTCGAAACATAGTTCACACCCTCAGGGCCTACCAGCGGTCCAATGGAGGTATAGTGCGTGCGGCGCTCAGCAGAGGCATGAGAGGCAAACATGTAGGAGCGGTGGGACATGGCGGAGCCTACGATATCAGGCGCGTCGCCGGTCACATCAGTCATAGCCTGCAGGCCATAACGGTCCTGAGAGAAGCTCAGGTCGGAAATAAGGCCCTCCGCATAGCACTTTGCGATGAAGCGGATACCATCCTTGAAGGCCTCCTGCTGATAAGGCAGGTAGATCTTGCCGTCATCGTCTGCGCACAGCGCAACGCCGTCCCAGGTGGCTGGATAATACAGGAAGGAATTCAGCAGATTGGTGATGATATCGCCATTGCTGCTCTTCGCGAAGCCTACCAGAGGGATCTCGTCGGCAAGGCCATTGCCATTGGGATCCTGGGTCTTGACCGCTACCAGATAATCATAGTATTCATCGATGGTGGTAGGGATCTCCATGTTCAGCGCTTCGCAGAAGGTATTGTTGATCAGCAATCCATCGCTCCAAGGGTCTGCAACGGATACCGCCCAGAAGGGGAAAGCATACAGAGCACCATTGGAGGAAAGGCCGGCTGTCAGTGTCATTTCCTTTTCAGCATCGGTCAGGTAGCTCGCTGCCTCGCCGTCAAAGTAATACGTCAGCTCATGTGCCTGGAAATATGGAAGCAGGTCTACGAGATAGCCCTGTACACCATAGCTTTCACGCTCAATGCCGTTCAGGTTGATGTTCCACATGGTATCCGGCAGTCTTTCACCGGATGTGGTCATCAGCTGCAGCTGCGTCTTATACTCGGAATTATCGAAGAGGAACACTTCGATATCAACGCCGGTCTTCTCACGCAGATAGTTGGTGAGATGGTTATCGTCATAGTCCGTTACCGTCGCTATCTGACGGGTGCCTACCTGCAGATGGACAGGTTCCTTCGCTACCGGTATCACGCCGGGCTCATTCAGCTTATCGCTGGCTGCCAGCGCGGTGCCGGCGCACAGAGAAAGCACGAGCAAGAGAGAGAGTACCATAGACAGGATCTTACGCATGATGAAACCTCCCTTTTACATTACTGCCGCACATATGCGCAGCATAGTCACCGCAATCATGCGGCGGCAATATACACTGATCCCCTGTACATTGCGAAGCAAATTATACCTCTTCTGCATATTTATGTCAATGCTGATCATAATTTACGCATGTATTTATAGCTATTTTGCATGAAATTTGTGCCTTTATTTCATAACATTTTCATTACAAAGATATCCTATACTGCCCTGCCGCCGGATTGACAAACCTTTTGCAATCATACTATAATCTGCCTCGAAAGGAGTGACGCATATGAAACTTGCTACTACCACCGGAGATTTCTCAGCCTATGCCGAAACCCAACAGGAAAAGATGACCTACATCCGGCAGGCCGGCTTCCGTTATATCGATTACAGCTTCGGAGCTGACTATAATAAGGGAAATGGCGTCTTTACAGAAAGCTGGCGCAAATATCTGGATGATGTCATGAATACCGCTGACAAGCTCGGCCTGATATTTGTACAGGCACACGCGCCGATGGGTTCCCCTATCCGCCGTGGTGATTATCATACGCAATTTGTTGATGTCAATCGCCGATGCATCGATGCCTGTGCGGCCCTCGGCATCAAGAACCTCGTCGTCCATTCGGGATACGAGCAGGATATCTCCAAAGACGAATGCCTTCATCGCAACCGGGATTTTTTCATGGAGCTCCTCACTTATTCGGAATCTCTCGGTATCAATATTCTGGTCGAGAATTTCAATAAGATGTGCGTGCCCGGCATGTATTGGATCGATAACGCGCCGGATCTTAAGGAAATGATCGACCTCGTCGATCATCCTCTTTTCCACGCCGTGTGGGATACCGGCCATGCCAACATGCAGGAAATGCCGCAGGATGAAGCCCTGCGGCTGTTAGGCGATCACGTATATGCCCTGCATGTACAGGATAATATGGGAGATAACGACGCGCATGTCGCTCCATTTTTCGGAACACTGAACTTGGACAGTCTCATGCATGGTCTCATCGATATCGGCTACAAGGGATACTTCACTTTTGAGGCCACGAACCTCTTCCTTCCGGCAAAAGCACGCAGACAATACGAACCCGATAAGAAGCTGCTCATGCCCCCGCTGCCTCTCAGGATAAAAGCCGAGTCCCTGCTCTACGAGATCGGAAAGACTGTCCTGACAGCTTATGATTGTTTTGAGGAATGACCGGTTGAAATGCCAGCAATCTGCACGCCTTTAGTATGACAGCTGTCTGTATGATCTGCAGCTTTCATCTATACGTTTACCAAGCAGCATCCGTTATGCTGTGGTTAAGTTTTCTTTTTTTAGTACTTTATCACTTTAAAGGGATTGACAAAAGGTGAGCCTCTGATATAATAAACCCATTCTTCCAGCCAGCAGTTTCGGAAAGGCGGTGACAGCATATGACGAACCGGAATCCTTTATTGCAAATTACGTCTTGTTCTGCTGCCTGCCCGACCAGCTATTCGAGCCTGTTTTCTTTTGTCACAGCGTGGTTTTTTGCTGCGCTGTGCTTTTTTTGCTTTAAAAAACCACCCATCCGAAAGCAGCTCGCCATATGATATCACAATGGTTGATCAGGGCGGCTCTTCCGGATGGAAGAGCCGCTCTTTGATATATTGATACAATAATCGAAAGGGATGATCCGCATGAGTAAAAGAGAACACCTGATCTACGATCCGGAACATGAATGCATGAGCCGTGATCAACTGCTCGCGCTTCAAAGCGTGCGGCTGGTGGAAACCGTAAAACGTGAGTATGAAAACGTACCTATGTATCGCGCAAGGATGGATGAAAAAGGCATTACGCCGGATGACATCCGAAGTGTCGAAGACCTAAAACTCCTCCCCTTCATGGAAAAGACCGATCTGCGTGATTACTATCCATTTCAGCTCCTTGCCAGCCAAAAATCCGAGATCGTACGCATCCAGGGCTCCTCAGGCACAACCGGAAAACCTATTGTCGCAGGCTATACACGAAACGACGTGAATGTGTGGAGCAATATGATGGCCCGCACTTTGACAGCCGCGGGGTGTACAAGGGATGACATTGTTCAGGTAGCTTACGGTCTGGGACTGTTCACAGGCGGTTTCGGCGCGTACCAGGGAGCAGACCGCCTCGGTGCTATGGTAGTGCCTATGTCAAGCGGCAACACCCAGCGTCAGATCATGATGATGAAGGATCTTGGTGTCACCCTGCTCTGCTGTACGCCTTCCTATGCAGCATATCTGGGTGAGACAATTCACGAAATGGGTCTTGTGCCGGGCAAGGATATACACCTCAAAGCAGGCTGCTTCGGCGCAGAGCCCTGGACAGAAGCAATGCGTGTACGCATTGAAGCGCTGCTGGGAATAGATGCCTGCGATATCTATGGCCTTACGGAGATCGCCGGGCCGGGCGTCGCCTTCGAGTGTCTGGAAAAACACGGTATGCACATCAACGAGGACCATGTGATCGCCGAGATCATCGACCCGGCGACGGGAGAACCTCTTCCTTATGGTCAATCAGGCGAATTGGTATTCACCACAATCACTAAAACAGGAATGCCCATGCTTCGTTACCGCACTCACGACATCTGCTCCCTTACTGTCGAAAAGTGTGCCTGCGGCCGAACTCTTGCCCGAATGAGCCGAATAACAGGCCGCACTGATGATATGCTCATTATACGCGGTGTGAACGTGTTCCCCAGCCAGATAGAAACAGTACTCGTCGGCACTCAGGGCGTTGCACCGCATTACATGCTGATCGTCGACCGCGTAAACGATTCCGATACATTGGAAGTACAGGTAGAGATGACCGAAGATATGTTTTCGGATACCGTCAGCCACATCGAAGCTGTACACAAGCACATTGCAGATCAGATCAAATCGGTTGTAGGCATTTCCGCAAAGGTCACACTCGTAGCACCTAAATCCGTGCCGCGCAGCGAAGGCAAGGCAAAACGAGTCATCGACAAGAGAAAGCTCTGATTGGAGGATTTCATTATGTTTATCAGTCAGATTTCCGTTTTTTTGGAAAATAATCCCGGTACACTGCGCGCCATGACCGAGCTGCTCGGCAAGGGCGGTATAGACCTTCTGGCACTATCCATTGCTGATACGCAAAGCTTCGGCATTGTGCGCATGATCGTACACAGCGATCAGATCGAGCAAAGCATGACTCTTCTAAAGGAAGGCGGCTACATTGCCAGGCTCAACCACGTCATATGCGCCTCCGTACCGGATCGTCCGTTAGGTCTTGCTGAACTGCTGACTGTTATCGAGCGCGCAGAGCTTTCGGTAGAGTATATGTACTCTTTCCTTCGGACGAATGCAAACGGCAAAGCCCACATGATACTGCGTCTGAACGACGGTCATAAAGCACTCGAGGCATTTACAGCCAATGGAATAGAGATGCTTAGCCAGATCGATGTCGACAACCTGTAGCAGAAGGCTGAACAAAAAAAGAATGTTCAACAAATAGGCGGCAGAAGAATGCCGCCTATTCGTTTGCTTTTGGGCGATTCCTAATATGGCGCGCAGCATATTTCCATATCTCTTTTACCTCTATACCTTAATCATATGATCTCGGTGTTGTGAATCACATCTTCTGTAGAGGCGACATTCTGCTGCCACACATCAGGAAGGCATAATCTAACAATTTTATTTTTTCCTTTGCATTTATCGATAATATAAATAGAAATCGAGTATGGCTCGAAACTCGCGGCACAGTGCCGCTCGGTGGGGCGGGGGCAAAAGGTCCACTGGCACATGAAATGTGGGAGCGGTAGTGAATGAATGCCCAGTGGGCATTCAGAGCCGCGACTGCCGAGGCCGCAGCCGAGACCTTTTGCTTACACCCGCCCGTTCGAGCCCTTCAATTGAAAAAGCCAAAAGGAAAAGAGGTATGTCGCTTGCGCTTCATACCCCTTATCATTTTGGCTCCCCAGGTAGGGCTCGAAACTCGCCTGCGGGCTCGGTGGGGCCGGCTCTGGATGCCCACAGGGCATCCATTCACTA
>DBXA01000150.1:1492-3872 GCA_002309235.1 Christensenella sp. UBA1224 | reverse complement strand
GGCGGTATGTACGGTATGAAGCTGTGCCTGGCGACGAGCGGTGGCTTCGGCAAAACGGAAGAGGAACAGATACGCCTTTTCGCCCAGACCGGTTTTGAGGGCTTTTTTACCGGGTGGAAGGATGCGCAGCAGCTGAAAAATGCCAGGAAAACGGCAGATGAGACAGGCATGCTGTACCAATCCGTGCACGCGCCTTTTAACACGATCAATACCATATGGCTTGCGGATGATCCTGCCGGGGATGATACCGTTGCGATGCTCACCCAATGCCTGCGGGATTGCGCGGATGCCCGCGTGCCCATCATGGTTTCCCATGCCTTTATCGGATTTAAGGATCACACCCCCGCACAGATCGGTATCGACCGCTTCGGAAAGCTGGTGAAGGAAGCGGAAAAGCTTGGCGTCGCGATCGCTCTCGAGAACACCGAAGGTGAGGAGTACCTCTATGCTCTGATGGACGCCTTCCGGCAGGAAAAGGCAGTTGGCTTCTGCCTGGATACCGGGCATGAGATGTGCTACAACCGCTCGCAGGATCTGCTTGCCCGCTTCGGCAGCAGGCTGATCGCCACCCATGTGAACGACAACCTGGGCATAAGGGATGAAGGCGGTGAGATCACCTGGCTGGACGATCTGCACCTTCTGCCCTATGACGGCATCGCGGATTGGGAAGGTTTTTCGCATCGGCTGGCAAAATGCGGATATGCCGGCCCCCTCACGTTTGAACTGAACCGCCAGAGTAAGCCCGGCAGGCATGAAAACGATGCTTATGACCGTATGACGCCGGAGGATTACATCACTCTCGCATATATGCGCGCCTGCCGCGTGGCGGCATCGGTGCTGCGGGCAAGGGCATCTGCGGGCAGTAAATAGGATCTGACAGCCGAAAGAGGAACATGCGGAGGAAGGCTATGGAGGAAGTTTATTTCCCAAGCTGTAATTTCAATAAACTCGCGCCGGAGGCAGCTGAGAGACTGTCGGTCTATTTGGGCCGAAAGATGCCGAAGGCGCGCTGCTGCCGCGTGGAAAAGGGTTCCGCTTTACCAAAAAGAGCATCCGCTCTGTACTTTTGCCAAGCCTGCCGCAGTACTCTGGAGGAGCGCTTTCCCGATCGTTTCAGGCCGGTCAACCTGTTTGTCTGGCTTCTCGGTCAGGATGATCTCACCTGGCCGGACTATGGCGGCCTGACAGCAACGGTGCAGGATTGCTGGCGCGACAGGGAACACCCGGAGATCCATACGGCGGTGCGCGAAGCCCTGAAGCGCATGGGCATTTCTATACTGGAAATGGAAGAGAAGCGTGAAAAATCCGTATTCTGCGGAAATCTCCACTTTGAGCCGAACACGCCGGAAAACATCGCCCTTTGGCAGGCACATGGAAAGGGGCCGCTCTATCTGCTGCCGGAGGAAGAGCAGCGCCGGTTTATGCTGGAGCAGGCGGAAAAATACCCCTGCGATAATGTGGTCACATACTGCAACCGCTGCACATCCGGCGTGCGCATGGCCGGCAAAAACGGCATACACCTGATGGAGCTCATCATGGGCACATACAGGGACTGACAGGCGGGATACCGGTTGCCATCACGGCATTGCCGGATGTATAATAATCTGCAGGCGCCATACTGCCGTATGGCCCCTGTATCGATAGACAGGAATGGAGGATACCCCATGAAAAAGCAGATCTCTGTGATACTCGCGCTGGCGCTTTTCCTGTGCCTGTGTGCTCCTGCTCTTGCCGTCAATGAGGACGTGGAAGGAGAACTGGTCATCTATACATCCATGTATCCCAAAGTCATCGAAAAGATGGATGAGGCACTCAAAAAGGAATTCCCGAACCTCATCCCCGGCAATGAAGGCAGCTTTTTCTTTTATTCCGGCACCAGCAAGCTGATCACCAAGATCTACGGTGAGATGGGCGATAAGCGCGACCAGCCGCTGGAAGGCGATATGTTCATGGTGGCTGAACCCGCCTTCTCCCTTGAGATGAAAGAATACGGCTACCTGCATTCCTTTGAGGTGGAAGGCGCTGCGGATCTTCTGCGGTTCCCCTATGACGAGGATGGCTTCTGGTATCCTGTGCGCGTGTGCAATATGGTACTGGCGTACAACCCGGAAAAGACAGAATACTGGGCTGAAAAGGGTGTGACAATCCCCAAAACATTCCGCGATTTTGCCTATGATCCTTCCCTGAAGGGCTATATCTCCATGGGCGATCCCATGACCAGCGGCACTGCTTATGCGGCGGTCTGCTCGCTGACGGAGACATACGGAGAAGAATATCTCGATAAGCTGGGCGAAAACAAGGTGATGCGCGAATCCGGTTCTACGGCTATTGCCAAACTGCAGAGCGGCGAATGCGCGGCTATCATGATACTGGAGGAATC
>DBXA01000150.1:0-1437 GCA_002309235.1 Christensenella sp. UBA1224 | reverse complement strand
GAGGACGGCGTGGTGCTGATCCCCTCCACGGTGATGATCGTGGCGGAAGAGTACTCCAAAAACGTCAATACCGAGGCTGCCGAGGCTGTTGCGCAGTGGCTGCTCACCGAGGAAGGCCAGTCACTTGTCATGCAGGGTTTCATGCATTCTGTTTTGGCCGGGAGCGATGAGTATCCCGTGGGATCCGTGGATACGGACAGTCTGATCGAAAAGGATCTTGGCGTTGACTGGGAAAAGGCGTATCGTAATCGCGAGGCCAATAACAACCTGTGGACGATGAAGGTGACCCAGTAGGAGGATCCCTCTTGTGAAAAAAGCGACAGCGCTCGTCCTTGCGTTTCTGTTTGTGCTTGGCGCGTTCCTGGTCTTTACGGGCTTTCGGGGCCAGGAACAGTTTGCCGCGTCCGGTTTCAGCGCGGAAAGCGCGTATGCATCGATCCACTCGCTGTCCGGGGATGTGACGGCTGCCTGGAAAAAGTACCTGGAGCCTGCTCTTAAAGCACTTCCTGCATCCGAACGCGAAAGCGTCAAGAAAGCGGCTCTTGCGATACTGGAAGACTGCTGGGGCTCCCAGAAGGCCGGAGCAGACGCCCGGGCGCGGGAGCTGGCTTCACAGGGCGGTGAAGAGCTCACCTGGAAGCTCCTGTACTCTTCCTTCCTGACAGCGGGGCCGAAGATCGGTTCCGGTGACAGGAAGGCCGTTACCGGTCTTTCGGAGACAGAGCTCATAACCCTTCGCGCAGAACTGCTCAAATGTCTGACGGATGAAAACGCGCCTCTCCCGCAGGCGGCGGAAAAGCCGGCGGGCGGGCTTACCGGCGGAAAGCGCAGCGCCGCTCTGGCGCAGGTGCTTTTCGTTGCCTGCGGTTCCCAGGATGCGGCAGTGACCGAACACACAAACCTTCTCAAGAAGAGCGTACGCGATAAAGAACAGCAGCTGACCGCCTTTGGCATGATCGCCCGCGGCGAGGTGAGCTGGCTGTCGCAATGCATACTGTCAAGCAGCCGCACCGTGATGCTCCTGGGCGTGCTGCTCATGCTGGATATGGCGCTGCTCGCCCTCCTCATGCGCTCCGAAAGGCGCTATGTATTCGATATCAAGTGGCTCATCATACTGCTGATCATCGATTTTTTGCTGGTATTCCAGGTGCTGCCGGTGATCTGCATGGCGATCCGGGGCCTGTTCCCGGAAGGGCAGCTTACCTTTGACACCTTTAAACGGCTTTTCAACTTTCCGCTGAACCTCGAGGCGCTTAAGAATACACTCCTGGCATCCGCTGTGACGATGGTACTGGGAACGGCGATCGCGTTTCCCCTGGCGTGGCTTGTGGGACGGACGGATCTTTACGGCCGCAGGTTCTTCCGCGCGCTGTTTGTCATGACATATATGGTGCCGCCCTATGTAGGCGCAATGGCCTGGCTGCGGCTGATGAACCC
>DBXA01000060.1 GCA_002309235.1 Christensenella sp. UBA1224 | reverse complement strand
CGGATGATGCAGCCGCCGCGCCACATAAGCGCTATGCCTCCGTAATTCAGGTTCCAGCCGTATGTCCTTGCCGCAGCCCTCATGAGGGAATAGCCCTGGGCATAGGAGACGATCTTGGAGGCATAGAGCGCACTCTTGATATCCGCAAGGAACTGTTCCCTGTCGCCTTCAAACTTCACCTCGGGTCCTCTTATGACAGAGGAAGCCGCGACGCGCTCTTCCTTAATCGCGGAAAGGCAGCGGGCGAATACGGCCTCGCCGATCAGCGTCAGCGGCACACCTTCATCCAGAGCCGCGATAGCCGTCCACTTTCCCGTGCCCTTTTGTCCGGCTGTATCGAGTATCTTATCGACGATAGGTTCTCCGTCTGCATCCCTGTACCCCAGGATATCCTTTGTGATGGAGATCAGATAGCTGTCGAGCTCCTCACCGTTCCATTTTTCGAATACCTTTTCCATCTCATCGGCTGTCATCCCCAAATACGTGCGCATCAGGTGATAGGCCTCGCAGATGAGCTGCATATCTCCGTATTCGATGCCGTTATGGACCATCTTTACGAAGTGGCCGGCGCCATCCTCGCCCACCCAGTCACAGCAGGGGGAGCCGTCCTCTACCTTGGCACAGATAGACTGGAAGATATCCTTTACGATGGGCCACGCTGCGGGAGAACCGCCGGGCATCATGCTCGGGCCCTTCAGCGCACCTTCCTCACCGCCGGAAACACCTGTGCCGATATACAGCAGTCCCTTGCTTTCCACATACTTTGTCCTGCGTATGGTATCCGGAAAATGGGAATTTCCGCCGTCGATGATGACATCTCCTTCCTCCAGCAGGGGGATGAGCTTTTCGATGAAATCATCCACAGGCTGCCCGGCCTTGACCATCAGGAATACCTTCCGGGGCTTTTTGAGCTTTGCAACAAGTTCCTCCAGGGAATACGCAGGCAATATATTCTTCCCTGCAGCGCGGCCTTCCACAAAGTTCGTCACCTTCGAGGTAGTGCGGTTGTAAACCGCCACCGTAAATCCCTTGCTCTCCATGTTCATTACCAGGTTTTCACCCATAACCGCAAGTCCTACAAGTCCGATGTCCGCAAGTGCCATACCAATATCCTCCTATGATCTGTTGATCTCTTTTATTATTCCAATATATCCTTCTTGGCAACGCAGTAAGGCAAAAGTTCTCCCAAAGTGTGCGAGGTATACGCCTCGCCCTTCTTTCCCACGAGCACCACCATATCGCTGTCCGCAAATTCCGCCAGGACCTGCCGGCACATACCGCAGGGCCACGCCTTAGCCGAAGCACCCACGACTGCTATCTTTACAAAGCGTCTTGCACCATTCGCGACAGCCGTAAAGGCAGCGCATCTTTCGGCGCAGATCGTAGCGCCATAGGAAGCGTTCTCCACATTGCATCCGGTAAAGACCCTGCCGTCATCGCAAAGTATCGCCGCTCCAACCCTGAAATCCGAGTACGGCGCGTACGAACGCTCCAACATCGCGACAGCCGCCTCGTACAGCCTGTCATCCTCCATAGTACCAGCCTCCCCTTCTTCCGGTGCGAGGGAATAAAGCGCCTTTTCCTCCATCACCCTCATAACCGTTTTATCTTCATCACGCATATGGTCATAGCCCATCAGGTGGAACATCGCATGTGCAGTAAGGTAGCATATCTCTCTGCGGAGGGAATGACCGTACTCCGCCGCCTGTTCCTTTGCCCTGGGCAGGGATATCACGATATCCCCCAGAAAGCATGCTCCCGTATGCGGGTCGTATTCCCTCCTGATGCGCGTCTCGCAATCCCGCGCGGTCTTTCCAACCGGATATGATACACTCGGGAAAGACAGAACATCTGTCGGCCTGTCGACGCCTCGCTCGGCAAGGTTGATCGCATGTATCTCCTCGTCTCCGACGACGGTCAGCGACGCAAATACAGGTATGCTCAAGCCTTCCGCACCGGCACAGCTTTGCGCGACTGCTTCAAGGAGCGGCTCAAGATCCCGCGGCAGGTCATCCCTTTCGGATATGAATTCGAGCGTCATTTATCAAAAGCCTCCCCTGCGCCTTTCTCAGACACGCTCTCAACCTCCGCGGATGCCTTACTCTCTCCAGGCGTCACGGTTTCCATTCCAGAGTCCTCTGCGCGTTTCTCCTGTGTCCCCTTAAGGCTGTTCTGCGCGCCAGCCGCTTCCTTTCCGGGAACAGTGCCATCCGCCGCTGCCGGCTTTCCATCTACCGCATTGCCATTTACCGGCACTGCCGCTTTATCCTTTACGGGTGTCTGCGTTTCCGGCATACCGGCAGGCCTGGCTGTTTCTTCCCCCTTCGTTGCTGAAACCGCCTTTTCCGCTGTCTTGACGGGCGGCTGTTCCTTTTCAGGCTTGGGAGCCGATCCTTCCTTAGCTGCTGCCGGGGCGGGAGAGGCAGCCGTCGGAGCATCCTGAGTGCCTGCCGCCTCCTTCACAGGCGCGGGTGCGCTTTCCTCCCTCGAGGCTGCCGCATTCGACGCGGGTCTCGCCGCATTCTGGGTCTTTCCTGCCTCTTTCGGTTGGACAACATCCTGTTTTTGCACAGGCCTTGGGCCGGCAGCCGCACCCTGGGCGGGCCTCGCTGCAGACTGCCCCTCCTTCACCTGGAAGGCAGAAGCCTTGGCAGATGTTTCCGGCACAGGATCGCGCCTGTACTTTCCGAACAGCTTGACGGACCAGTTCTTCTTCTGCCCTTTGTCTTCCGGATACTCGACTCTTTCATGGTACATGCCCAGCAGCACGTTCATGAACGCCTGCTTGATCGACGCGATCTCTGCAAGGGTCAGTCTGCATTCATTCAGATCGCCGTTATTGATCCTTGCATTGGTCAGCTTATCGACAAGCTGCTCAAGGCTCGCGCTGTCCTTGCTCGGAAGAGCACGCGCTGCTGCCTCCACCGGATCTGCCAGCATGAGGACAGCCTCCTCCCTCGTCACAGGAAGAGGGGCATTGTAAGTGTAGTCCGCCTCATTGACATTTTCCGCACCGCTCAGCTTGATCGCCTTATCCAGGAAATACGCAACTTTCGTTCTCCCGTGATGCGTCGCGATCATATTGAGCACAGCCTGCGGCAAATGCTCCTTGGAAGCGAGCGCCACACCATCCGAGGGGTGTGAGAGTATGATAGCCGCCGATACACGGGGGTCCGTCCTGTCATGCGGATTGTCTCCCATCTGGTTTTCGCTGAAATAGAGCGGCCGTTTGAGCTTTCCAACATCGTGATAATAAGCGCCGACGCGGCAAAGCACGCCGTTCGCCGCGATGGCATTTGCCGCAGCTTCCGCAAGGTTTGCGACCATGATCGAGTGATGGTAGGTACCCGGCGCTTCGAGGAGCAGTCTGCGCATGAGCGGCCTGTTGGGGTTTGCGAGCTCGTTGAGCCTGGCGCGCGTAGGCAGGTTGAACAGGTTCTCCGCGATAGGCTGCAAGCCCACGCACAGCAGCCCCGACAGGAGACCTGACCCGGCCGCCCAGCACGCGTTTTCCAGCACCTTGGACAGATTGGCGTTCGTGATGAGTCCTGTCGCGATGCATAAGACAAAATTGATAGCAGCACAGCAGGCACCGGCCAGTATGACCCCTCCCCTGTCGCTCCTGCTGCGAATGATGCTGATGCCCAGAGAGCCTGAAGCAAGACATGTCAATATTGACGTGAATACGGATACGGTAAATGTGCCGCTCGCACCTGTCGCGATAAGCGCGGCAGGAACTGCGAGCACGATGCCGGCCATAAGGGCAAGGCGCGGCTTCATCAGGTAACAGATCATAAGCGCGCCCAATGCCGCGGGCATCAGGTATACATTAATAAGACTCGTTCCCCAGCACGCGACTACCGTAAGCGTGAGTATGCACATCAGAAGCAATATGGCAGAAGGCTGCGAGAGCATGCTCCTCTCAAAAGTGATCAGATAAAGGGCCATCAGGGCCATCAGAATGATGGACACCATTCCTACCCCTATCAGCAGGTTTTTGTCGAATCCCTGCTCCTTTAGAAGGCCCAGGCTGTTGAGCATCTCGATCTGCGCCTTGGTGACGATCTCGCCGGATCGGACGATATTCTGGCCCTTGATGTAAACGACGTCCTCCACCTCATCCATAGCCTTCTGGCGATTGGCATCGGTCGTTCCTTCGTCGATGAGCATGTTGGCCTTCAGATACGGGCGCAGCATGTCTGCCGCGGCGCCCGTAAGGGAAGCGTTATCCCACCCTGCGGAGGCAAGCTCTCTTTGTATGGTATAGATCGTCTGGTTCTCCTGGCCCTGGGCTATGTTCAGCTTCAGGTGCTCACGGACCCGGGTGACAGTCTGTGCCGCAAGATCCTTCAAGGTATCCTGACCCGTCATCATGACGGCTTTGAGCCTGGTCTCCGTCATCTCGACCGGGGAGATCTTCTCAGCCGCGGCCGAAAGCATCTCCTGCGTGATCTCCTCCGGAGCCTCTTCATCCTCTGCGTAACCGAGGCTCGAAAACTCCACAAAAGCGTCCTGCAGGTCGCTTATGACATCCGCGGCTACAGTCGGATCCGGTATATAGGAGGCCTCTACCCCTGCAGCCGCCGCATCCTTTAGATGCATGGTCGTCACGGTATCGACAACATCCTTTGTCGCTGTGATCGTGACATTTGAGACCTGTCCCACCTTCAGGTCATACCTGCCCGGCGTGACGGCTATCATCAGCACAAGCGATATGACAGCGGCTGCCGCCGCCATGACAAGTACTGAGGTAAAGACAGGAGATATCCTTCGCTTTTTATCTTTTCCGGCCATTATCGTTCATTCCTCCCGGCCCGGCCTCATCTGACAGGGGTGCGGAACCTTGGTACGCTTGGCGTGCGGGGCTCCTGTTTATCATGCTTTTCATAGGCTTTGACGATCGCCTGCACGAGCTCATGCCTCACGACATCCTTATGGCTCAGCGTCACGATGGCAATATCGTCGACCCCTTTGAGCACATCCAATGCCTCTACCAGGCCGCTTTTCTTCCCGGCAGGCAGATCTATCTGCGTAACATCACCCGTTATCACCATCTTGGAGCCCATACCCATACGGGTCAGGAACATCTTCATCTGTTCGGATGTGGTGTTCTGTGCCTCATCAAGTATGATAAAGGCATCGTTGAGCGTGCGTCCGCGCATGTAGGCAAGCGGCGCGACCTCTACCGCTCCCCTCTCAAGAAGCTTCTGGTAAGCTTCCGTGCCCATCATATCATTGATAGCGTCGTACAGCGGCCTCAGGTACGGATCTACCTTCTGTGCCAGATCACCGGGAAGGAAACCCAGCTTTTCACCTGCTTCTACCGCGGGACGCGTCAGAATGATCTTTTCGATCTCCTTGTTCTTCAGGGCGACCACGGCAAGCGCCACCGCTAAATAAGTCTTGCCCGTTCCCGCGGGACCGATGGCAAAGGTACAGGTATTCTTGCGTATCGCGTCCACATAGGTCTTCTGCCCCATGGTCTTGCATTTGACCTGTCTTCCGCGGTAGGTGATGGCGATCACATCCCGCATGATCTCCGCGATACGGTCGGCATTTCCCTCCGCCGCCAGCTCTATGGCATAGCGTATGCGCGTACGGTCGATCCGATCTCCCCGTGCCACGATATCGCGAAGCCTTTCCAATACCTCCCGGCAGAGCTCCGCTTTCTCGCCCGTTATCGTTATTTCCGAACCGTGCGCATATATCTCAACGCCAAGCTCCCCCCGCAGGAGCTCCATGTTCTCATCCTTCAGGCCGAATATCGCCATGTACTGGTCCGGAGATTCGATCTCCATGGTCACCTTATACTGTTCTTCCAATTCATATCCTCCGAATAACAAAGCGTATATATCCCCATATATATCAGACTAACATATACTCATATAGTAGTATATATCACTTCAATTGTCAATCACGAAGGCTTTCTTCATATGGGAACACGCTCAGAAGATACTGAAGACATGTATGATTCAGCCCCCCGCTGCAGATTCGGCATCAGCAGACCGAGGGGCTTTTCATGTCATTTGTGTTTATCTTCCTATAAGGCAATACATGGGCGTATCCCGCTGTTTACTGCACAGGATGGTCCTTCAGATAGCCGAGGAGCATGTCCAGATACGGATACTGCCAGAACTTATCCTCTCTCCCGATATAGGAACGGAGCTCCTCCAACGTGATCCACTTGGCGTCCATTACCTCCTCTTCCTGCAGGTGCAGGTCCGATACCTCCCCGTCAAACGGCACCAGATACACATCCGTCAGCCCGTCCTCCCACATAAAGGAGAGGACAAAGGCAGTCTTTTCGACATCCGGAACGATGCCCATCTCCTCGGTGCTCTCCCGGATGAGCCCCTGTATTGAATCCTCACCCTTGGTGACACTGCCGCCGGTGCATGCCCAGACGCCCGGCATGAGCTGCCGTGAAAGAGCACGGCGCTGAACGAGGAGCTCTCCCTTCCTGTTGCGGTACCAGATGTGCACCACCAGGTGGCAGAGCCCTTCGGGTATCGCTTCATCTCTCACCAGGGTCCCCCCTGTCCTTCTGCGCATCAGGTCATAAGCATCCCACAGTTCCATCCGATCACTCCCCCTACGAAAGCTGCCTTGCCATGAGTACTCCCATGACAGAGGACATCATCAGCCCTCTCGTCCAGCCGGAAGAATCCCCCAGGCAGTGCAGCCCCTGTATGTTCGTCTCAAATCTCTCGTTCATCCGGATACGGTTGGAATAGAATTTCAGCTCCGGCGAATACAGGAGAGTCTCATATGAGGCGAATCCCGGCACAACCTGGTCTACCGCCTGAATGAAGTTTATGATATTGATCATGGATCTGTAAGGCATTGCCGCGGTGATATCACCCGCCACGGCATCCGGGAGCGTCGGCCGTATGTTGGATTGGCTCAGCTCCTTTGCCCAAGTCCGCTTGCCGTCCAGTATATCTCCGAAGCGCTGTACCAGTATATGGCCCGCGCCAAGCATATTGGTCAGCTCTCCTACCTTCTGCGCGTAGGCGATGGGCTGGTTGAAGGGCTCTGAAAAATTGTGGGAGCAGAGTATCGCCAGATTCGTATTGCTGCTCTTGATCTCTTTATAGCTGTGCCCGTTTACTACAGCAAGATCGTTGTCGTAGTTTTCCTGCGCCACAAAACCGCCCGGATTCTGGCAGAAGGTGCGCACCTTATTCTTGAAGGGCTTCGGGTATCCTATGAGCTTGGATTCGTACAGCACCTCGTTCACGTGCTCCATGATCTCATTGCGCACTTCGACTCTTACCCCAATATCGACGGTACCTGGCTGGTGAGCGATCTTATGATCCGCGCAGACGCGCTCGAGCCAGTCAGCGCCGCGCCTTCCGGTAGCGATGACGGTATGCTCCGCGAAGATCTCCTCTTCCCCGGCTTTTCCAGCTATCCTGATCCCCCGGCAGGCATCCCCTTCGAGTATCACATCCACGCACTCATTCCCGAAAATGATCTCGACGCCGCTGTCGAGCAGCGTCTGCTCTATCGCGTAATACAACGCCTGCGCCTTTTCCGTCCCCAGATGGCGGATAGGACAATCAACGAGCCTGAGCCCCGCGCTGATGGCGCGCTTGCGTATCTCCTTGACGGCCTCCGGATCCGCAACCCCTTCGATATGCGTATCCGCACCGAATTCCAGGTAGATCCCATCCGTATATCCTATCGTATCCTGCACCAGCTGCTCCCCAACCAGGGAAGGCAGATCTCCTCCCACCTCGCAGGAGAGTGACAGCTTTCCATCGGAAAAAGCGCCGGCGCCGGAAAAGCCCGTGGTGATATGGCAATAGGGCTTGCAGTTCATACATCTACCGGTCCTGGCCTTAGGGCAATACCTTTTTTCAACAGGCTGACCCTTTTCGACTATGATAATGGAAGCAGCGCTCCCGCGCCTCAGCATCTCCAGCGCCGTAAAGATCCCCGCAGGGCCTGCTCCGACGATAACGACATCACATTTTCTCATCTGTAAATCCCCCTTAGATTCTTTCACCATTATACAACCCTTGACCTGTTTTTTCCAATCCGTATAATGTTATATATTGCCGCGGAGCCCGTTTCCTGTTATCATAAGATACATAAAAAGAAAGGCGCTGAAGCATATGCCCATCAAAATGATAGCCGCTGACCTGGATGATACCCTGCTCGACCCCCGCGGTCTCATAACCGAAAGGACAAAGGCCGCCGTCAGGGAGGCCGTTCGCAGGAACTGCATCTTCGTACCCGCCTCCGGGCGCATGCCTGCCGCCATGCGCGCCATAGCCGAGGAGCTGCAGATCAACGGGGCGGTGATCGCCTTTAACGGCGCTCTCACGACAGATCTTTTTACCGGCAGGGATATCGTTCGCATGCCCGTCAGACACGATCTTGCCGTCGAGGCCGCCCTCATGGCGGAAGAAAGAGGTGCGCACGTACAGATGTACAAAGACGGCACATATTATTATAAGAATGAAAACATCTATGCCGGCCGCTACGCCAGGGCTCTCGGCATACCCGGGCATGCCGTAGGCGAAAAGATGTCCGAATGGTTCACCGGCGACGCCGATAAGATCCTCATCGTAAACGAGAAGGAGAATATTGCCCTTTGGGCAGAGGAATTCCGGCAGCATTTCGCAGGCAGGCTCAATTGCGCCATCTCAAAGCCCACCTATCTGGAGATATTCAGCTGCCATGCCGATAAAGGCGAGGCGCTGAAGGCTTATTCCGAAAGCCTGGGCATCGATCGGGATGAGACCGCCGCCTTCGGGGACGGCGAAAACGATATGAGCATGATCGATTTCGCCGGCTGCGGCTATGTGATGGCGAACGCCGACGCCTCTCTCCTCGCCAGAGCCCCATTCGCAGCCCCTTCCAACGCTGTCGACGGCCTTGCGCGCGTACTGGAACACTGGTTCTCTGACGGCACGATACCGGAGGTGTGATATCAAATGATAGACAAGCAGGAATTCATCAAGGCCTTTGGCTTTGAGGTACTTTCAGACAACGAAGCAGACGATCTCGCCATTGAGAACAGCGATATCAACCGCCCCGGCATACAGCTCGCCGGCTTCTGGGATTTCTTCGCCTATGAAAGGCCGCAGCTGCTGGGAAAGGTAGAACTCGAATACCTGAAGCAGCTTGACCCCGCCGTCAAAGAGGAACGTATCGCCAAGCTCATATCCTACGATATCCCCTGCATCATCATCTGCCACCGCATCCCCTGTGATGAGATGCTGCTGCGCATGGCACGCGAAAAGGAGATCCCCGTCTACATGTCCCGCAAGGATACGACCATGGTGGAGATGGAGATGATCACCTGGCTCTCCGACCAGCTCGCTCCCCGCGTCACGCGGCACGGCGTACTTGTGGATGTATACGGCGTAGGCATGATGATCGCCGGCGAGAGCGGCGTAGGCAAGAGCGAGGCCGCGCTGGAGCTCATCAAGCGCGGTCATAGACTCGTCGCGGATGATGTGGTCGATATCCGCCGTGTATCCGATACACTGATCGGTGAAGCCCCGCCCATGATACGCCACCTCATGGAGATCCGCGGCGTAGGCATCATCGATATCGCCACGATATACGGCATAGGCGCTGTTATCACCAGCCGCACCATCGATATGGTCGTCCATCTGGAGCACTGGAAGAAGGATAAGGAATACGACCGGCTCGGCATGGACGACGAGCATACCGATATCTTAGGGATCAGCATACCAAAGCTTACTATCCCCATACAGCCGGGCCGCAACATCGCCATCGTGCTGGAGGTAGCCGCCAGGAACCTGCGCCTCAAGCAGCAGGGCTATAACGCAGCTGCGATCCTGAGTGAAAGGTTCAATGAACGTCTTAAGAAATTATGACGAGTTTATTACAGATATATTGCATTTTACTGTAACATTTTTGTAAAATTTACTCAAAAAGGGCTTCCCACCGGGGTTGCATGCTTGATTCTCAAGGAAAAGGTGTTATATAATCAAGCCGTACCCAAGCAAAAGGAGGCCTTTTTCCATGCGAAAACACAATCGGATCCTGGCGACGGTACTGCTGGTCTCTATGCTGATAGCGCTCATTCCCGTCTCGGGCAGTGCCGTCACGCAGTGCTATACTAATCTGAAAATCAAGTCATCCACATACCTGTATTCACAGGCTTCTACCGGCAGTACAAAAATAATAGCTTTAAAGAGCGGGGCAATCGTACTTTGCGGTGCCTATACATCTACCTGGTGCCTGGTAAAATACAACGGAAAGATAGGTTATGTCCCCAGGTCCTGCTGCGCGCCGGCTGCTTCCGCGGCCACAGCCAAACCTACAGCTGCACCGACCTCTGCGCCTGCGGCAACGCCCACACCGACCTCCTCCCTTTCTTCGGAAACTGCCGTTCCCGGCAATAACAATGTCGAGGAGACCGCAGCGCCGACTCCCACTCCAACGCCGACTCCTGCTGTCTCCGCCACCAATCCCAACGGCGTCAAGGCCGGTATGAAGGTTGTCGCCGCAGCTGCTGTCAGCCTCTACAAGAGCCCCAGCACATCGGCCAGCAAATACGGCATCATCACCAAGGGCAAGGTATTCAACCTCATCAAGACCGCAGGCAATCTGTGGGGCTATGTCAAGGTAAATGATATCACAGGATACTGCCTGCTGGCGGATCTGAAGCAATATACCGGTTCCACGAGCACAGGCTCCGCAAGCACCCCTGAGACCGTTACGGTCAGTATGATCTGTTACGTCAAGACGGCGGTGACCCTATACTCCAGCCTCACAAGCGGCTATGTCGCTAACCTCAAGGTCGGCGACAAGGTACTGGTCACCAAGGTCAAGGGCACATACGCTTACCTCACCACTACGGCCGGCAAAAAAGGCTATACGCTGCTCACCAACCTGAGCAAGACGCCTATAACGCCGCAATACACCGTGGTTCTCAGCGACTGGTGGTCCGGTGACATACAGAAAGTCTTCCCGGTCGGCACCAACTGCAAGGTCATCGATGTCGGCACCCGCAAGGCCTTCTCTGTGCACCGCAAAGGCGGCACCAACCATGCTGACGTTGAACCTCTCACTGCCGGCGACACCGCGACCATCTACAACATCTACGGTGAGATCAGCTGGGACCGCAGAGCCATCTGGGTCGTGATCGGCAACAAATACTACGCCGCCTCCATGAACTTCTACAACCACGGCGAACAGACGATCAGCAANNAACAACTTCAACGGCCACTTCTGCATCCACTTCTACAACAGCCGCACGCACGGCACCGATAAAGTAGACGCGGCGCATCAGGCCGCTGTCAAGGCAGCCTATACCACAAAACCATAAAACGAAATCTCAAAAAACACACCGCGAGGCGCATGCTCACGCGGTGTGTTTCATTTTATTCACAGAATTGTATCAATGAAAGATATTAAATTTACTCGAAACAGAATGTTACAATTGAGCAGGCCGGCAGTACAAAGCGCAGTTCCGTACCTGCGGCGCCCTTTTCCACGGTGACCGCCTCAAATGGACGGGGCTGTACCTTATTCGGGCAGGTAAAATCATTATAGTCGTGCATATCCCCCGTAAGGATCCTGCTCTCCGCAATATTTGCCTCCATGCCGTCGACCCGCAGCTCCACGGGCATCGGCGTATCGCAGGAAACGTTCGAAACGGTGAGAGTAACCCTTCCGTCAGCGTCCACGGAAGCGCTCTGGCTGATCATGGGCGTCCGCAGCCCTTCGTGTTCCAGTACCGGGCATTCCACGGCACTCTGCACAAGCTCGGCTCCCTGGTGACCTTTGAACATCTCGAACACGTGATAGGTCGGCGTAAGGACCATCTCTTTGCCTTCGGTCAGTATCACGGCTTGCAGGACGTTGATCAGCTGAGCGATATTCCCCATCTGCACCCTGCGGCAGTTCGCGTTGAAGACATCCAGCGTGATCGCGGCGACGATGGCATCGCGCATGGTATCCTGCATGTAGAGGAAGCCGGGGTTCGTGCCGGGCTCCACATCGTACCATGTGCCCCACTCGTCGACCATCAGGCCCACGCGGGCTTCCGGATCGAATTCATCCATGATCGCGCCGTGACCCTTGACGAGTGTATCGATAAACCCGGCGTGCGTGACGACGGCATCATACTCATCCTTGCCGAACTGAGTTGCGGAGCCCTTATGGCGCCAGTCATCGCTGATGACGGTGTAATAGTGAAGGGAAAGGGCATCCATATAGCGCGCCGCCTTTTCCATCATTACGCGCGTCCAATTGTAGCCCGGGTTCCGGACGCTTGTGCCGGCGCCGACAGCGATCACCTTCGGGCGCGTATGGCCGTAATCCCGGATATAGGTCTGATAACGGCGGAACTCATCGGCGTAAAACTCCGGCGTCATATTGCCGCCGCAGCCCCAAGTCTCATTGCCGACGGCGAAGTATTTTACCTTCCACGGCTCTTCCCTGCCATTGCGCTTGCGCAGCTCCGTCATCGGGGAGATCGAGGCGCTGGTCATATACTCCACCCATTCGCTC
>DBXA01000155.1:33438-33786 GCA_002309235.1 Christensenella sp. UBA1224 | reverse complement strand
CGCAGGATCGATCCCAAGATCAACCTTCGGGTGGACAGGAATACACCTCTGGAACTGTATGAGCTATGTACGGAGCTTACGAAGCAGGGCCTTGGCTTTCCGCAGTATTCGAATGACGATGTCGTGATACCGGCACTCGAAAAGATGGGATACGCGCAGGAAGACGCGCGTGATTACACGGTGGCCGCCTGTTGGGAGTTCATCATCCCCGGCATCGCGATGGATATCCCCAATATCGGCGCGGTGTCGCATGCGCAGGTCGTGCGGGATGTGATACTTGCGGAGCTTGAAAAATGTGATACATTTGAGGAACTGATGGAAAAAGTCCGGCTCGCGGAAATACGGGAG
>DBXA01000155.1:32811-33285 GCA_002309235.1 Christensenella sp. UBA1224 | reverse complement strand
GTACGCGCCTTCGTGTATGGCGATGGGTCTGTAGGAAAAGAAAGGCTTCTTACGGCGCTCGGGAATGATTTTGTGTCCGATCCGGCACTCAAACAGAAGCTGCGCCGGGAAGCGCCGAAGCTTGGCAGGGATGAAGAGTGCGAGGAACTCCTCGACAGGCTCATTGAATACTTCAGTGCTGCCTGGCAAGGAAGAAAAAACGAACGGGGAGGCATCTTCCGCACCGGCACCGGCTCGGCTATGTACTACTGGTGGCATGCGCGGGATCTCGGCGCGACAGCNNGACGGAAGGGGAGCGGGGGAAATGCTGCCCGCGAACTTCTCACCTTCCCTGCTCCTCGAGGATGCCGGCCCCGTATCAGTCGTGCAGGCGATGGCACGGCCCGCGGTGGGCAGCGTATGCAATGGCGGGCCTCTTACGATAGAATTGCATGACTCCGTCTTTAAAAATGAAGAAGGTATCCGCAAGGTCGC